>NZ_JBQFRP010000004.1:0-307670 GCF_056537465.1 Ruegeria sp. CE8
ACTCATTCCCAAGATGCCCCCAGTCTCTCCTGAGCGTCTCAACCGTCTCTCCGGCCCGTCCCACCGTCTCCCCGGTGCGCCCCCAGCGCCTCAGCAGCGCCGGTGAAGGGGGTTCTAAGGATAACCGCATACCTCCGCAACCGAAAAATGACGTCTTGAACGATTTTTTTGCATTTTCCTAATTAGTTTAATGATTTCAAACAATTAAATAAGACCGATGACCACTTAGAAGCTCCAATTAGACCGCTCTCGGCCGAGGGCGCCTTTACCCTTACTGCGTCGCATTCAAGCCCCACGCTATATATAGTCCAACGCCCGCACTCGACCACAAGACTCAACCGAGTCGTCATTATCCCAATGAGTCGGATTTTGGGAAATTTCCGGTTCCGAGACGTGATTCAGGTTCACAGAGAAGACATCTCGTAACCCCGACTCTTGCGCATTCGCGCAGGATGCTGTGAGGTCGCCAATTAGAGATGCCCAGGCTTACCGCAATATGATATCCAAACACGCTGACACTTTTCCTCGCATTAGCACCGTTGGTTTTGACGGCCTTCTGATTTCCTTCGCCGATACGATGGCCGAACCGTCGAACCGTGCGGCGCTGGCTTTTCGCGGTGCAATCGATTCAGCCTCGTGGGACGGCATTCTCGAAACCTCCGCATCTCTGGCATCGGCCTATGTCCGGTTCGACCCGGACAAGTTAACCCACGCCGAGATCCGGGATCGCGTGCAGCGCCTATTGAAGCAACAAGACTGGTTTGAGGCATCACTGCCCTTGGGCCGCAGACTGTGGCGCGTCCCTACGGTTTATGGCGGTGAACTTGCGCCGCAACTGGATGAGGCCGCGGCAGCCGCAGGACTGGACCCGGCCGAGGCTGTAAGGCGCCTCGGTGAAACGAGGGTTCGCGTATTGACCATCGGCTTTGCGCCCGGTCAGCCGTATCTTGGCCCGCTTGGGCCGGAGTTCAACATTCCGCGGCTGAAGGAACTGACACCGATGGTGCCCGAGGGGGCTTTGGTTTTGGCCATTTCTCAATTCGTGCTGTTCTCGGGGCCCACGCCGACCGGATGGCGGCACGTGGGCCAAACGGCTTTTCGCTGTTTCCGTCCCGAGGCAGCGCAGAGTTTCGCGTTAAGACCGGGCGACGAGATGCAATTCCTGTCAGTGTCCCGCGACGAGTTGGAAGCCATCCGTGCCAATGACGCGGACGGATCAGGTGGGGCCACCTGCGAGGAGATCGTGTGATGAGCTTGATCGTCCACCGCATCGGTCCGGCTTGCACGATACAGGATCAGGGGCGCACCGGATATCTGGATCAAGGGCTTTCCCGTTCCGGGGCTGCAGATCTGCTCGCCTTGCATGAAGGCGCGGCGTTGTTGGGTCAAAGCCCCGAGCTTGCGGCGCTGGAGATGGCGGGCCTGGGTGGGGAGTTCGAGGCGACGCAACCGACGGGCATTGCCCTGACCGGCGCGACGATGCAGGCCAGCATTGACGGATCGCCAGTCGTTTGGAATGCGTCTCACCATATGGAAGCGGGGCAGCGGTTGACGATTGGCGCTGCGACGCGCGGGAACTATGGCTACCTGCATGTAGGCGGCGGAATTGCCTCGGAAGAATTCCTGGGGTCACGCTCGGCGCATTTGACGGCCAAAATTGGTCAGGCCGTTCAGGCCGGAGATACTTTGCCCGCCCACGGTGAACCCTGCACAACCGCCATGAAGCTTCCGCCCGATGACCGGTTTTCCGGCGGTGTTCTGCGTGTGGTCGCCAGCTTTCAGACCCCATTGTTCGACACGGACACTCTGAACCGCTTTACCCAGACCGAATTTCAGCGCGGCAGCAGAGCCAACCGAATGGGGATGCAGCTGGATAGTGATGGGAAAGGGTTCGCGGCCAAAGGGCAGCTGAACATATTGTCCGAAGTCATCACCCCTGGGGACATACAGATGACAGGCACAGGGAACCCGTTCATCCTGTTACCCGAATGCCAGACCACCGGCGGGTATCCTCGCATCGCGACCGTCCTGCCCTGCGACCTGCCGCGGGCGGCGCAGACACCGGTCGGCGTAAATGTCAGATTTCAGTTCGTGCCACTGGACGAAGCCACTGTGCTGCAAGCCGCCTACAAGGCAGAGCTGGCCAAGTTGCCCACGCGGATCGAACCATTGGTCCGTGACCCGCATGACATCCCGGACCTGTTGTCCTACCAATTGATAAGCGGAATGATCTCTGCCGCCGACTAAGGAGAGTTGCCGATGCCAAGCGTCGATCTGAATGCCGATATGGGAGAGAGCTTTGGCCCCTGGAATATGGGCGATGACGAAAGCCTGCTGAAGATCATCACTTCGGCCAATATCGCGTGCGGTTTCCACGCAGGGGACCCGGACGTCATGGCAAAGACAATGACTCTGGCCGCTGACAACGGTGTCGGCATAGGGGCACATCCCGGATTTCCAGACCTGCAGGGCTTTGGCCGGCGCAACATGAAAGTGCCGCACAATAGCCTGCGCAATCTCGTGCGTTATCAACTGGGCGCAGCCCAAGGTATGGCGGCAGCCGTCGGTACGAATGTACGGCATCTGAAACTGCATGGGGCGCTGGCTAATATGTGCTCGGTCGACATTGATATGGCGCGGGCCTGTTACCAGGGCGCTTTGGATGTCGACCCGGATATCATCATCATGGTTTTGGCTGTCACCAAACAGGAAGCGGCCGTACGCGACCTGGGATGCAAATGGGTCGGAGAGATTTTTGCCGACCGCGCCTATAACGACGACGGCACTCTGGTAGACCGCAGCCTGCCCGGCGCAATCATCCACGACCCGGAAGTCGCCGGACCCCGCATCCTGAACATGGTGCGAGAAGGCGCCATCATCACCGAAAGTGGGCAACGGCTGGACACATCCATCGACACAATTTGCCTTCACGGCGATGGCCCCACTGCAGTTCAAATTGCCCGTTCGGTCCGGGAGAACCTGATTGACGGCGGTGTCGAAGTGACAAAATTCACCCGTTAGACAGGCAATCGTAAGCTCAACGACCCACTTTCTTACTGTTGCCTGCACGGGATTCAGCCCCTAGCATGCCTGCAAGTGCATGTTCTGAATACCACAATTCCAAGCAACGCCATGCCGGATTGGTATGGGCAAGGAGGTTGGCCAATGTCTTTTGATCTGAAGTCTTACGAACCGCGCGGTGACAAGAAGAACTCGGAATTCTTCAACGAATACCTGCCGATGATCTATGAACGCCGCAACAGTTCGGGCGTGGCCGAACAGGTCGGCCCCATGAGGGCGATCGTGATACAGGTCGAGGCGGATGCGGTGTTCGACACCCTGCTCGAGCTTTATGTCATGACGCCCTATCGCCATACAGCCAGCTATCTGGGGCAGACCCACAGGTTTTCGGTGCTGCACTCACATGCCGACTATCCGGCAATGATCGTGATGGCACCGCTGAGCCCGACATTCGAGGACTTTATCCCTCGCATCAACCGCATGTACCCGCTGGCTCGAAACACGCCCCAGACCCGATATGTTGGAGAGGTGTTTGGCGCCAGGGACCTGAACACCCTCAGCAAAACGCTGGAAGATCAAAACATCCGGTTCGAGTATAAGGGCGACACTGAGAATCCATTCTACACGATGGAAGGGTTTCGCTTTACCACGCCGTCGGATTTCACGTGTAACCGGGTCGGCTATTCGACGCTGGACTTCAACGACCCCGATAGTTTGGGCCTTGGAGACCGGGTATTGTTGAGCGACGACGAACAGGCACGGCTGGATCAGGCGGCGGCGTTTGGGGCGGACAGCAAGATCGCACCCTTAATGCTGGGGATCGACCATCTGGCCACGCGGATTCTGGCGGGCGAGCGTGAGGACGCGATCCTCGAATTCCTGACAATGGTTCCTTATTATTTCTGGGGCGCGTACAACATCTTCGACATGAACTCGTCGACCAATGTGAACCGGAACGCGAATGTGGATGACGACAAGAAATCCCCTGCCAAGGTCTTCACCGCCAACAACACCCCATCCTTTGTGAACTCATTCGAACAGCTGCCCATGCCGACCGAGGATTTCGTGCGGAACTTTGGGCGCCGCCTGCATCATATGGCCGTCGAGATCCAGGACGGCGATCATGGCGCGGGCGAAAAGAACGTCGATTTCGTGGTCAACACGCTTAAGGACAAGGGCGTGCCGTTCCTGGCCCACGTGGTGGGTGAATGTAAGGACGACCCGAACCTCAAGCAGATTTTCTCGAAACACTCGAAATACACCCTGCTGATCACCGAGTATATCGAACGCTGCCACCACTATGACGGGTTCTTCACCAAGGACAACGTGGCGGCCCTGACTGCTGCGGCGGGTCAGGACGAACAGTACGAACACGGCCACGTCTTTGATTAAAAAAGGCTGCGAGTTGCCTCGCAGCCCAGATCCGTTCAGGAGAGTATGTCGAGCCTTATGACGGCCCGATCATGAAACAAGTGACGTTCCGGGCCTGAAGCCGGCGACAGGCCAGATCGGCCTGTTCACGGGTCATGCCCTGGAACGTCGCATCAAAGCCGCGCGAGCTTTGGTTCACCTTGCGCAGCGTGCCTTCCAGAGTGGTCATTTCCGATAGCGCGGTTTTCAGCAAAACCTTTTCCGCCTCATATCGGGTGGTATAGCGGCCCACATTGACGCCCCAGAGGCGTCCGCCTGATGTGGACAGTCGGGTTACAATCTCTTGTTCCGGCTCTGGTTGCGCTGCCGGGTCGGTTGAGGCCAGAACCAGGTCTTCCGGGCGTGCAGCCGGACGCGGTGCGTCCCCGTCGCCAGCCGGTTGGATGTCGGCGGCCGCAATGGCTGCGGCGATTCCATTCTGAATACGAGCACCGTTCTTGGCGGCGGTTTCCGCCACCGTGCCTGCCACCTGAACAGCTGCTCCCGGCCCGGGGCGTAGGACCGGCCGCAGGCTGTTCTTCGGTGCGCCGACCAGACTCGCGACTTTTACTGCGTCGCCCAGCCCTACATTTCCGGCATATGCCGGGCGCGCGGGTTTACGGATTGGCGCGCGCGACGGGGCGCGGCGGAATCCCATGTCCAGCAACTCTGCCACTTTGGCGTTGCGAGACGCACCGGATTGCCCGCCAAAAACCGTGGCGATGATGCGTTCGTCCTTACGCTTGGCCGATGCAACCAGGTTAAAGCCAGCGGCCCGCGTGTATCCGGTTTTGATTCCGTCCGCACCTTTGTAGGCAGCCAGAAGGCGACGATTTGTGTTGGGGACCGTCTTTATCCCTGCATGAGTCGATTGGCGCGAAAACAGGTTGTAATACTGCGGGTAATCATAAAGCAGATGCCGCCCCAGCGTGGTCATGTCCCGCGCGGTGGACAAATGGCCGGACTCGGTCAAGCCATGTGCGTTCTTGAAGGTCGTGCGGCTCATGCCCATTGCCTTGGCGGTACGTGTCATGCGGCGGGCGAATGCGGCCTCGGACCCGCTGATTGCAATCCCGATGGCCGTTGCCGCGTCATTTGCGGACTTCACCGCAGCCGCGCGGATCAGATAGCGGAACGCAATCGTCTGCCCGGTACGCAAGCCTAGTTTCGAGGGGGGTTCGGACGACGCCTTTTTTGTGATTCGAACCGGAGTGTCCAAGGTGATCTCGCCATTCCGCACCGCTTCGAACGCGATGTAGAGCGTCATCATCTTGGTCAGTGATGCCGGATGCAGCCTTGTGTCTGCGTTGCGCGAATGCAGAACCTCTCCGGTTCGTGCGTCGATGACCATCGCCGCATATGGTGCTGCTATCCCTTGCAACGGCGCAAAGGAGAGCAGCCACAAGAATGCTATAAGAAATAAGCCCATTCGGGCCGGAACTGTCCGCCGAACCTGCACGATCTTTGCCTCTGTCTACCTCTGGCCGCCGGGTTTTCCCGGTCAGCACCAATTTTGTTTTATTACCCTCAACGGTATCACAGAGACCCAATGAAATAAACCGAAAGCGTTCAATTTCGCTGTTTCGTTATTCCCCGCGCCGGACACCACATATGGGCCACAGGGCGCGGCGAACCACTAAATCCACAGGGTCGGCGCGCGGAAATCCCTGACCTCAAGTCGTTTTTCAAAAACTGCGGCCAATTGGCAACATCAACTCAGGCGCTGAACATACTCCGCCAGATCGCCCAAATCTCGAAGCTCTTTATAGCGTGGATGACCCGCCGGTATTTCGGCCTTCTCGATTTCCCAGACCAGCCCGTGCGGAACATAGACGCCCCAACACCCGGCCTGAATCGGGGCAACCACGTCGGATCGCATCGAATTGCCCACCATCATTGCAGTTTCCGGCCCCTCACCATGTCGCGCAAAGATATCGCGGTAGGTTTGTTCCGATTTCTCGGACACGATCTCGACCTCATCAAACAGATCGCCAAGGCCGGACTGCGCCAGCTTTCTTTCCTGATCGATCAGATCTCCCTTGGTGATCAGAATCACCCGATGCGTTTCCGCCACCGCCTCAACGGCGTCTCGCGCGTGCGGCAAAAGTTCAATCGGATGGGCCAGCATGTCCTGTCCGGCCTCGATCAATTGACGGATAACCGAGGATGGAACCCGGTCTTCGGTCACTTCGATCGCGGTTTCGATCATCGACAGAGTGAACCCTTTGATTCCGTACCCGTAGTGCCGAATATTGCGCTTTTCCGCCGCCAACAGCCGGTCCATCAGGTGGTCGCGATCGGCGTGATCAGCCAGCAATTCGGCGAAATGCGCTTGTGTCAGCTGGAAAAACCGTTCGTTATGCCATAAGGTATCATCCGCATCGAACCCAACCGTGGTCAGCGTTTTTTCCATTTCGATTACGTCCTGCTGGCTCTTTTCTCTGACCCCCTGCACGTTATATAACCGACCAGACAAACCGAAGCCTGAATCGGACAAAGGCGCGCAATGACTGAATACCAATGGATGATGTCTGACAAACCGGACGACGACGGTGACCCGTCGCTGTTGGTGCAGACGCGCCCCAAGACCAAGCGCCCGCCTTTGTACAAAGTGCTGCTGCTGAATGACGATTACACCCCAATGGAATTCGTGGTGCATGTGTTGGAGCGGTTCTTTGGCATGACCCATGCCGAGGCGTTTGAGATTATGCTGACTGTCCATAAAAAGGGCGTAGCCGTCGTAGGCGTCTTTAGCCACGAGATTGCCGAGACCAAAGTGGGCCAGGTCATGGATTTCGCCCGCAGACACCAGCACCCCCTGCAATGCACAATGGAACGTGAAGAGTAAGGTCATTGCGACCCTCTCTTGCGAAATTGCCGATGTCCCCTCGCCTAGACCTTGCCTTGCAAAGCGGCCTTGAGCTGTCGCAGCCACTGACCGTTTTGGGGCCGACGCTGGCCAGTGAACTGTCAACATTGCCACACGACACGCAGGTGGTGCAGCCGTTTAAGCCGTTTCACGACCACTTTGCCCAACAGGGTTTTGCGGCCACGCCGGAATCTCATGAGCCTTGTCAGGATGCCATCGTGATCCTACCTCGCGCCAAGGCTCTGGCGCGGAGCATGGTGTATCAGGCCTGTCAACGTGCAAGCGGGCAGATCATTATCGACGGGGCCAAAACCGATGGGGTGGACAGCCTGCTGAAAGACATCCGCAAACGCGTCGATGTCGAAGGGCCCATTGCCAAGGCGCATGGCAAGATCTTCTGGTTCCGATCCGCACCCGAAGCGTTTGCCGACTGGTCCGCGCCCGAAGTGCAGACCGTCGACGGATTTCGCACCGCGCCCGGTGTATTTTCTGCTGATGGAATCGATCCGGCTTCGGCGCTGTTGCTGAAATCACTGCCCGACAAGCTGGGTGCCCGGATCGCCGATCTGGGCGCAGGCTGGGGGTATCTGTCGGCCGGAGTGCTCAAGATAGCCAACCCACGCACACTGCACTTGGTCGAGGCTGACCACATCGCCCTGACCTGCGCACGCGCCAATCTGGCCGATACCTGTGCTCAGTTTCACTGGGCCGACGCCATTACCTGGACCGCGCCGGAACCGCTGGACACGGTGATCATGAACCCACCGTTTCATACCTCGCGCGCTGCCGACCCGGAATTGGGTCAGGGCTTTATCAAATCCGCCGCTCGAAACCTGACCCGCAGCGGCAACCTGTGGATGGTTGCTAACCGGCACCTGCCCTACGAGGTCACGCTGACCGAGAATTTTGCACAGGTTCACGAAGCGTCCGGCGACAATCGGTTCAAGGTGTTTCACGCCTCTCGCCCTCGACGGTGATCCCGGTTAATCTTCACCGCAAATCAGGAGGCAACGCATGTCCTTTTCCATCGCCGGCAAGACAGCCATCGTCACAGGCAGCGCCAACGGCGTCGGACTGGCAATCGGGCGCCATTTCGCGGAGGCAGGAGCCAACGTCATGTTCGCCGACATGGATGAAAAACGGCTGGCCGAAGAACTGGGCGAACAGGCGGACGACAGCAATATCAGGTTCTTCGCTGGCGATCTGCGGGAAAAGCTGACCATTGCGAACCTGCTGTCAGCTACGCTTGATGCCTTTGATCAGGTAGATATTTTGATCAATGGCGCACGACAGGTGATCCCGTCCGATCCGCTGGACACCGAGGATGACTCGGTCCGTTCGTTGCTTAACCAGAACCTAATGCCCGCCCTGCGTCTAAGCCAGGCGGTCGCCAAACGAATGATCAAACAGGCAGGTGACGATGACGAAGGCCCCGCCGGATCAATCATCAATTTGTCCTCGATTGCTGCGCGGCGTACGCACCCAGACCTGATGGCCTATTCCGTGTCCACGGCGGCACTGGATCAATTGACCCGATCGCTGGCAGTGGCTTTGGCCCCTAACCGAATTCGCGTCAACTCCATCGCGCTTGGATCGGTGATGAGTGCCTCGCTGCAGTCCACCTTGAAAGAGAACCGAGATTTTCGGGACGATATCGAAAAACACACACCACTCGCCCGGATCGCGGCTCCGAATGAACTGACCGAAACGGCGCAGTTCCTGGCCTCGGACGCCGCCGGGTTCATCACTGGCCAAATCCTGACAATTGACGGCGGCCGCACCCTGCTGGACCCCGTTGCAGCCCCTGCACACTAATCCCCATGTTTGATTCAGAAAAAGCAACCGCCGCCACCTGGTTCCGCCAATTGCGCGACGAAATCGTCACCGCCTTCGAGGCGCTTGAAGATACCCACAACACCGGGCCCTTCGCGGATGCCAAGCCCGGGCGGTTTGAGGTCAAGGAGACCAAACGCCAATCGGATGACGGCTCCGATGCGGGCGGCGGATTGATGTCTGTGATGCGCGGCGGACGGGTATTCGAAAAGGTCGGCGTCAATGTCTCGACCGTTTTCGGAACTCTTGGCGAACGCGCGCAGCATGCCATGGCGGCGCGCAAGGGTATCCCGGGGATGACGGAAGATCCGCGTTTCTGGGCCTCGGGCATTTCCCTTGTTGCGCATATGCGTAACCCGCATGTTCCAGCCGTTCACATGAATACCCGCATGTTCTGGACACCGCACGCATGGTGGTTCGGTGGTGGTTCAGATCTGAACCCGTGCATCGAATATGATGAGGACACGGCGCATTTCCACGCCACCCAAAAGGCGCATCTGGACCCGCATGGGTTAGGTCATTACCCCCGCCTGAAGGACTGGGCAGACGAGTACTTCTATATCCCGCACCGAAAGCGCGCCCGTGGCGTCGGCGGGATCTTTATGGATGACTATTGCACCGGAGACTGGGCAGCGGATTTCGCGCTGACTCAGGATATCGGCCGCGCGTTTCTGCCGGCCTTCCTGCCACTGGTCGAAAAACGCCGGGTGCAGGGCTTTGGAGAGGCCGAGAAAGACACGCAACTGGTGCACCGGGGCCTGTATGCGGAATACAACCTCGTTTACGATCGGGGCACGAAATTCGGGCTGGAAACCGGCCATGATCCGGATGCTGTACTGATGAGCCTGCCGCCATTGGCCAAATGGGTCTGATGACTTACCGGAAGCCAAAGTCCATGAAATTGTCCCAGCAATAACCTTGAGCGGACCCCGCAGACATGTTCTCGCCCACGCGTTTCACGGTGACCGAATAGCCCGGAGTGGTATCGACCCCTTCGGGCGGAGTTAAAGAGAACTGCACTGTGCGGGTCTGTTTTTCATAGGCACGGGTGATATAGATGCGCTGCGTTGCCTTGGTCCTGAGCGTGCGAATGGCAAAGTCGCCAATACCACACCAATAGGAAACCGGAGCGGACGACCCGCTAACAGAGACTTGGTAATCCCCATTTTTCAGTGGCGTGACGGTGGTTTGAAAAGCCGGATAAACACCAACACCAAACCCGATTCCCTGCGCGAATCCCGGCCACAGCATCACTGTTGCCACGGCGGCCATTTTCAAAACTCGCATAGTCGCAATACCCATTTTTTAAACAGAACTATCCAAAGATCATAGTCGGCCATTGGGCTGAGTAAAGCCGGGGCACATCGGTCTTGGATTTGACCATCAACGCCCCAGACTGTACCCACACGGCCAAAAAAGTATATTTCCGGGCAACAAGAAACTAAAATCCAGAGCTGTACTAGGCAGGGGATTGTATTGAGCAAAGCGTTTCCTAAAGACTGGTTTGACATCCCGCCCGAAAAATACGCGGATTTCGGTGCCATGTTCTATTTGGCGGGTCTGACCAAAGCCCATCAGAAACGCAGTCTCGCTCAGGTTCTTTATGCCTTCGAAACTCCGCTCCGGTTGGGGCAATACCACATCTTTCGGCAAAACGGCTTCCCACGCGGGTTCGTAACATTCGCTGGGCTCAGCGCAGAGGCAGAGTACAGATATGCGGTCGAGGAAAAACCTCTGACCGATAAAGACTTCACCAGTGGCAACTCATTCTGGATCGTAGATCTGGTTGCTCCGTTCGGACAAACCAATCAGATTGTAGATATGCTGAAGAAAAGCATCCCCCATCCGCGGGTTCGTACGAACCGGATGGACAGTGACATGTCGCGAAACCGGATCGTGGAATGGACCCGCGACGATGCGGGCGAAGTACACATGCAGTTGTATCGCAAGCAAGAGTTCGAGCGGATTCTGGCGGGAGAGGGCATGTAGAATGGTTTCAATCACTATCACTGGCGACACAACCGGCAATGTCACCGGCGACCCACCAAACCAGGAGACTGGCGACCTGGTTCTGGATAGCAACGTTACCATTCTTTCACAGGAATGGACTATCTCATCGCAACCAGCTTTCGGAACCGCCAGCATCCTTCCTAACGGAGAATGGACCTATACGGTCGACCCCACTTTCTTCGATAGTCTCGATTTTAACGAGACCGTCGAGGATACATTCACGGTTCAGGTAACGGGCGAATACAGTGGTTTTTTTGGGCCAGTAGGTTTCGTACGTGAGCAGAATATAACGATCACGATCGAAGGAGTCTGCTTTACAGCGGGTACCATAATCGACACAGAGGAAGGCGCGCGACGGATCGAGACCCTTTCGGTTGGCGACTATGTGCTTACCGAGGACAATGGCCCGCAACCGATCCGTTGGATCGAAAGCAGCGCCCTGCCCCCAGACCGGTTACGAGACAACCCCGCGATGCGTCCCGTTCGGATCAAATCGGGCAGCTTGGGAGCGGGGCGGCCAAAACGGGATCTGTTGGTGTCACAGCAACACCGCATTCTGGTCAGTGGGCCGAAAGTGGAGCTGCTGTTCGGCGCACCCGAAGCCTTGGTTGCGGCCAAGCATCTGTGTTCCTGGCCTGGTATCGCAATTGAAACCACAGACGATCCGGTCGAGTATTTTCACATCCTACTGGACAATCACGAGATACTGACGGCCGATGGAGCATTGGCCGAAAGCCTGTTTCTGGGTGAAGAATCCCTATACACCCTGTCATCAGACGCATTGCAGGAGCTTTCCGCCATCTTCCCCGACACACCTGCCCCAGACGGCATGGGTTTTGGACGCGCCGCCCGCCTGATCCTGCGTGAATTCGAGGTGCGTGCGCTGGCTTAGTGTCCGCCCAAGTGCCCGCCGACGTCCTGAGGCGCCAACGCAACCGTTTTGATAACCGCAAAACACGGTTTATCCGGGGCCAATCCCAGCGCGTCGACCGAACGCCGGGTAACACGCGCCAGAATGGTGCCAGCAGGCGTTTTCACCGACACAATCGCCCCCGGCCCCTCGCCCGCGCGGATTGTGTCGACGGTGCCCGGCAAAACGTTCAAGGCAGACAACCCTTCGGGGCGTTTGCTGGACAGGATGACCTCTTGCGCCGGAATACGGATGCGCAACTCTTCAGCAACCTCATGTGGAATGCGCGGCAGAAACAACTGGGCACCACCCGCGTCCAGTTCGGTCAGCCCGTCCGAATGGTGCTTGGCCACCCGAACCTGAAGCACAGCACCGACTGCCCGAACACCGGCCGGAGCGACCGATGGATCCGCCAGAACCTCCGAGGCAGGACCGTGCCTTAGCGCTTTGCCGTCCTGCAACGCCACAACCGACGTGGCCAGTCGCGCAACCTCGGCTGCCGAATGGGTGACGTAAAGAATCGGCACCGAGACTTCATCCCGCAACCGTTCGAAATAGGGCAAAATCTCAGCCTTTCGCGCGTCGTCCAAAGCTGCCAGCGGTTCATCCGCCAAGATCAGGCGCGGGCTGGCCAGAAGGGCGCGGCCAATGGCGACACGTTGCTTTTCGCCACCAGACAATCCCGCAGGACGGCGATCCAGAAGGTGCCCGATCCCCAGCATTTCGATCACCTTGTCCGGGTTTTCACGCCGCGCGCCCCTTGGCGCAAACCATTGCCCATAGAAAAGGTTCTGGCGAACGGTCAGATGCGGAAACAGACGGCCTTCCTGAAAGATGTAACCCAGTCGCCGTTTGTGCGGCGGCAACCAGAGGCCCCGATCCGTGTCGAACAGATCCCACCCGTCTACAGACACCCGCCCAGCCTTTGGCCTCAGCAGTCCGGCAACTGCGTTGACGACGGTTGTTTTTCCCGATCCCGAACGCCCGAACAGAACCGTCACGCCGGGAGGGGCGTCAAAGCTGAGATCCAGCTTGATGTCGGGCAGGTCATGCTGCAGGTGGACAGACAGGCTCATGATCCGGCCACCCGAGCCGCAACGCGCCTGCCGACGAACTCGGACAGTAATAACGCCCCCATGGCGATAACAATTGAGATCACAACCAGCCGGGTCGCCGCAGCTTCGCCACCCGGCACCTGCAGGAAAGCGTAGACGGCAGACGGCAACGTCTGGGTCTGGCCAGGTATGTTCGAGACAAATGTGATTGTGGCACCGAACTCTCCCATCGCCTTGGCAAAGGCAAGGATCGCACCCGCGATGACGCCGGGCAGGATCATGGGCAAGGTAACCGTAGCGAACACAAGCGGACGCGAGGCACCAAGCGTCGCGCCCGCTTGCTCAAGCTTGGGGTCGACGGCCTCAATAGACAGGCGGATAGCCCGCACCATAAGCGGGAAAGCCATAATCCCGGCAGCCAGCGCCGCCCCGGTCCAACGGAAAGCAACGACGATTCCGAATTCGGCTAGCAGCTTGCCCAACGGCCCCTGAATTCCGAAGGTCAGAAGCAGCAGATAACCGGTCACCACCGGCGGCAGAATCAAGGGCAAATGCACCAGCCCGTTCAACACCTGCCGACCTGGAAACCGCCAGCGGGCCAGCGCATAGGCAACGAACACTCCGAACGGCAATGTCACCAGGGTAGCCCAAAACGACACACGCAGCGACAGCTTCAGTGCTTCCAGCTCTGCAGGTCCCAGCCAACCCATGCAGTTACCCGTTCGGCAGGGCAAAACCCTGCTTTTCAAAAATGGCCCGGGCAACCTCAGATTGCAGATGTGTCAGAAAAACCTGCGCGTCCTGTGCGCCTACTTTCGTCACAGCCGCAGGGTAGACAATGGAAGGATGCAAATCTGATGGGAATTCCGCAACAACACGCACCCTGTCCTCGGCCTGCGCATCGGACCGATAAACGATCCCCAGCGGAGCGGCCCCCGCCGCAACAAGCGCAAGTGCTGCACGCACGTTGTCGGTCTGCGCGATCTGACCCTGCACGCCTTTCCACAGCCCCAGGCTTTCCAGCGCCGCCTTTCCGTAAATCCCGGCCGGAACAGCGTCGACCAGAGCCATAGCCAGATACCCTCCATCCAGTGCCGTGTTCAGATCGACCTCGGGGCTCATCTCGCCGAGATCCGAACGATCAGCGCCGCCGATGAGAACCAGCCCATTGCCCAGAAGGTCCACACGGGTGTCCGTGTCAATAAGGTCCTGTTCTTCCAGAACATCCATCCAGTCTTCATTGGCCGAGATGAACAGGTCCGCCGGAGCACCCAACTGAATCTGTCGTGCCAAAACAGACGAAGCCGCATATGAGACGATCACTTCGTGGCCCGTCTGCTGCTCGAAATTGGCGGCAACCTCGTCCAATGCGTTTTTCAGGCTGGCAGCGGCAAATACCAATATCCCCTCAGCCCCCGCGCGAAGCGGAGCCAGCGTCAATACGCCCAGGACCAGGGCCGCGATCAAAACTCGGCGCGCGTGGGACAGGATCTTTCTACTCCCAACCGGAAAGTTGCAGTCCCTCCGGGGATATCTGAGGCGGCAGGTGACACGCAAGCGACTTTGCAAACATCGGCAATGCTGAACTTGAGCCGAAAGCGCAGACCCCCGGTCAAACCGGGTTCAGGGATCATTTCAATCTCAAACAAAGAAATTGTGTCACACCCTCTTGCGCCCGGGCGCAGGCTTGGCTACATGCACCGTCACGGGTGATTAGCTCAGTTGGTAGAGCGCTTCGTTTACACCGAAGATGTCGGGAGTTCGAGTCTCTCATCACCCACCATTCTCCTCAGATGTATCGCAGGGCCTCGCGTCACACGGATTGCCACTTTGCAACCGATTGCAAGTCTGATGCAATAGTGCATAGTATTTTCACCATGAATTCACGTATCAGCCATACCCCGAACCGCGGGCGCCAATCATGAGTGTCACCTTAAAAGACGTCGCTGCATTGGCCGGTGTTTCGCGGTCTGCCGTTTCCAGAACATTCACCGAGGGTGCGTCCGTTTCAGCCAAAACACGGAGCAAGGTGGAAAAGGCCGCGCAAGAACTGGGGTATAGCCCGAATGCGCTGGCTTCTTCATTGACGACCGGCCGTACAAAGTTGATCGGGCTGATATCCAACAACTTCCACAACCCCATTTTCCTTGAGGTGTTCGACCAGTTCACTCGGGCTCTACAGGAACGGGGTCTGCGTCCCCTCATCGTGAATCTGACCGATGAAACGGAACCAGCCAACTCGGTTCGAATGCTGCGGCAATACTCGGTCGACGCCGCGATCGTTGCCTCGTCCACCCTGCCGCCCAGCTTTGCAAAAGCGTTCCACGACGCCGGAGTTCCTGTCGTGCACACGTTCGGACGCTCGGCCACGTCGCCAGAAGTCCACGTTGTGGGAATCGACAACGTCGAATGCGGTCGGATGGCAGCACGGGAACTACTGGCACGCGGGTATCGGCGCGTTGGGTATCTGGGCGGGCCCAAGGATGCGACCTCGTCCATGGATCGGTATCGCGGCTTCATGGAAGAGGTCGAGAAACATTCCGATCTCGAAGTGTCTCACTCTTTTGCAGGCGCGTATTCTTTCGAGGCCGGGCGCGAGGAAATGCTGAAGCTGTTAAAGGATGAACCGGCAGACGGGTACTTCTGCGGCGACGACATCCTGTCTATCGGGGCGCTATCCGCCCTGTCGGATCATGGCCTGAAGCCCGGCGAAGAAATCGGAATAATCGGCCTGAACGACATGGAAATGTCCCGCTGGGAGAGCGTGAATCTGACGACGATTCACCAGCCGATCAAGCAGATCATCACGTCTTCGGTCGATCTGGTCGAGGAAATGCTGAAAGACCCGCAGCGCTATCCTGAGGCACGGATCTTTCCCTGTCGCGTAATCGAGCGAGGCACGCTGCGGCCCCGCCCATAATCAACGAAACATCGGTGGGCGCGCGTCCGTCCAGGCGCCGTCGGCCTTGGACGAAGCGACCGCTGCATGGACCGCCGCAATCGAACGAACCCCATCGGATGGCGTTGGAAGACCGTCCCGGACCTCTCCTTGAATCGCGTCGGCCAGATCGCAATAGATGTTTGCAACTGCTAGCGGGAACCCTTCGGGATGCGCGATGGCGACACGGGACAGGCGCTGCGCTTCGTCGTGCAGCCCACCTTCGCCCTTTTCAATGATCTGCGTGCGGCCGCCAACGGGTGTGTGAATCAGCTGATTGGGTTGCTCGGACGCCCAGCGAAGACCACCAGTTTCACCAAACACCTGAATGTCAAAGCCGTGCTGACGCCCGATGGCCACGGAAGAGGTCCACAACCGGCCAACCGCGCCGCCTTCTGTGCGGAAGTTGATCATCGCATCATCTTCCAATTCACGGCTTGAGATGGTCGAAGCCATGTCGGCTGACAGGGTTTTCACCTCATCATCACTGATGAAGCTGGCCATGTGCAACGCGTGAATACCGCAGTCGGCGAACTGTCCCGATACACCCGCCATCGCCGGATCATAGCGCCAGCGGACGCGTGGATTGTCGGCGTCGGTTGCGTCGCCGTGGTGGCCGTGGCTGAAATTTGTCACAACCAGCCGGACTTTGCCGATTTCCCCGGCCCGCACCATTGCACGGGCCTGTCGGACCATCGGATAAGCGGAATAACAGTAGTTCACTGCACAAATCTTGCCCGAGGCTTCGGCCACGCGCACGATCTCTTCCCCTTCTTCCACTGTCATGGTCATGGGTTTTTCGCACAGCACGTTGAATCCGGCCTCAAGAAACGCCTTGGCGATCTCGAAATGAGTCGAGTTCGGCGTTGCAATCGTCACCAGATCAATCCGATCCGTGCGGTCTTTTTCGCCTGCCAGCATCTCTTGCCAGTCGCCATAGGCGCGGTCTGCCGCAACGCCCAGCCTTTGGGCATATTCGCGACCGACATCGGGCCGGTGATCCAGCGCACCGGCGGCGAATTCGAACATCCCGTCCGCCAATGCGCCCAATCGGTGCGCTGGTCCGATCTGGCTGCCTTCGCCACCACCAATCATTCCCCATTTCAACTTTGCCATGGTTCTCGTCTCTCTTAGGTGTATTCGTTTTTCAGTGTTCAGAGCCCGCTGACCTGTTGCCACTGGCGTTGCTCTGACGACTTCAAAGCCGCAGCTAGCACGCAGTTGACCTCATGCCCGTCGCGGAATGTGGGCCAGATCGCTTTTCCGGTATGGATGGCTTCAAGGAAGTCCTTGGCCTCAATGATGATCTGGTCCTGATATCCGGTCCCATGTCCGGGTCCCTGGCAGAACGGCTCATAATCCGGATGGGCCGGACCCGTCAGGATCTTGGTAAAGCCTCTTTCCGCCTCAGGCCCTTCGCAACGATAGAGCCACAGGGCATTCTGATCTTCCTGATCGAACCGGATGGCGCCTTTTGTACCTGATATTTCATAGGCATAGCCCATCTTTCGGCCCGTCGATATCCGGCTGACGTAAATGTTTCCCATCGCGCCACTGGCGAAGCGGCACATGATCTGGGCGTGGTCATCATTGGTCACCGGGCCGCCGGGACGCTCGTGGTGAACGGTTTCCACTTCGGCCATAACCTCGACAATCGGCCCGATCAGAGCCATGGCGCCATTGACCATATGCGGAGCCAGATCGCCAATCGTACCGTTGGCCATTCCGGTTGTGCGCCATGTGGCCGGAGCCTCAGGGTCTGCATAGAAATCCTCGGTATGCTCGCCGCGGAACCAGGTTATGTCCCCCAGCTCACCCTGCGCAATCAGCTGGCGCGCGAACTGGGTCGCCGGGGTACGCACATAGTTGAACCCGACCATGTTGGTGACACCGGCCGCCTCAGCCGCTGCAACCATGGCCTGACCGTCCTCCAGCGACGAACCAAGCGGCTTTTCACACAGGACTGGTTTGCCTAGCGCAAACGCCACCTCTGCGATCTGTCGATGCGTTGTTTGTGGCGAGGCAATCACCACAGCCTCGACCGCCGGGTCGTTGACCAGCACGCGCCAATCCTCGGTCGCGCGTCGGAAACCATAAGCCGCGCGATACCGCTCGGCGCTTTCCGGGCTGGACGCACAGATCATCTCAAGACGCGGTCGCAACGCAGTATTGAACACCGCGCCGACGGCAGACATCGCGACCGAATGAGCCTTGCCCATATAGCCGCCACCAACGATTCCAATTCCGATTTCAGGCATCTGTCACGGCTCCGAACAATGTATTTGCAACCGGTTGCAAAATCAGTATCGTGTGAATCGATTCAACGCAAGGACCAACGATCCTTGCCAGCCCCTTTTTGCCGGAGGTGACGACGTGAGCGCTTTGATAGACGGTATCAAAGGAAACCGGTTTGCGGTCTTTGGCCGTGCGGGCATGGACGTGTACGCAGACCCTGTTGGCGTCAAAAGCGAAGACGCCGACACGTTCCACGCCGATCTGGGTGGATCGTCTGCGAATATCTGCGCCGGGTTGGTCAAACTGGGCAGCCAGGCGTCGCTGATCACTTCGGTCTCAGATGACGCCGTAGGCCGGTTCTGCATGAACAAGCTGGCGCATTACGGCGTCGACACCTCTTACATCCGGGTCGTCGGTGGCGAATACCGTATGTCACTTGCCGTCTATGAAAGCCGGATCGAGAATTTCCAGAATGTTATCTATCGCAACGGTGCCGTCGACTTTCAGGTGACCGAGGGCGATATGGATAAGGTCGACTACGACAAGTTCTCGGCGGTGATCTCGGCCGGAACAGTGTTCGCCTCGGAACCGTCGCGCAGCGCCACGTTTCGCGCATTCGACAACGCCCGCAAGGCAGGCTTGCCGATCATATTCGACATCGACTACCGCCCCTACAGCTGGCCATCACCCGAAGTCGCAGCAGAGGTTCTATCGCGTGCGGGCGAGGCCAGCGACCTGATCGTCGGCAATGACGAAGAGTTCGGATTTATGGCCGGAGGCATCGAAAAGGGCTTGGACAAGGCAAAGGAACTGGCAGCAAAACCGGGGCGTATCGTCATCTACAAGATGGGCGAAAAAGGCGCAGTCACGTTGGTGGACGGACAGGAAATCGAAACCGGCATCTATCCGGTTACCGCCGTCAAACCCAATGGTGCTGGCGACAGCTTTATGGCTGGCCTGCTGGCCTCAATCGCCGCGGGCAGCCAGCTCAAAGACGCCGTCATGCGCGGCTCGGCCTGCGCATCAATTGTCGTATCAAAACCCGGGTGTGCCCCGGCCATGCCAACAATACCGGAACTGGACGCGTTTCTCGCCTCCCATCCCGGCCCTACGACATAGGAGACTCCCATGCATATCGCACCCTATGACAATCAGAACAAACCCATCGTCGATGCGGACGATCCCACGGTGCCGCTGAACTATTTCAACATCGTCAAACTGAAAAACGGCGAAGCGTTCGAGTATCAGGTGCCGGGTTATGAGACCTGCATCGTTCCCGCCACCGGCAGCGTCGATGTTGACGTCGAAGGGGTACACTTTGCCAAATTGGGCAACCGGGGCGAAGACGTTTGGGACGGCGACCCGGAAGGTGTTTACGTGCCGGTCGGTGCCAAGGTCCAACTGGTCTGCGTGTCAGATGAAACCGAAGTTTTCATTGCGGGCGCCAAGCACGACAAGGTGCTGGATCCGTTCGACGTGCGTGAACATGATTTGGTTCAATACGGCAGCGACGACACCAAAACTCATCGCAAGATCAAGCACATCCTCGGCCAGAAACAGCACGACAAGGTCGGTCGCCTGCTGGTCAGTGAGCTGTTCACCGTTGGTCAGGGCGGTTGGTCCGGCTTCCCTAGCCATAAGCACGACACCGACCGTCTGCCGGACGAAACCCGGCACGACGAGACCTATAA
The DNA here is from genome assembly GCF_056537465.1 of Ruegeria sp. CE8. Lineage (NCBI taxonomy): Bacteria > Pseudomonadati > Pseudomonadota > Alphaproteobacteria > Rhodobacterales > Roseobacteraceae > Ruegeria > Ruegeria sp. CE8. The sequence goes on from NZ_JBQFRP010000004.1 coordinate 19,973, forward strand.
CTTCCGCTTCAAACCCAACTGGGGGTCCGGCCTGCAGATGCTGCAGCGCGAGGACAACGAGCCAGGCGATGCGTATCACATCGTCGACGGCTCAACGATCTGCATCGACAAGGGATACCACCCCTGCTGCGTGTTGCCGGGGTACGAGATGTATTATTTCACCATCCTCGGCGGCCTGACGCAGCGCTCTCTGGTCCAGTTTTTCCAGCCCACCCATGCCTATCAGGTCGAAACGATCCCGGGCATCAAAGACATGATTGCCAAGTTCAAATGACCCTAGTCACTCTCAGAGACGTTCTGACCCCGGCATACGAACAAGGCTACGCCGTCGGGGGCCTCGTCACCCTTGGGTGGGAAGACATGCGAGCCTATGTGGCCGCAGCCGAGGCTGAAAACGCACCAGTGATCCTGCAGGCAGGCCCAAGCTGCCGCGAGCATACTCCGCTGCCCATTCTGGGTAAGATGTTTCGCCACCTGGCCGAGAACGCCTCGGTTCCGGTCGCGGCCCATCTGGACCACGGTTACACGTTCGAGGACTGCAAGATCGCGCTGGACAGCGGGTTCACATCGCTGATGTTCGACGGCTCGCGCAAGCCCCTGCAACAGAATATCGACGAAACCGCCGCCATTGCCGAAATGGCACATGCGGCCGGTATATCCTGCGAAGGCGAGATCGGGTTCGTGGGCTATTCCGGCGGTGAAGGGTCGAACGGGACCGATCCGTCCGAGGCCGCAAAGTTCGCCCGTGAAAGCGGCGTGGACGCAATGGCCATCTCGGTCGGCAACGTCCACCTACAGCAAAACAAAGAGGGCGGGCTGGACGAGGCTCGCATTGCAGAAATCGACGCCGCGACCGATGTGCCGCTGGTCATTCACGGCGGGTCTGGCGTGCCGGTAGAACAACGTAGCCGGTTGGCGCGCGAAACATCGATCTGCAAGTTCAACATCGGAACTGAGTTGCGTATGGCGTTTGGCAATGCCCTGCGCGAGGCGGTCAACCGAGATCCGGAACGGTTCGATCGCGTGACGATCCTGAAAGAAACCCATGACCCGGTTGAGGCCGCAGCCCGCATGGTGATCCGCGCCTTTGGAGCCCCGCCGCAAGGGTAAATCCTTGGGGCGGGATCGGTTTCGACTATCCGTCCCGCTCCATAATCCATTCGACTTCGGGGGCCGGGACGAACCGCCATTTCCGCAGCGGTCCGGCCATGACGTTCAGATAGTACATTTCGAACCCGTAAGGCGCACCGCAAGGGTGATGGCCGCGCGGGACAGTCACGACGTCTCCGTCCGAAACAGCCATGGTTTCATCCAGTTGGCCATCATCAGTGTAGACCCGCTGAATGCCAAAACCGTTGGCCGGGTTCAGACGGTGGTAATAGGTCTCTTCCAGATAGGTGATCCGGGGATAGTCGTCCTCGTCATGGCGGTGGCTTGGGTAGGACGACCAGTGACCGTTCGGCGTAAAGACTTCGGTCACGAGCAAACTGTCGGCGTAGTCCTCGGCTTCCATCGCAATGTTGTTGATGTAGCGCGTATTCACGCCCTTTCCCCGCTCGGTCAGGGTTATACCTTCCGGCCCGATCCGGCGCGCCTCGTGACCACCTTTGCCCGGCGCTGAACACACGGCGATCACACAATCGGTTTCGGCCACGGCCGTCCAGTCGGTGCCATTCGGAAAGTACAGGCAATGCGGCGGCGTCTTCTCGAACACATTCATCCGGTCACCCAGAACGCCCCAATCCTGCCCTGCTCCGGTGATCCTGGCCTTACCCTCGACCATGACCAGGATGACCTCACGATCACCGGTTACCTCACTGGCTGTGTCCCCCGGCTTCAGGTGGTAAAGACCGAAGCCGACATAGCGCCAGCCGGCGCTGGCCGGTGTAATGTCGTGCACCTTGCCCCGGGTTCCGAACGGTTTTTTCAGCAGGTCTGCCATGTGCATTCTCCTTATTGGGCGGGCCTGAATGGCCCACCGGGTCTTGAATTCAGGCAGCTTGCCTTGTTCGCAGGTCCGAGAGCGCCTCGGACAACCGCACCTCGGTCCAGCCTTCGGAAACGGCCCGACGCAGAATATCAGCCTGACTTTCCGGAGCGTTGCCATTGATCGGAGGATCTGTATCCAGATTGGTCGGGAAGGGGTAACCCTCTGCCGTGGCGGCAATGGCTGCGTCCAGCTCGGCTCCAGCCAGTTCACCACGCTGTTTCAACGCGACAAGCGAGGGGAAGACCGCCTCGGACATAGATCGCCGATCAACGGCTTCCATCGCGCGTCCAAAAGCGGATGAGATTTGCAACAGGTTGGCCATCCGGTCGATATCGACGCTGCGGTTTTCCCCCGCTGCGTGAAATAGCGCGGGGTTGAAAAAAACGGCATCTCCCTTATCCAGCGGCAACTGAATGCAGTTTTCTTCGAAATGGACCCGATGGCTCTCGTCGTGGAACGCAAGGTAGCCCGGCGGATACAATTGGGAAAACGGCAACAGCTTGGTTGGACCGCTTTCCACCGGCATGTCACAATGGGCAACGGCGCCTTGCAGCGTCAGTGATGCCGTAACCAGATGAGCCCGCGCAGGATAAAGCGCTGCCCTGTCCGCGCTCTGAAACCCCAGATGGTAATCCCTATGCGCCTGTTGCGCTTTACCGCCCGGACGCACCTGATTAATCTGAGCGGTGACCTGATAATTTGGCCCCAGCCACGCCTCACACGCCGCCGCGATCGCGGTGTTCCCGAAATAGAGCGCGAAACCTTCGGGGTCGCGTAGGCACTGCTTTTGCAGCGCATTCCAGATCCGGTCGTTCGCACCAGAGGCAGCAAAGTGATCACCTTCCCCGGCGCCGCTTTGACGTTCCTCTACGATGATCTGGCGAAAAACATCGCTTGCACGGTCGATTACGGATGTATCTGCGAACGCTCCCTTTAGCGCGATTACTCCGGCCGATTTGCCCAGAACACGGCCCCACTCCGCCAACAGAACTCTGCGCGAGCCTGCATCCTCCAGCGCGGGGCGCAACGCGTGCATGTCGTAAATCGGGACATTCTTCTTAATTGCGGCGGCATGTGGCACCGCCTCGGTTACCAGGCTCTGCGAGGTCAACACCTTGAATTCATCCAGATCACAGGATTCCCGGTCGAAATAACCGACGAAATCTAGTTCCTGACTTACCATGATACGTCTCCTATTTTCATGGCTTCGGTGTTGCCCCGCAGGGCTGGATGTTACGCTTGGACCTCCAATCCTGCTTTTGCGCAGACGTCGAGGATATGCTCGTAACCCTTCTTAGAATACTCGTGGGGCGGCGCCTTGGCGGGGTCCTGCTCGGCCTCGACGACGATCCAGCCGTCGTAATCCATGGATTTCAGGGCATTCGCTACCGCCTGAAAGTCGATGCAACCATCACCCGGAACTGTGAACGCACCTGCGACGACGGCGTCCAGAAAACTGAGGTCGTTTTCGCGCACATCCCGTACGACCGTCGGACGGATGTCCTTGAAATGAACATGATGCACCCGGTCCCCCCAACGGTTCAGGGTCGCCATGACATCGCCGCCGCCAAACAGCAGGTGGCCGGTGTCAAAGCACAGCTTTACCTCGGAGCCTGATCCTTCCATCACCCAGTTCACGTCATCTTCGGTTTCGATGATCGTGCCCATGTGGTGGTGGTAGGCCATTGTCATACCCTGATCACCCATCCATTTGGCCAACTCGGTAATCTTGGCGGCATAGGCCAAGATCTCGTCCCTGGACAGTTTGGGGCGGTTGTTGACCGGAGTACCGGCCTGCCCCTGAACGGTATTCGAACATTCGGCATAGACGATGCAGGGACTATTCAGTGCCACGAACTGCTCAACCTGCTCACGCACCGCTTCGCGTTCTGTGGCGAAGTCGTTGACCAGCGACGCGCCCGAGCACCACCCACCGCACAGCGCGATATCATTGCCTTCCAGATAGGCGCGCAACCCTTCAGTATCGCTGGGCATACGCTGCCCCCGCTCGACACCTACGTAACCGATCTCACGCGCCTCTTTCAGCGCCTGTTCCATGGTGTAAGCAGCCGTCAGATCCGGCAGATCATCATTCTGCCAGGCGATCGGAGAAATCCCGATTTTCACGCTCATTTCGTGTTTCTTTCCTTAATCGCCAGCTCATAGGCTGCGCGTTTTTCGTTCACTTCGGGGCGGATGCTGACTTCCGGAACGGCCACTTCCCACCACGTACCTCCGTATTCGGTCGAGGGGTACGGATCGGTGTCGATGACCACCACATAAGGCCCTTTGACATCGCCACGTTTAGAAAGCGCATCTTCGAGTTCGGCAATCGAGCTGACCTTGACCGAGGTCGCACCCATCGCCGCAGCGTGGGCCGCAAAATCGATGGCCGAGGGGTTCTCATGCACGGCATGATCCAGCAGGTTGTTAAACTCGGCTCCGCCGGTGCCCATCTGAAGACGGTTGATGCAGCCAAAGCCCCGGTTATCGGTGATAACCACGGTGAACGAGATGCCCATCATCGCCGCCGTCGCCATTTCCGAGTTCGCCATCATATAGGTGCCGTCGCCGGTAAAACAGATCACATCGCGATCCGGCTGCGCCATCTTGATGCCCATAGCGCCGGCAATTTCATAGCCCATACAGCTAAAGCCGTACTCCATGTGATAGGCGCCGGGACGCGGGGCTTTCCACAGCTTGTGCAGCTCTCCGGGCATGGTGCCCGCCGCGCACATGACGACAGTGTCATTGTTCGAAGCACGCTGAACTGCACCAACAACCTGCATATCTGTCGGCAATGCGTTCCCGTCGCCGGGGGCATCGGTCAACTTGTCGACCTTGCCGAACCAATCCGCTTTGGTCGTATCTGCAAAAGGATCGGCGCGGTATCCCTGCAAGGCCGCTCCCAGCTCCTCCAGCCCAACGCGGGCATCTGACTGCAGTGGCATCGCGCCGTGTTTTTCCGCGTCATAGGCAGCCGTATTCAGGCAGATCATCTCGCGTTCCGGGTTGGAAAACAGCCCCCAAGACCCGGTGGTGAAATCCTGCAAGCGCGAGCCAATGGCCAGCACCAGATCCGCTTCGGCACAGACCGAGTTGGCCGGTTCGCCACCGGTCACGCCGACGGGTCCAAGGTTCAGCGGATGATCCCATGCCAGCGCGGATTTGCCCGCCTGTGTCTCGGTAATCGGAATATTGTGCGTTTCCACGAAACTCTGCAGCGCGTCGGTTGCGCCCGAGTAATGCACCCCGCCCCCGGCCACGATGACCGGGCGCTTTGCCGCCTTGATGGCCGCCACGGCACGGGCCAACTCGCCCTCATCCGGACGGATACGGCGCTGATACCAGACACGCGGCTCAAAGAAGCTTTCAGGATAGTCATAGGCCTCGGCCTGTACGTCCTGACAAAAGGCTAAAGTCGCCGGCCCGCAATCAGCCGGGTCCGTCATGGTGCGGAACGCGCGCGGCAACGCGGTTAACAGGTGTTCGGGCCGCGAAATACGATCGAAGTACCGGCTGACGGGCTTGAAACAATCGTTGGCGCTGACCGTTCCATCGCCAAAGCTCTCGATTTGTTGCAGCACAGGATCAGGCCCACGCGTCGCAAAAACATCCCCAGGAATGATCAAAACCGGCAACCGGTTCACATGCGCCAGAGCGGCCGCCGTCACCATATTGGTCGCACCCGGCCCGATGGACGAAGTTACAGCCATAGCCCGCGTGCGTTGCATTTGCTTGGCATAGGCGATGGCAGAATGCGCCATGGTCTGTTCATTGTGGCCACGGTACGTCGGCAGGCTGTCCTTGACCGCGTGCAGCGCCTCGCCCAGCCCAGCCACGTTGCCGTGACCAAAAATAGCCCAGACACCTGCGATAAAGGGCTCTCCGGCCTCATTCATCTGCGCGCCCAGATAGCGGACCAGAGCTTGCGCTGCGGTCAGTCTGATAGTCTTGCCCATTGTGATCCCTTTCAACTTAAGGCCACCCCGGCCAGTCGGTTGAATTACAGTTTCTTCAATATGTCCGGTCCGCGCGGGAACGCGTCAGACCGTGCCGCCCAAAGACCCTTCCAGCTCGGCCAGTTCCTGACCACCTGCCATCAGATCCTGCAGTTCCTCGGGCGAGATTTCGCCGCGTTTGGCCGTGCCCAGCGTCTGGCCCCGGTTCAACACGGTAAAGCGATCGCCGACAGCCAGTGCGTGGCGTACGTTGTGACTGATGAATACCACGCCCACACCCTGACTGCGCACCTTGTCGATGGTCGCCAGAACGTTCGATGTCTGACGCACACCCAGCGCCGAAGTCGGCTCGTCCAGGATCAGGATTTTGGCGCCGAAATGCACCGCACGTGCAATCGCAACCGTCTGACGCTCACCACCGGACAAGGTCCCCACGGCCTGATCCGGCCCACGCAGGTTGATGCCCATCTTGCGCATCTCTTCCATGGTGATTTCGTCGGCCAGTTTCTTGTCGAAGAAGTTGATCCCGGCGACTTTGCGCGTGGGTTCATTGCCCATAAAGAAGTTCCGGCTGACACTCATCAGCGGGATCATCGCCAAGTGCTGGTGCACCGTCGCGATACCGGCTTCGATGGCATCGCGCGGGTCCTCGAAATGCATCGGTTTGTCTTCGAATATGATCTCACCCGAAGTCGGCTTATGCACCCCTGACATGGTCTTGATGAAAGTCGATTTGCCTGCACCATTGTCGCCCAGCAGGCAGTGACACTCCCCCGGTTTCAGATCAAAGCTGACCCCTGCCAGAGCGATCACCGAGCCAAAGTGCTTTTGGATGTCGATCATTTGAATGATCGGCTTCTGATTCTGAGCATCGCCATGATGGAATTTTGTATCTTCGGTCATCTCAGCGTTCTCCTGTGATGATGCGACGGATGTAGGTGTTCAGGATCACAGCACCCAGCAGGATCACGCCGAGGAACACCCGGAACAGAGAGCTTTCGACGCCGGCGAAGAACAGCCCCTGCTGCACCACACCAAAGATCAGCGCCCCGAGGGCCGCACCCAGCACCGAACCATACCCGCCGGTCAGCAACGCGCCACCGATCACCACGGCAATGATGGCCTCAAACTCTTTCAGCAGACCGCGATCCGCACCGGCCGAGCCAAACTCCATCACCTGACAGGTGGCGAAAACCGTTGCGCAGAAGGCCGTGAACATGAACATCAGGATTTTGACCCGGTTCACAGGAACACCTGAGTTCCTTGCGGCCTCGGCGTCTCCGCCCGAGGCAAAGATCCAGTTACCGAACTTGGTTTTGGTCAGCAGCACATGGCCAAAGATGATAATCAACAACGCCCAGATCAGCAGCATCGGAATCCCGTCGACCACAGGTTGGCCCTCGCGCGTGCCGCGTTCGAATGTTTCAATCAGGCCGTTGTCACCGAGCCAGACGAAAAAGCCCTGCCCAACCTTGCCGCCGAAAACCGACGCCAGCCAGTCGCCCTCGGCCACATCGCGGATGCCGCCGATGATGGTTTTCCGCTCGATCGTCTGGGGCAGGTAAATGGTGAAGCCGCGCAGAATGAACAGGAAAGCCAACGTCACGATAAAGCTGGGCAGGCCAGTGCGCACGACGATGTACCCGTTGACCGCCCCGATCGAGACGCAAAGTGCAAAGGTTACGATGATGGCCATCCAGACCGGCCAGCTGAGCGTGACCGAAAAGATTGCGATCATCATGCCGGCAAAGCCGATCATCGAACCAACGGACAAGTCGAACTCGCCTGCGATCATCAGCAAGCACGCACCAACGGCGATGATCATGAACTGTGCGGAAACCACGGACCAGTTCATCACGCCCTGTGCGGTGAACATGCCGCTGTCAAAGGCAAACAGCAGGAAAAACGTGAAGACTGCCACCGTGCCTACCATGCCGCCCAATTCCGGGCGGATCAGGGCTCGGCGCAGGGGTGAGATCTCTTTGATCCGCTCGTCGCCGCCACTTGCGGTTTGCGCTGACTCAGCCATTGTTGCCTCCTTCGCGCGTACTTCTGAATGCTTAAATCAGGGGGTGCGGACGCATGCAGGGCGTCCGCACCGTTATGAAGATCAGCGGTATTCGCCCGCGAATTCTTCGATCTTTTCCAACCCGTCTGCGGTCACGAAACCGGGGCCCGAGTTGATGTTGTTGCCCGGCAGAACGCCATACCGGTGGTAGTTGGCCATCACCACGACCGGCAGGTAGGCCTGCAGGAAGGGCTGCTGGTCGATGCCCCACTGGATCACGCCGCTTTTGATGCCTTTGACGATCTCGCCACCCAGGTCGAATGTGCCAAAATAGATGTCACCGGCCATGCCGTTTTCTTCCAGCGCCAGAATGGTCGGGTCGGCCGAGGTTGGGCCAAGCGTCAGAACGGCGTCGGTTTCAGGGTTGGCCGACAGGTAGGCCAGAACACGGTTCTTGATCTCCGCCGGGTCCTGACCTGCGTCGATCATCTGTTCACCCAGTTCGACACCCAGACCGTCTGCAAAACCCTGGCAACGCTCCTGGCTGGACGGCTGCACGATATAGTGGTTCACGCACAAGAATGACCCGATGCCGTCATCCTTGGCGCGCTGACCCGCTGCGAACCCGGCGTCATATTCCGGCTGACCCACATACATCAGCGCGCCAACTTCACGCGCCTTTTCCGGTGTGCCGGTGTTCATGATGATGACGTCGATCCCAGAGTCCACGGCCGCCTTGATCGGGCCTTCCAGAATGTCCGGGTCGGCCAAAGTTGTGATGATGCCGTTTGGCCCCGAAGCTGCAGCCTGATCAATGATCCGCGCCATGTCGGCAAGATCCCCGGTCGGCGGGTTGCGGTATTCGACCTCAACGCCCATCTGATCACCCGCCAACGCGATGCCGTTTTTGATGGTATTCCACCAGCTGTCGCTGTCCGGAGCGTGGCTGATCAGAATATACTTTTCGCCTTCTGCTGCCGCGCCAGTGGCGCCGGCGAACGCGACGGCGCTGGCCATCAGAACCCCTTTAACGAACGTTTTCATTTCCATTCCTCCCAATAGAACTGTCAATCGTATTGTCTGGGCGTCAGCCCCAGTCATTCGGCTCGGGCCGAATCTCCTCTGCCCCTAGGTAAACCGGGGCTTTCATTAGTTTCCGGAAATCCGATCATTTTGCAACCGGTTTCAAAACTTCATCCAATATGACCGGCCTTCCGGATTGCGATGACCGGGTCGCAGCCTCGGCCATCGCCAGCGCGGCAACACCGTCTTCCAGAGTGACCGGCATGTCTGAACCGGACTCGACAGCGTCAACAAATGCACTCCATTCCGCCCGATAGGCATTCATGTAGCGCTCCAGGAAGAAATAGGTCGGCTTGGCACCAACAACACCGTCGGCCGTGGACTTAACAACCGAGTTTTCCAGAACGTTATGCGCCTGGAGCAGTCCCTCTGACCCCAACAGTTCGACGCGCTGATCATATCCGTAAACTGCCCGTCGAGAGTTCTTGATGACCGCGATCCGACCATCCGCATAAGTCATTGTAACAACAGCCGTATCGACATCTCCAGCTTGACCAATCTCAGGATCGACAACGGAGGTTCCGACTGCCGAAATCACCGTAGGCAACTGCCCCATGAGATAGTTCGCCATATCGAAGTCATGGATCATCATATCCCGGAACAACCCGCCCGAGACCTTGACGTAGCTGACCGGAGGCGGCGCCGGGTCAAACGACGTGATCGACAGCAACTCAGCCTTGCCGATCTCATTGGCATTAAAGGATGCTTTCATCGCTGCAAAGTTAGGGTCGAACCGGCGGTTGAACCCGACCATGACCGGCCGACCCGTGTCCGACGCGACTTTCTGACAGGCGATGGCCCGTTCAAGGTCCAGATCGACAGGTTTCTCACACAGAACGGCCTTTCCGGCCCGAGTCGCGGCCTCGATAAGGTCAGAATGCGTGTCCGTAGGTGTGGCGATCAGAACCGCATCTATCGAGGAATCGGCTATGATGTCCTCGGAACCGCGCGTTTCGGCGTTGTATTCACCCGCCAGGCTTTCCGCAGCCTCTGAAACGGCATCGGAAACTGCGACCAGTTGGCTTTTGGAGTGCTCTGAAATGGCACGCGCATGCACACGACCGATACGTCCGGCCCCCAGTAGTCCAATCTTGAGCATACGGCTTCTCCGAATCCATTCTTTGCCGCGCAGAATGTTTCGCTTTGCAACCGGTTGCAAGAATTTTTTCACCAAGTTGGAAAATTAGCGAGTCACCGCCCCGATTACCTCGGGATGCCAAACGCACAGGTGCGCACCTGATACGGACCTTGGCCGTAACAAAACCAAAGGAATGCGTGAATTTTTCAGGCAATGGCGATCCCGGAAGGACTCGAACCCTCAACCTGCTGATTAGAAGTCAGCTGCTCTATCCAGTTGAGCTACGGGACCGCTGTGCCCTTCTTGCGGTTTTTATTCCCGGGGTTCAAGTGCCAAGCGCATGAAGGCGCTGTTCGGGTCGCTTTCATAACCGAATATCGGACCGCAATAGGAAAAACCCAGACGCTCATAGAGTTTACGGGCGGCAGAGTATTCGGTCAGATGCTCTGCCCCCGTTTCCAGAATCAGGGCTGATACCCCCTCGGCGCGCGCGACGTCCGTCAGATGGTTCATCATCACTTGCGCCAACCCGCGTCCCCGGGCCCCAGACAGGATATGAACGGACTTCACTTCGGCCGTGCCATCGGGCAGAGCCTTCAACGCCCCACACCCAATGGGTTGCCCACTTTCATACATGGCCCAGAACCGAATCCCGTCTCCGGCCAGCGCATGGGCATCCATGGTGTGATTACTTTCCGCAGGTCCTGCCGTTTCGCTATGGGCAAAATGCGCCTCGACCACCGGGCGCAAATCATCCGCGGTCGGATCGGCCTCACGGATTTCGATCATTCAGTGCGTCCAGGGCGCGCGCCGGTCGGTGGCAAAGTTCTCGCCATAGCCACGCGCGCGCAGATTGGGTTTGCGCTTATGAGGCTCACTGACCTGAGCGTCGATGCCATTGTCCTTGGCATAGTCCAGCGCCTCTTCTTTGGTGTCGAATTTCAGGCGCACCTGAGTCTGTGTATCCGACGAAGACGTCCAGCCCATCAGCGGATCAACCTCACGCGCTGATGCGGGTGCGTATTCCAGAACCCACTTGCGGGTCTTGCCCATCCCCGAAGTCATCGCATTCCTTGCAGGCTGGTAAATCCGTGCGCGCATGTCGCCTCTCCATACTCACTTTGATGGGATTGTTTATGCGTCAGAGCGCGATCCGGAACAAGGTGGCAATTGTCGCGGCTGTTCACGCACCTGATGTCAGGAACTGTCATCAGGGCCGGTTATAGATTGCGAGACCCCACAATGAGGACAAGACGATGATCCACCACGAAAGAAGTTTGGAAATCGACGCTCGGCCCGACGCGCTGTGGGCCATCCTGAGCCGGTTCATGCATATCGACGAGTTTGCACCTCAGGTCGTTTCCGTAGACGCCTTGACGCACGGGGAAAACGGCATTGGGTCAATGCGGCGTTGCCACTTTGAAAACGGGACCTCTTTGGTTGAGGAAGTCACAGATTGGCATGTTGGCAAAGGCTATCGTGTCCGCTTGTCCGAGATGTCGGCTATGCCTTTGACTGAAGCATACGCAGCGATCGCCATTGAGCCACTTTCCGACTATCGCTCGCGTGTGATCTGGAGCATGGATTGCCAGATTATGTACGGTCCATTGGGCTGGATGATGGGGCAAACCCTGGTGAAAACCATGATGGGCCGGGTTCTGGATAGCAACCTGAAAGCTCTCGCCGAAAAGGCGCAAGCGGATGAAATCCCTTACATGCAGTTTGCCTACTACTGAAACTGAGTCTCCAGATCGGATCAGCCCTTGCAGTTGGACAAAATAAGAACAAATGTAGGGGCCTGACCCGGAGCCTGCCTATGCCCTACGCCCATTCCGACAAGACCCAACTGACCGCCGAAGACGTCCGCGCGCGCCTGAAACTCGAGGGCGGCAAGCAGTTCGTCATGCATACTGAGTTCGCCCCTGCAGGCGACCAGCCCACGGCGATCAAGGAACTCGCCGGAGGGGTTTTGGACGGCGAGCGCGATCAGGTTCTGCTGGGGGCGACCGGTACGGGTAAGACATTCACCATGGCTAAGGTGATCGAGGAAACCCAGCGCCCTGCCATCATCCTCGCGCCAAACAAGACACTCGCGGCGCAGCTGTATGGAGAGTTCAAGGGCTTCTTCCCGGAAAACTCGGTCGAATACTTCGTCTCGTACTATGACTACTATCAGCCCGAGGCCTATGTGCCGCGGTCGGACACGTATATCGAGAAAGAATCGCAGATCAACGAACAGATCGACCGGATGCGCCACTCGGCCACGCGGGCACTATTGGAACGCGATGACGTGATCATCGTGGCTTCGGTCTCGTGCATCTACGGTATCGGCTCGGTCGAAACCTACGGGGCAATGACCCAGGATCTGAAGGTCGGCAACGAATACGACCAGCGGCAGGTGATGGCCGATCTGGTCGCCCAGCAATACCGGCGCAACGATCAGGCGTTTCAACGTGGGTCGTTCCGGGTGCGGGGCGATTCCCTGGAAATCTGGCCCGCCCACCTTGAGGATCGCGCCTGGAAATTCTCGTTCTTCGGCGAAGAACTGGAACAGATCACCGAGTTCGACCCACTGACGGGCGAACGCGCCGCGACGATGGAGCAGGTGCGCGTTTACGCGAACTCGCACTACGTGACGCCGAAACCGACGATGCAGCAAGCGATCATCGGCATCAAAAAGGAACTGCGTATCCGGCTGGACCAACTGGTGGGCGAGGGCAAACTACTGGAGGCCCAACGTCTGGAACAGCGCACCAACTTTGACCTTGAGATGCTTGAGGCCACCGGCGTCTGCAACGGGATCGAGAACTACTCGCGCTATCTGACCGGGCGCGCTCCGGGTGAACCGCCCCCGACCCTATTCGAATTCATCCCTGACAATGCGATTGTTTTTGCCGACGAATCCCATGTCAGTGTCCCCCAGATCGGCGGCATGTACCGGGGCGACTATCGGCGTAAATTCACATTGGCCGAACACGGGTTCCGCCTGCCCTCCTGCATGGACAACCGCCCCCTGAAGTTCGAGGAATGGGACGCCATGCGCCCGCAATCGGTCTTTGTCTCGGCCACCCCGGCGAAGTGGGAGATCGAGCAGACCGGCGGTGTGTTCACCGAACAGGTGATCCGCCCCACTGGCCTCTTGGACCCCGAGGTCGAAATCCGACCCGTTTCGATGCAGGTGGACGATCTGCTGGACGAGGTGCGCAAAGTCGCCGCCGATGGCTATCGTACGCTGGTCACCACGCTGACTAAACGCATGGCCGAAGACCTGACCGAATACCTGCACGAACAGGGCATCAAGGTCCGCTACATGCACTCGGACATCGACACGCTGGAACGGATCGAAATCCTGCGCGACCTGCGGCTGGGGGCCTTCGACGTGCTGGTCGGGATCAACTTGCTGCGCGAGGGGCTCGACATCCCCGAATGCGGACTGGTCGCCATTCTGGACGCGGATAAAGAGGGCTTCCTGCGCTCGGAAACCTCGCTGATCCAGACCATCGGCCGCGCCGCGCGCAACGCCGATGGCCGGGTGATCATGTATGCCGACAAGATCACCGGCTCTATGGAACGCGCCCTGAACGAAACCAACCGCCGCCGGGCAAGGCAGATCGCCTATAACGAGGAGAACGGCATCACGCCTGCGACGGTGAAAAAGAATGTCGAGGATGTTCTGGCCGGTCTCTACGAAGGCGACGTCGACATGAACCGCGTCACCGCCACCATCGACAAACCGATGCACGGCGCGAACCTCGAAGCCCATCTGGACGGTCTGCGCGATCAGATGCGCAAAGCCGCCGAGAATCTGGAATTCGAAGAGGCCGCCAACATCCGCGATGAGATCAAACGTCTGGAAGCGGTCGATCTGGCCATCGCCGACGACCCCATGGCGCGCCAATGGGCGGTCGAGAAAGCCTCGGAAGACGCGGTGAAATCGCGCGGACGCTCAACGGCCGGCAGGCCGGGGCAGCGGGGTGGGAATGTGAAGAGGAGGAAGCGGTAGCTTGGTGTTGCCTTACGGGGATTGACAACCTTAAGAGGAAGTTCATTAGTGGCCGTCCAAGAAAAAGAGACGATAAACTTGTTGGATTTTAAAGACGAACTCCTACCCGACCTCCATTTTATGTTTGATCGGGCAATGGCTGAAGTATCTGAATTTGAAGAAAATATCTCCCCCGGGGACTTAAGCGCATCGGATGTTCTAAAATCCCATTTTTCGATTGTCGACTTTTTTTGAAACAAGGTGAAGGGGATGGCGTAGGTGGCTTCGGCCCCAAAGACGTAGGGCTTCTACTCTCAGCCCTAAGCCGGCAATTCGTCGGCTACAATGGTGAAACGAAGTGGAACACAATACCTGAAAAGGCAGCGACACTTTTGTATGGGCTCATTCAAAACCACCCATTCCACGATGCCAACAAGAGAACCGCGTATCTGAGCACTGTTCACTACTTGTACCAAAATGGGTTGATCATCACGGTCTCTGAAAAAGCTCTGGAAGACATGACCGTTAACGTTGCGAACGGCAAGCTCACTAAATTCCCAAGGTTTCGGGATTTGCAAAAAAAGATGCCGATCCTGAAGTACGGTTCCTAGCGCATTGGTTAAGGCAAAATACTCGTAAAATCGATAGGCAACAGTACCTCATCACCTACCGCGAGTTGGACAAGATACTTAAACGATACGACGCTTGGCTGGAGAATCCGAACAACAACCAAATCAACGTTATGCGTTGGGAATGGGTAACCCAAAGACCCGGAACCTTCTTTCGGAAGGAAGTTAAAACAAAAGAAATTCGACGTGCTTGCGTCTTAGGGTTTCCCGGTTGGACCAAGCAAGTAGGTAAAGGAAGAATTCGACACGTTCGCGAAGCGCTTGGCCTGATGCCCGAGAACGGAATTGATTCACAGTCTTTTTTCAAAGACGTTGACGACATGAAAATTCTCATTGAGCTTTACGAAGGCGCGCTAAAACGGCTTGCTTTTCGATAAGCTGCAGCAACTCGCTATCGGGGTTTATGACCTTTGATTTATTGGTTTTTCTCTGTGCTGGTGAAATGAGAAACCATCCCAAATCCCAGTTTCACAAAGTATTTGCCACACACACTTCAAACTTGCAGCCCAGCGCCCTCTGCTTCACGTTTGAAATCACAAATTGTGATTCCAAACGGTTGCCATGACGAACCCCAACACCCTGCCCAGCACGCATGAGGTCCAAAGCGCCATTCACAGGGTGCTCGGTACCCGCGTGGTGCTGGCCGAGGATCTGGCGCAGTTTCTTTTGCAAAGAAAAGGGCGGGTCCATCCCCGCCCAAACCTTTACCCCTTATCCCAATGGGCAATCACATCGTATCCGACCGGTGAGGGCGGGCCTTCCATGAATTCGGCGAAATGGCCCCACAGTTCGGCCACTTTGGGCGCGTTTGCGTTCGAGGTTGCCTCGCTCTCGACGACTGAGATCACATAGCCCGAACCGTCCTCGTTCATCACGTTGGTAAAGCAGTGCATCCCGGGCATACCCATGATTTCGGATTTCAATGCATTCATCTTCGCCGTCGCCGCCTCCCGCGTACCGGGCTTCATTTTGTATTGAGTAATTCGCGCAAACATCACTTTCCTCCCTCGTCTGGCGAAATTGCCATGTAGCGGGCCGGAGCGGCCTCGCCGCGCGCACCCTAGCATGACAGCGCGAAATCTCGCATTGACACAAGGGATTTGTGGGCGTTTTCAACTAGACGCCTGACCGCATCCGGGCGGCTGACACTTCAAGGTTGCAGCCCAGCGCCCGCTGCTTCACTTTTGAAATCACAAATTGTGATTCCAGACGGTTGCCATGACGAACCCGAACACCCTGCCCAGCACACATGAGGTCCAAAGCGCCATCCACAGGGTGCGCGGTATCCGCGTGGTGCTGGCCGAGGATCTGGCGCAGTTTTATGGAAAGTCCGTCAGCGCCTTCAATCAGGCCGTGTCGCGCAACAAGGACCTGTTCGAGGGCTACCGCTTTCAGCTGACCGATGCTGAAGTCGCCGATTTGCAATCACAGAATGTGATCTCAAAACCCAAGGGTCGCGGCGGGCGGCGGGTCAATCCGTGGGTCTATACGGATTACGGTGTGGCCATCGCCTCGGCCCTGTTCAAGGACCCGCGCGCCATCAAGATCACAAGGATGATCACCGAAGCCTTCGTCGACGGCGCAAACGCTCTGGCTGAAACCCCGCGCAGCGTGCCGGAAATCCTGCCACCTGAGGACGCCCCTGCCCCGCTGCTGCCCAATGGGGACCAATTGCGCGATCTGGCTGAAAACATCCTCGATTCCGGTCAACAGAGCCTTGTCGATTACATCGCCAACCCCACCACGAAACGGCAGCAAGCCGTGGCGATGATCATGAAAACACTGGCGGAAACCGCAGGCGAAGAGGTGCGCACCCAACAAGAACGCTTGCGCCTGCGTATCGCCGAACGCCTGGCGACCGGTGACTACACCGATGACGGCGACCGGAAACAACTGCTAGAATTGCTGCAGGCGATGAAAGGTTAAACGCCCAGTTCCGCCCGCATTTTCTTGGTCAGCTTGGCCACGACCAGATCATAGGATGTCACGATGTGTTCACGCAGGGATGCGTCGGACATGCCGCGTTTCTCATGGACCTGCAGCCACTTCATCCCCCGCGAGGCCAGATAGGGCGCTGGGCGGATACCGGGTTCATCGCTGAGGACTTCAAACGCCAGATCGGTGGCCTTGAAGGTGAAGGCATCCTTCCCATCGTTCCAGCCACAGATCGCGAACACTTTGCCACCCACTTTCCACACATCCGCATTGCCCCATTGGACAACATGGGTCGTGGCTGTGAGGTTGGCGCAGAATGTGTTGAACTCATTACGTGTCATGGACGTAACTGTGACGACCGGAGCAGAGTTAGGCAAGCACAGCACGTGCCATGATAGCCATCAACTTAGTTTAGGGCCGCACGAATTTGGCTGTTCCAACCGTCCGCTGTCGCGGGGGCTCGGCCTGCTGCGGTGTTGCGACTTGAGGAGGGATGCCGCAGGCCACACCATCACCATCCGAGTCGTTGCGCGCGTGATATCCCGGCTCACCGTCCCGATACGGTCCCGGCACAAGGGATTCAGCCGCCTGGCAACCGGCCATTGCCACAAGGTGCAACAAGGCGTCCTCGCGTTTGAATTCAGATGTGCGCAGATAGACGCCGACCGCGATTCCTGCGGTTGAGATTGGCAGCATGAGGACCATCAGAATTATCCGAACGGGCGACAATGCCCGTTTGCGCAATGCATCGGCACGCCGGTGCCGTGCCGCGGCTCTATTGCTTTTCCGTTGGGCAGTGGTCTCAGGATCTTTGGACGCCATGGTAGCCACTTACACGAGGTTTGTGGCGAAACCGAGACCTGAAAAACTGTGCGTTTGACATTGAGAGGGCTCGCGCATTGACCGCCATATGGCTAGGGTCCGGTCGTGTCTGCCCCAGAAGGGTATATTAGAAATGACCAAGACCGATCCTTACCGTCCCGTTGACGATACCGCCCGTGAAATGGCCCGTGACCTGATCGCAGGGGCAACGTACGGAGCCATGGCTGTTCTGCGCCCGGATACGGCACTGCCTTCGGTTTCACGTATCGCCCTGGCGACGGACGTACGTGGACTGCCAGTTACGTTGATCTCAACCCTGGCCGACCACACGCGCTCACTAAAGGCCAATTCAGCCTGTGCGCTACTGATCGGTGAGCCCGGCAGCGCGGGCGATCCGTTAACCCATCCCCGACTGACACTGCATGCCGACGCGCGATTTGTAGCGCGGGGGACTGACGACCATGATGCGCTACGCACACGCTACCTAAGCATCCGGCCCAAAGCCAAACTGTACATGGATTTCACCGATTTTGGGTTCGTCACCTTTGCCGTTTCCGACGCCGTTCTGAATGGCGGCTTTGGCAAGGCGTGGCGCCTTGCCCCAAGCGATATCTGGCCAGATCAACGTACGACGTGAACTGCGCAGGCGGCATGGCGAACCACGTGGTTCGCTGTGGATCCCAGCAACAAATCCTGCATACCCGGGCGGTGAGAGGCCATGATGATCAGGTCCGGTTTGTGCTCTTCCGCCCAATCGAGGATCGTACGGCCCGAATGCCCTTCGATCACGACACCCCTGGCGTTTGGCAGTTTTTCAGCAAGGCTGTCCAATTCGGTCTGCAACGCCTTACGGGCTTCGGTCAGATACTCGGGCGGCATGTAGGATATGGCGTAGTTCGGAATATGCTCGACCACGTGCAGCAACGTGACCTGCGCATCCGGTGTCGCGAGCACCTCGGCCAGTTTCAAAGGCCCTGAAATATCCCGTTCGGCATCAAAGGAAATGGGGACAAGAATGTTGTGATACATGACGCGCACCTCCGTTTTCACGTCATAAAATTGCACTAAGACAAGCCGTTAGGCTTTGATCCAGATCACGACCCGCCAAACGTCTCGGCCACATCGTACATCACCGGCTCGAAGCTTTTGCACAATTCGTTGATCTGACGGTTGCGGTCCCGCATTTCTGGGGTGCGCAACATGGCCAGGAAATCTTCGCGGCGCTGCCATTGCGAATAGTTGGCGATCCGGGTCTGAGCATCGTTCACATGCAGACCGGCAGAAACAAAGCCAGGTTGTTTCGAGATGAACTCAGCATAGGCGTCGGTCAACGCTTCCAGCAGGTCCTGACAGGTGCCGGGTGTCATTTCAAAGGTTGTGATAACTGTCTGGACGCTTGCATTCTTTGCGATCTTCGGCATCTGGATTCTCCTTTGTCTGCTACAAACTTAACATAGGTTTTGAAAAGGTCTTGCGTTTCCTTTGCATCTCAGCGGCATAGGTTTCCGACAGGAATTGAGGAAAATCCTAACGATCCGTTAACCAAGCTAACGGATGCTGCGCCCATGCATCGGGTTCTCACCATTCTGTTCTTGCTCTTGATGGCTTCTCCGGCCTGGCCCGGTGCGTGGTTGCGGGACAAGGGGACTGTTTTTGTTGCGGCTTCCCTGACGGCCTTCAAAGAACAGGACGACGGTTACGACTATAAAACGTCTCTGTACGCCGAATGGGGGCTTCGGGAAAACATCACTCTGGGTCTGGATGTCGAAGAACATCGCGACCTGTACGGGCATGCCACGGTCTTTGCCCGCCTACCCATTGCCAATTTCAAAAGAGCAGGCCGCTTTGCGGCTGAAATGGCAGTCGGAGCACATCACCGTCAGATGCGCGTTTGGGCTTTGTACAAAGCAACATTGTCGTATGGCAAAGGGTTTCAAACCGGTTGGGGCAACGGTTGGGTCGCCGTTGACGCTGCGTTGGAATACCGAACGCACGAAGCCTTGTACCGCAAACTGGACATTACCGCAGGCCTGTCATCTGCGCGGTTGGTGAACCCATTGCTGCAGATCGAAACCGCCTACCGGACCGGTCATCCGCTGCACTGGAGGGTCAGGCCTTCGGTCATGATCCGCGCAAAAAACAGTCCGACCACCTGGATACTTGGGTTTGAACGAAATGACGCCCGCGAAAATACGGGCATCAAACTGGCAATCTGGAACACTTTCTGAAGCGTCCTGGCGCTCATAACATCTGCGCCTAGTATTCGATGCGCATGATCGTCGACACCGAACCACTAACCGGTTGAGGCCAGCGCAACTGGATGGCGTCACTATTGGAGCCTTGCTCCAACTCAACGTATGGCGCCGTGTGTATTGTATGCCCGGCCGTGTTTCTGAGCGGCCCCAACACGGTGACCGCATCACATCCACGCGCTTTGCCGCCAAAAGGCAATCTACCCTGAGCGGAAATCACCCAGACCGAAGACGCCGATTCCTGCGCGCTCCGAATACGCAACGGGTTTTCAACCTTTGCGTCGATGCCGTTGAAGGTGTTGTTCTCAAAAATCACGTTCAGATGTGCGTAGTGGTTCAGGTCCGCAAAGGTGGTATCGACCCGCTCGGCCCGATCGATACGACCGCTGCTGGAACGAAACTTGTTGCCGGTAACGATCACACCATTCAAATAGTGCCCGGCACCATGTGGGCGGATGACGATCTGGCTGAACCACGGCGCCACTTCGCTGGCATAGAAGATGTTGTCCGAGATCGTCATCGAACTGAACGAGTACCCGGAAGTATAGACGGGGTTTGCGTCCCGCTCGTTGGTCCATTCTACAAAGCAATTGTCGACATAGTTCTCTGATATGGTCGAACTATTATAGGTGGCTGTCATGATCAGCCCTGCGCTGCGGACGCCCTGCGGAATGCGGTCCCCCTGGAAGAAGTGGTTGCCCAAGACTAGGTTGTTCGAGCCTGCCAGCACCGCAAAATGCAGGAAACGCACAGCGCGATTGTGGCGCAACTTGATGTCATTCGCATTGGCATTCAATGCAATGGAATTGCGATCGGGAACGTTCAAGGCTTCTTCGGTCGACAGAAACTGGCAGTTATCAATTAGCATCCCCTGACACCCGGTGCCGTGCGACGTGATACCGCGATCTTTCGGTCGGCTGATAAAGCAGTTCGTGACCGCGAATGTACTGCCCGACGGCGCAAGCCGGATCGCGCTGGAACGCCCGTTGCACTGGAATTCGATTTCTTCCATGCCAAATTTGCGCAACGTGCTGAAACCACTGAAATCCAGCAGGTATTTGAACGATTGGAAGGTGAAGGTCTGCGTACCCGCTGCATCGAAGAGCGGGTCGTTCAATGTGATCTCGCCAGCACCGACGTCCTTGGAACGCACATAGATTTCACGACCGACACCGTTGCCCTGTACCAGCGCTCCAACCGGGATGTTTGCGATGTTCTCCACATTGGTCAGCGTAGTCGAATTCGCCGGATCATACGTCGCCACCGAGGTGAAGGTTTCCGTGTCCCAGGCCGAGCTGCTTTTGACATCAAACTGCCCGTTGCGGATCACGCGCCGGGTCGAAAAACCGCCCTGTCGGTTAGGGACAGCAGCTGCCATGTCAATCGGCGCCGTGACCGAGATCTTTCGCCCGC
This sequence comes from Ruegeria sp. CE8, assembly GCF_056537465.1. Taxonomy (NCBI): domain Bacteria; kingdom Pseudomonadati; phylum Pseudomonadota; class Alphaproteobacteria; order Rhodobacterales; family Roseobacteraceae; genus Ruegeria; species Ruegeria sp. CE8. The sequence goes on from NZ_JBQFRP010000004.1 coordinate 41,127, forward strand.
CCATGTCCAGCGATTCATGGTCCGAATTGTTCAAAAGCGCCTGAAACGCCTTCTTGAACGCCAGCTCTTCATTTCCGAATGCGGCAATATAGGCTGGCAAATCAAAATTCTTGGTCAACAACAGCATTTTGTCGTCGGGCATTGTGATCGTGCCCTCAAAGTCCATCTCGGACGACATTGAGGTATTCTGCGCCAACAAATACGTGCCCTTGGGCACATAGATCCGGCGGCCGCTGGCGGCCTGATCCGCTGCTTCGAATGCAGCGGAATCGTCCACGACCCCATCCCCGATTGCACCATAGTCGCGCACATCGACGGTGCTGATCATTTCCCGCAGGAAGATACTGGTGACATCTGAAATCTCGATGTCATCGACACGAATGACCGAACCATTTGCGCCTTCGATGTTCAGGCCGAAATGCCCGTAAAGCGCCGCGACACCCCAGGGCATATCCACGCCCGAGCGTTTGCCAGTCCCCACAATGGCCTTGACTTCATGCACCGCGCCATAGCCCGAAAGCTGAGTGGCCGGCCCCTGATCGATCACGCCGGTCACTTGCTGGTCACCAGCTCCACCAGCCCAGGCCGCGACACGGACCTGAGGCAACGGTCCGCTGATTGCTTTTACGCGCGCCTTGATCTGCAGATAGCAGCCCGGGATCAGGGGCGTCTGCCCCATGTAACGCAATTTCTGCGTTGCCTGCACTTTCAGGATTTCAAGGCAACCGCTGAAATCCGGGTCCGCCGGAACATATGCTCCTGTGCCCGAGCCACCATAGGTGGGCGAACCCGGTGTTCCGTCGCCGCTGGACCAGACGTTCAAACCGTTCGCAAATGCGGGTGGCATGAAAACGATGCCGTCGGTGATTGCCTTGTTCATAGAAATCCCTTTCCCAATCGCGCAGCAGACCACCGCGCGCATAAACCCATTGCTCGGGGTCGCCCCGAACGCAAAAGCCTGAGTATCGAAGAGGGATTAACCGCCGCTCATACCACCGTGACGGTGGTGTTGCGTCACGCCGCCGGGTCCGAGTTACCCAGCAGTTGCACGCCATTGATCTTCCAGCCGTTCTGTTGTTGCACCATCTGATAGTCCAGGATGTGAACCTGCCCTTTGCCGTCGGTGATCATGACCTTTTGCCACAAGGCGCCTGCGACCTCGCGCAGTTCGAGAAAGCGAATCTCGGAAGGTCGCCAGACCATAGGATAGCCATTGCGGACCATGGCTCCAAAATTCTCGGGCGTCCGGAACAGGTTCTGGATGTTTGGGCTGGCGAAGGTAAAGGCTGTGACAAAGTCATCCGCCTTGAACGCCTGTATCTGCGCCGCAATGTTGGCTTCGATCTCATCACTCTGGGCAAACGCACCCGAGGCCAGTCCGGCGCTGAGTGATATGGCAAGCAGTAATCGACGCATGGGGCCACCTCCTGCTTAAAGGGTAGCCCCACACAGTATCGGGTCAAATCAGACCAGTTCTCCGGCCAGCGCCTTGTCAATCAACGCGATGGTTTCCGGCACGCCATACAGCGCGATAAAACCACCAAACCGCGGACCTTGCGACGCGCCCAGCAACACCTCGTAAAGTGCCGTGAACCAGCCACGCATAGGATCGAACCGCTCGCGCCCGATCGAATAGACCACCGATTGCAGCGCCTCATCCTCAATTGGGCCATCATAGACCTCAAGGGCGGCTTTGAGCGCTTCCAGAGCTTCACGTTCCTGATCGGTCGGCGCGCGGTGCTGGCGGGTGGGCTTCACAAAGTCGTTGAAGTACCGCACTGCAAAACCAGCCGCCTCATCCAGATCGGGATGCGTTTCCGGCGTGGCTTCGGGCGCGTACCGACGGATAAAGCCCCACAGAGCCTCTTTGTCCTCGGCCCCCGACACGGACGCCAGGTTCAAGAGCATTGCGAACGGTACGATCAGTGTAGATTCCGGAACGTTTCCGCCATGAATATGCCAGACCGGGTTGTTCAGTTGTGCTTTCAAATCCTGCCCCGGATACGCCCGCAATTGCTGATGATACTCATCATAGGCTTTCGGGATGACGTCGAAATGCATCCGCTTGGCCGTCTTGGGTTTCTGGTACATGAAATATGCCAGAGACTCGGTCGGCGCATAGGTCAGCCATTCGTCAATCGACACGCCATTGCCGGACGATTTCGAAATCTTCTGCCCGTTTTCATCCAGGAACAGTTCATACGAGAAATGCTCGGGCGCACGCCCGCCCAGCGCACGACAGATCGCGTCATAAATCTTTTCGTTGGTCGCGTGTTCCTTGCCATACATCTCGAAATCGACGCCCAGTGCCGCCCAGCGCGCACCGAAATCCGGTTTCCACTGCAGCTTCACGTTGCCGCCGGTGACAGGTAGCGTCCATTCCTTACCGTCTTCGTCGTCGAACGTGATCGTGTAGGTTTCGGCGCAGACCTTCTTCATCGGGACATAAAGAACACGGCCGGTCTCGGGGTGGATCGGCAGGAAAATCGAATAGGTCTGCTGACGCTCTTCGCGCAGACTTTTCAGCATGATGGCCATCACGTCATCATACCTTTCAACTGCCCGCTTCAGGATCTCGTCGAATTGACCCGAGCGATAGAAATCGCGCGCCGAATAGAATTCGTACTCGAACCCGAAAGTATCGAGGAACCGCCGCAGCATAGCGTTGTTATGCTCGCCAAAGCTGGGGTATTCGCCAAACGGGTCCGGCACCGAGGTCAATGGGCGCTGCAGATGCTCCTCCAGCACCTCGGGGTTCGGTACGTTGCTGGGCACTTTGCGCATTCCGTCCAGATCGTCCGAGAAACAGATCAGCTTGGTCGGGATATCCGACAGCGCCTCGAATGCGCGCTTGACCATTGTGGTCCGCGCGACCTCGCCAAAGGTTCCGATATGCGGCAGCCCCGACGGACCATAGCCAGTCTCGAACAGCACATATCCCTTTTCCGGAGCCGCTTTCTGATAGCGTTTGAGCAACCGGCGCGCCTCTTCAAAAGGCCAGGCCTTGGACGTCATAGCGGTTTCACGCAGTTCAGACATTTGATTTACAGCTCCATCGGGAAAAAACAGCGCCGATCACCTCATGCAACCGACCGACCCCTCCTATTGTGCCGGTGCAGCATGAGTCAATAAAGCGCGCTGTTTTTCCTGACGGGAAACCGCAATTGCGACGGTTCAGGCAGTCAACTGATCGAGTTTTGCCGCCCAGATAAAATCGTTTTCGCTGAGCCCACCTATTTCGTGCGTGGTCAGCTTAACATCCACATATCCCCACCCGAACGAGACATCAGGGTGATGCCCCTGTTGATCGGCAAGCCACGCGCAAAGGTTTGCAAGATAGGTGGCCTTTGCAAACCCTTTGAACTTGTAATGCCGGCTTAACATCTTTGCGTCCGCATCCAACGTCCAGTCTGATGAAAGTTCGGCCATGTGAGTGTTGGCCTCTTCGCGAGTCAAAGCCGGGACACCGCCGGAACAGGGCACACAGGTTCGATCCGATAGGCTGCAGGTTTCTCCTGAAAGTGTCATGATCCGTTCACTCCGCTGCGGTTGCTTTTTCCGGAAACTTGTTCGGCAGCAACCCAAGTGACTGCGCCTGACGAACATCTGCCAACAGGTCTCGCTCGGCGGCTGCAAACAGCTCCTCCGGCGAGTTTAGCACGAAATAACCCATCTGGTGCATGTCGATCCGATACGGCGTCCGCAGGATCGTCATGATATCAAACGGATCCCGATCAGGAACGTCGCATTCGACGGCATACACAAGCTCGGTCGGTGACGATGCAAGACCCGACCCAAGCGCTTTGATCTCACCATCCTGACGTCGCAGTCCGAATTCAATCGAGAACCAATACAGCCGGATCAGCCAGGAATAGTCTTTGTCACCGGCCTGGACCCCGGCCTTCCCGATAGCGTGACTGAAGGCCGCGAACCGAGGATCACTCAACAAAGGCGTGTGCCCGAAAATCTCATGAAAGATGTCCGGTTCCTCGATATAGTCGAAATCTTCGCGCGATCGGATAAAGGAAGCGGCAGGAAAAACCCGGTCTGCCAACATCCCGAAGAAGGTCTTGAACCCGATCAAAGCAGGAACCGGCTGAACTCGCCAACCGGTCATATCCAACAACCGCTCAGAGATGTCAGCGCAGGAGGGAACGCTCGTTTTTGGCAAATCCAGACGCGCCAGCCCATCCAGATAATCCCTGGCCATGTAGCGTTGAACATTCGCCTCCTGAGCAGCGTAGAGATCCGCCCAGACGGCATCCTCCTCTGGCGTGTATGCAATATGGCCGCGCTCATCGGCAACTTTGGCGACGTATTTGGTCGACTTGGGCATTACTTCTCCTCCTCAGGAAAAGTATAACCGCGCGCGCCGAGAATTTTGGTTTGGATTACCGGCACTTTCCCAGTAATTTGGCAAATATATATCATTGGATCACCTTTTATGAAACAAACCCTTCAACCCGCTGATATCGCCATATTGCAAGAGCTTCAGACCGATGGCCGGTTGTCCATGCAGGATCTCGCAGACCGCACCGGGCTGTCTGCCTCACAATGCTGGCGACGCGTGCGCGATCTGGAGGCCGCAAAAATAGTGTCGGGATACGCCGCGCAGGTGCGCGCCAAATCGGTTGGCCTGAACGCCATCGCCTATGTCCACGTGGCCCTCCGTGATCATCAGGAAGAAAGCATCAACGCCTTTCTCCGCCTGATCGAGACCGAGCCTCAGATCGTCGAATGCGCCTCGATCACCGGGGATCATGATTTCATTCTTAAGGTCTATGCCAAAACCCCCGAGGCGCTTGAGCATTTCATCATGCAGCGGCTATTAAAGTCGGGCCTTGTGCGTGACACACGCAGCAATTTCGTGCTGCGACAGACCAAAACACGAGGCCCTCTGCCCATTCTCTGACCGCAATCTAGGCAAAATCCGTTGAACCTGCCCGGCAGCCCTCCTATCGTGCGCTTTCAAAACAGCCCAATCAGGACGACACCATGACCGAACAAGTTCCACACCCGATGTCCCCGCAGGATTGCCTTGTTGCGATCATGGTTGCGGTATCCGCGTCTGATGAAACGATCCGCACGGCCGAGCTGGTCAAAATCGAAGGCGCCGTGAACATGCTGCCGGTTTTTGCCGAATACGATATCGACCGGACTCGCCGCGTTTCGCAAACCGTGTTCGATCTGTTCGAACAAGAGGACGGGTTGGACGCACTATTCGGATTGATCCGGGAGAACCTGCCGGAACGGCTGAACGAGACCGCCTATGCGCTGGCTTGTGACGTCGCTGCTGCAGACGGTTCCCTTGCTGAATCCGAGCTGCGACTGCTTGAAGAAATCCGTTACGAACTGAACATAGACCGGCTGCACGCCGCCGCGATCGAGCGTGGCGCTAGGGCACGCCACACAACCTGATCTCAGCTACCGGCCAACGATCCCCAGCGCTCGATCAGGGCGCGCTGCAACTTACGCGACCGATTGTTCCAGCTGCGCGCACCTTCCGGCCGCTCGCGATGCGCGCGCGGGATGGTCGCGCGGTGGTCGACATCGGCGGTAAAGATGGCAAACGCAAGGTCCGATCCGCCCGGTGTGGTGATAAACCCGCCCAGACCGGATACGAAATTCAGCGTGCCGGTCTTTGCATCCACCTTGATCGGGTGATCCTTGACCGGCCGCCCCTGACTGTCCGCTAGCGTGAATTTCTTCAGCAACGGCCGCAACGTGCCCGCCTTTTTCGCAGCGACCAGGGCCGTCACCAGATCGCCGGGCGCCATGCGGGATGCATCCCCCAGCCCCGAGTGATCCACCATCGCGATCCCTGTCACACCATAAGCCTCTAGCGCCCAACGATTCATCTCGGCCGCTGAATCAGCCAACGATTCCAACGTTGCGCCACGAGCGCGTGAGGCCGCCATACCGACCATTTCCGCCGTCAAATTGGTCGAATACTTCAACATGCCGCGTAGAATGCTATCCAACGGATCGCTTTGATGCAGCACAAGCACTGTTCCCTGCGGCGCTTCGCGTGTGACTTGCACCCGCCCCAGCACGATTCCGTTCGCGCGTGCCAGGGTTTTAAAGACATCGCCCGCGTACAGCGCAGGCTTGCGCACGGGCAACCACCGCGCACCGCCACTTCCCAACGCTCCTTTGGCCACCGTCCATCGGTCCTGCCGCGCGCTGGGTTCATATGTGTAGATCGGTAGCTTGCGGTTCTCGACGCGCATAGACGCCATATCGACCGAGGGCGTGTAACGCGAGCTGCGCGCATCCATGGTCACGTCGTAACGGGTGCCGTCGCGTTTCCATTCAAAATGCACACGGTTAAAATTCAGCGAAATGCCACTGATCGACGGGCTATAGCCCAAATGATCAGGTTGCCCCGGGTCGATGCTGAACACGTAGGGCAGCGCCCCCTCATAGACTTTGAACGCGCCCTGCACCTCGGCAATCCCAGCCTCGCGCAAGTTGGCCGCCATTGTGGCCAAGGCGTCCGTGTCCAGCAACGGATCACCACCGCCCACAAGGATCAGGTCGCCTTTGAGGATTCCGTTTTCGATGGGACCATCCGCCATCAGCGCCGTTTCGAACCGGTAGTCGGCACCAAGAACATCCAACGCATATAGCGCGGTCAACGCCTTGGCGACACTGGCCGGAGGTAATCCCTGACCGCCTCCGTACTCCTCGACCTGCGCACCAGTCTCAGCGTCGGCCACTGCGAACACCACCTCACCGCGCAGCCCTGCCGCCTGAACCAGCCGTTCGGCCCCAGAGGGCAGATCTCCGCGCAAATGCGGTCGCAGCGACACCAGAGGTGCCTCGGCCAAAACCACGCCGGGGATCAAAGCCGCCCCCAGCCCTCCTAGAAATCCACGTCGAGAAAACCGATCAGCCATGGGTCAAATAAAATCTCACAGATCAAATGCGCACAACCATTGATATGGATTATGCGCGCTTTGGGGCTATTCCGGCAACACCTTGCCGCCCCATCCGCCGCGCGCCCGGATCTGACTGGAGCTGACATCGACCATTGGCACGTTCACAAAACACCACGCCGGCGCCTCTGCCCTACCCAACAGGTGGCGCGCCTGCCCATCGATCCGGTACTTTCCGTACAACCGCGCCGCCGGGGACATCCGCGCCGAAATTCGGTCACCCGGCCGCGCGATCACGCCTACCGGTATGCTGTCCATTATCGTCCGCCAGTCTTTCCATTTGTGGAACTGTGCCAAATTGTCCGCGCCCATCAACCACACGAATTTCACCTGGGGGTACAGACGTCGCAATGCGACCAGAGTATCCGCCGTCGCGCGTGTCCCGGTTAGTGCTTCTATGTTGGTCACCTCGACCCGCGGATGCGAAATCATGCGCCTCGCCGCTTCCAGCCGCTGCTCCAACGGCGCAGGTCCTCGTGCCTTCAGCGGATTGCCCGGCGATACCAACCACCAGACGCGATCCAGCCCAAAGGCTTTCATCGCCTCAAGCGTCACATGCACATGGCCCCGATGCGGCGGATCAAAAGATCCACCGAAAAGCCCGATGACCTGCCCCGGCCGCGCATATGGAATGTCGTGTCGCTCCATTCCTCGCTGATGTTCAGAACTGTGCGGGGATGTCAATCAACAGGTTGCACCGAATCACCTAGCTGAACTCGTCCCGGCGTGACAACTTCGGCGCACCACCCGCCATGCCCGCGCACGGCGGAATAGCCGCCCTTACCCAGCGCTTCCTCCATCCGGCTGCACGGCGCGCAGATCACGGTAAATCGCAGAATGGCCCCACCCACCTGCACCTCACGCCCCTTGAGCGCCGCCAGATTGATCCCCGAAACCACCAGATTGCGCCGCAGGGTTTCCGGTGCTATCGACCCTTGCCCAAGATAAGAGCCAATCGCCGCCAGATGTTCCTGCTGCATCATAGTCACGGCCCGTTTGCCTGCGCGGCTGCGGTCACCTTCGAAGCCGTCGGGTGAAATCAGAGCGGTTTCAACCGACCGCATCTCTTCTCGCCGTGCTGGCCGTAGTGCGATCCAGTCAACACGACCCGGCTGCGCCCAACCAGCAATGAGATCTTTCAATGACATCAAAGGCTCCGAGATTTTCACACCTCCACTCATCTAGCAGTCTGACCGTTCCCGAGGCAGCCGCTAATAGTAGCGCTGATTGATTTGTGAATTGCAGCCAAACATGCGCCTGACCATACCCGAACCCAAAATCAAGCTCTACAAAGATGGGTTTGACGAGCACGACAAACTCTCACGCAAGCCCACCGGCGACAAACTGTCGGAACTGGTGGAGCGCATCGACGATCCATTGGTGATCGCTTTGGACGGAGCGTGGGGATCAGGAAAATCGTTGTTCCTAAAGTGTTGGGTTGGTGAACATCTGAAACGCGAAGAGAACACGACACAGACCGTCTATTTCGATGCGTTCAAGTATGACTATCTGGATGATCCGCTTGTTGCCTTGACCGGAGCAATTGCTGATCGGTTTCGAACACCAGAAAATCAACAGCATGTAGAAAGCGAAAAGCGGGCACAAAACCTTAAGAAGACTGCGTGGGCTGTAAGCAAGGCCGCGGGGCGAATTGGGCTATCTGCAGTCACTTTCGGTGCAACCGAAATTCTCAGCGATTTGGGTGATGAAATTGCTTCGGCCGTAGGCGAAGAAGCTAAGGCATTCCTCAACAAAGAAACCGGCAACGAACAAGCTGAGCATTTTTGGGACGCGCATAGAGCGAAAATGGCAGCGATGGAGGCCTTTCGTCTCGCACTGATCGAATTAACCGAACCCGAGACAAAAGATAGCGAGGAAAGACCCGCAAAGAAGCTTGTGATTATAGTAGACGAACTGGACCGCTGCCGCCCAGATTTTGCTCTTTCTTTACTGGAAGTTATCAAGCACTTCTTTAATGTCGATGGCGTTCACTTTATTTTGGGTGTTAACCTTAGCGAGTTACGAAACAGTGTGATTGCTCGGTATGGCAACAAATCCGATGCACAGACCTACCTGCAAAAATTCGTAACTTTGACGCTTCGCCTACCAGAAAAAAACACATATTTGCAGCCGATCCCGATTTGGGTCGAGCACTTTCAAAAAGCAAGCGAACAAATGCAGTTTCCCGATAGGGCAAAACCGCTGTTGGAACCCGTCGAAGTTATTCTAATAAGCTTAAGAATGGACAGGCCTGTTTCACTTCGGGACGCCGAAAGAGTTCTAACAACCTTAGCTACGATCCCAAGGCTTCAAGAGGGATTTAATGCCATATTCCTTGCCGGTTTAGCGACCATGGCAGTATTTAAGGTGTTCTTGCCGGAAACCTATTACCGATTTCGGGACAACGAAGACGCAAACTTTCGATACTTAGATTACTTTGACAAAGAAAAGATTTTAAGCACTCACACCGGTGGTCGTGTCGAGCTGACGTGGCGGGCCATCCAAGACTTCTCGACGTTGACCGAGGAAGATAAAACAACGATTAGGCAGACAGATTTTATGTATGGGGAAAACCTCATTAAAGATTTGCTAGCTAAAGTATCTAAAGACCTGCTCGAAACCTTTCAGTTTTATGATACTTGACGTCCATTGCCCCCACCCACCGCATCCGCTATCACACCGCCCAACTTGATTTCCCCGACCCAGAGGACGCGACATGGCCGCCTATCAATATGTCTACCACATGCAGGGTGTCTCCAAGACCTATCCCGGTGGCAAGAAGTGCTTTGAAAACATCCACCTCAGCTTTCTGCCCGGCGTAAAAATCGGTGTCGTCGGCGTCAACGGCGCCGGTAAATCCACGCTGATGAAGATCATGGCGGGCCTCGACACCGATTTCACTGGTGAGGCATGGGCGGCTGAGGGCGCCAAGGTCGGCTATCTGCCGCAGGAACCGCAGCTGGATGAATCGCTGACCGTCCGCGAAAACGTCATGCTGGGCGTGGCGGCGAAGAAGGCCAAGGTCGACCGGTTTAATGAGATCGCCATGGAGATCGCCGAAAACTACTCGGACGAGCTGATGGAGGAGATGACCACCCTGCAGGACGCCATCGACGCCGAGAACCTTTGGGACCTAGACAGCCAGATCGACGTTAGCATGGAGGCGCTGCGCTGCCCACCGGATGAGGCCAACATCGCCAACCTCTCAGGTGGTGAGAAACGCCGCGTGGCGCTCTGCAAACTGCTGCTCGAAGCGCCCGACATGCTGCTCTTGGACGAACCGACCAACCACCTGGACGCCGAGACCATCGCCTGGTTGCAACAGCACCTGATCGACTACAAGGGCACCATCCTAATCGTCACCCACGACCGCTATTTCCTGGATGACATCACCGGCTGGATTCTGGAACTCGACCGCGGCCGCGGTATTCCTTACGAGGGCAACTATTCCGCATGGCTGGAACAAAAGGCCAAACGGCTTGAGCAGGAAGCCCGCGAGGACAAGTCCAAGCAGAAGACCCTGCAACGTGAATTGGAATGGATGCGTCAGGGCCAGAAAGCCCGTCAGGCCAAATCCAAAGCCCGGATCAACGCCTATAACGAACTGGCCGAGCAGTCCGAGCGCGAAAAGCTGACCCGCGCCCAGATCGTCATCCCCAACGGCCAGCGCCTTGGTGGCAAGGTGATCGAGGTTGAGGGCCTATCGAAACACATGGGCGACAAGCAACTGATCGAAGGGCTGGACTTCGCCCTGCCCCCCGGCGGCATTGTCGGCGTCATCGGCCCGAACGGTGCCGGTAAATCGACCCTGTTCAAGATGCTGACTGGCCAAGAACAGCCCGACGGCGGCACCATCACGCTGGGCGACACGGTTGAGCTGTCTTATGTCGACCAGTCCCGCGACGACCTGAAAGACAACGACACCGTGTGGGAAGCGATCACCGGCGGCGCCGAGATAATCCAGCTGGGTGACGCGCAGGTCAATTCCCGCGCCTATTGCTCGTCCTTCAACTTCAAGGGCGGCGATCAGCAGAAGAAGGTCTCGCTGCTGTCAGGCGGTGAGCGCAACCGCGTCCACATGGCCCGTCTGCTGAAAGAGGGCGGCAACGTCCTGCTGCTCGACGAACCGACCAACGATTTGGACGTCGAAACCCTGCGCGCGCTGGAAGACGCGCTGGTCGATTTCGCTGGCTGCGCCGTGGTCATCTCGCACGACCGCTTCTTCCTCGACCGGATCTGCACGCATATTCTGGCCTTTGAGGGCGATGCCCATGTAGAGTGGTTCGAGGGCAACTTCGAAGATTACGAAGAGGACAAAAAGCGCCGTCTGGGACCGGACGCGCTGGAGCCCAAGCGGTTGAAGCATAAGAAATTTGCACGGTGAGCAATTGCGCCAACGATTCGGCAGTGAATTCTCCTTTTCGCAGTCTTGATACTTAAGAGCACAACTTGGAGTATTTTGCTTGCCGTCTAAGACTATCGCAAAAGCGCTGACATTCCTATTCTTAGCATCCTCGGGACGGGCGGAAACGTTGCTCGTTCCGGCGATTCCGGACGGTCTGGCGAATGCGACTGCGGTGTTTGACTCTTTAGTATTATATAACGGCGAGGCTGTAGGAAAATCCCCGCAGCTTTACTGGGGAGAAGTGCTTGGGAAGAGATTCATGGCACAGTTCGGAGCGCCGCCTGCCAAACGCATGTTTCCAATGACCATCGCGGTCGATGAGTTGCCTGAGCCGGTGGTTCACTTGCTCGCAAATACACTGACTGCAGATCATTGCTCAAAAGCTGAACTCAGTGGAATCAACGTTGACTGGGCGGATACTGCAATTCGTTTTGAGGGTGAACCGTTCGACGGTGGCTGGTCAGTGAAAACAGCGTGTAGAGAAAAGTTAGAATTGGAATGAGGGGCATGGGCTAGGAAATCCTTAACAAACTTCCCCTTGCCACATCCCCACCCCGATGCCATATCAATGGCGCTTACGTTTTTCTATTTCGACCCACTGTCCCCGATTCCGGCGCTCAGTCTATCGATCCAGACAACGACGCCGGGCTGCCGCAACACCGTGGGCAGCGCTAAACAGGAGACAACGGATATGCCCGCAGGCACCGTAAAATGGTTCAACACCACCAAAGGCTACGGCTTTATCGCACCCGAAGATGGCGGCAAGGACGTGTTCGTACACATCTCGTCCGTCGAGCGTTCGGGCCTGACCGGTCTGGCCGACAACCAGAAAGTCACATACGAGCTGCGCTCGGGTCGTGACGGCCGCGAAAGCGCGGACAATATCGAACTGGCATAAGTTCATGAAAGGGCAGAGGTTTCCTCTGCCCTTTTCTTTTTAGGCAGGGCACAGCTGCAACAGAAGTGTGTCCCCACGATTACATCACAAATCAGTTACTCTCCCCCAATGATTGACCAGATCGGTTATCATTCCGACACTGGTTTACGATTTTTCTGTTGTCCTCAAGAGAACCGATATGTTCACACGCCGCACTTTCCTTGCAGCTTCCGCAGTAGCGGGCCTGACGCCCGGCATCGCTCTGGCGAAGACGAAAGCTGTTGAATACGACCCCACACCGCAGTTTGTCCGGGTCAAAAAGCAGTTCCAGCCGGGACAGCTCCTCGTGGCACCCCGGTCGTTTTACCTCTACCTGATTACCGAACCTCGCAAGGCAATCCGGTACGGATGCGGCGTTGGAAAGGCCGGATTGGAGTTCACCGGCACGGCCACGATCGACGTCAAGAAAGAGTGGCCGACATGGCGGCCTACCGACGAGATGATCGAGCGGGAGCCGATCACCTATGCCCGATTCAAGGACAATGACTATGTCCAGCCCGGCGGAGATGATAACCCACTCGGAGCGCGTGCGCTGTACCTGTTTCAGAATGGCGTCGATACCTATTTCCGCATCCATGGAACAACGCAGCCGCAGACCATCGGACGCGCAGCCTCAAACGGGTGTATTCGAATGCTGAACGCGCATGTGATTGACCTTTACGCGCGGGTGCCGATCGGAACGGTTGTCACGGTGGTCTGACGCCCTCAGGGTCCGGACCAGTCGACGTCTGTCGCCTCTTCGATATGCAGCAATCCGTCAGGCCAGGGCAGTGTCAATGCCTTGGCCTGTTCTTCGGAACCGGTAAGCCAGGTCTGAACACCAGCGCGGTCCAGCAGGACTCCCATCCGGTGATGAATGGGTTCCACATCTGCATTCGGGGCGCATGTTACGGCAGCGAACTGGTCGACGTGCAGACCACCCGGAGCGTTCCATCTGTCGGTAATCGCCGCAAAGAACAGAGGTGAGCCATCTGCCGCTTTGATCCGCCACGCGGTTTTGCGGCGTTTGTCACCGGTCCACTCATACCACCCGTCCACCGGCACCACCGCGCGGCCAACGCCCTCGAAGGCCGTCTTGTCAAAGACAGTCTCGGATCGGGCATTGATGATGGTTTCCATCACGGGTCGCCCGCGGGCATTTACGCGGCCGACGGGGATCATACCCCAGCGCATTGGTTTAAACCCAGCCTCCGTCAGTACAATCACTTCCTGGCCTGGCTGTATGTTTCGACGCGGTGGTTGAGGGCCGATACCGTTCGGGATGTTCAGCATTTGGGCAATCTCGGACATGGGTCGTGTCAGGAAAAATCGCCCCGGCATTGCTCAATCCTGCCCGGCAGACGCATCGACCAGCTCCAATACAGAAGGGCCGAGCGCTTCTACGATCAGCGCGACACCTGCTTTGTTCGGGTGGATACCGTCAGGTTGCATGAAAGGCCTTACTGCGCTGGGATCACCGTTCGATTGTAACCCTTCGAAGAAGCTTTCCGCAAACAGCACCTGAAACTCTTGTGCTAACTCCGGGTACATCGCATCAAAGGCTTGTTTGTAATCGGTGCCATAGTTTCCCGGTGCCTGCATTCCGATCAACAGAACCTCAACATCAGCCATACGCGCAGTTTTGACGATTGTCTGCAGGTTGGCGCGCGATAGGGCTGGATCTATCCCCCTCAGCAGATCGTTCCCGCCCAGCGCCACGATCATTCCATCCACATCGGGCGTCAGTGTCCAGTCCACACGCGCAGCGCCACCGGCAGTTGTATCCCCGGAAACGCCGGCATTGATCAGGCGTACATCCGCACCCTGATCTTTCAGCCATTGATCCAACTGAGGGACAAAACCATCCTGTTCCGGTAGTCCGTAGCCCTGAGTGAGCGAATCTCCAAGTGCCGCAATGACCACTGGCTCCGCTGTGGCGGCAAAGCCGCAACACACAAACAGTACCGACATCAAGGCCTTGCGCATTTTGCGAACCGCTCCATATCCCAATTGACCGCCCCCTCTTGGAAAGATCTATGACGACACCTGTTCTTTCGCTTAAAAATGCCGCTTTGTCGCTGGATGGCAATGCTGGTCGGGTGAATATCCTGCATGACATTACCCTGACCGTGCAAAAGGGCGAAACGCTGGGGCTGGTCGGGCCGTCAGGATCGGGCAAATCCTCGCTATTGATGCTGATGGGCGGTTTGGAACAGGCGACCGGTGGCAAGATCACAGCCCTTGGTCACAACCTGACCGAAATGGACGAAGACGCTCTGGCGCGTTTCCGGCGCAACGCGATGGGGGTGGTGTTCCAGAATTTCCACCTGATCCCAACCATGACCGCGCTTGAAAACGTGGCCACACCGTTGGAACTGGCCGGACACAAGGATGCGTTTCAACGCGCCGAGGCCGAATTGGATGCTGTAGGCCTTTCCCACCGGCGCGACCACTACCCGGCGCAATTGTCGGGTGGCGAACAACAACGTGTGGCGCTTGCCCGCGCCGCGGCGCCGCGCCCGCAGATTTTGCTGGCGGACGAGCCCACAGGAAACCTCGACGAAGCGAACGGCGCGGCCATCGTGGATTTGCTGTTTGGCCTGCGCGACAGACACGGGGCCACGCTGGTTCTGGTGACGCACAGCCACAGCCTTGCTCGCAAATGCGACCGGGTGGTCCGGTTGCGGGATGGGCGTATCGCGGAAGAAACACATCAAGAGGCTGCGGAATGAGCCTCCGCCTCGCCGGGCGTCTGGCACGCCGGGAACTGCGTGGAGGGTTGCGCGGGTTTCGCGTTTTTCTGGCCTGTCTCGCGCTTGGTGTAGCCGCGATTGCCGCCGTTGGGTCAGTCCGCCATGCGATCCAGGCGGGTTTGACCAAGGAAGGCGCGGCCCTGCTGGGCGGGGACGCTCAATTGGAGTTCACCTACCGGTTCGCAACGGATGACGAACGCGCATGGATGGACCGGACCGGGACCGATGTGTCCGAGGTGGTTGATTTCCGGTCCATGGCTGTTTTCGAACAAGGCGCCGAAGCGCAACGCGCGCTCACCCAGGTCAAGTCGGTGGATGACACATACCCCTTGTTGGGATCACCCGTTCTTGAACCTGCAATGCCGCTTTCGGACGCACTGGGCACGCATCAGGGCCTTCCCGGGGCGATTATGGACCCGTCGCTGATTGATCGGCTTGGCCTTACGGTCGGAGATCGCTTTGCCCTCGGCACGCAGGAGTTCGTTTTGACGGCGGCTCTGATCCATGAACCGGACGGGGCCGCGGACGGTTTTGGACTGGGTCCGCGCACGCTGGTCAGAACTGAGGACTTGGAGGCATCGGGTTTGTTGGCACCGGGAACGTTGTTTTCCACGAAGTACCGGTTGAACCTGTCTTCGGACACCAATCTTGAACGCCTGTCGGTTGAGGCGCAGCAGAATTTTGATGGCACCGGCATGCGCTGGACCGATGCACGAAACGGCGCGCCGGGGATCGCGGAGTTTGTTGGACGGCTCAGCGCCTTTTTGGTGCTGGTTGGACTGTCCGGTCTGGCTGTCGGCGGCATCGGCGTATCTGCCGCTGTGCGCGCCTATTTGTCTCAGAAGACGGAAACCATTGCGACGCTGCGCACTTTGGGGGCAGACAAGGCGACTATTTTTCAGACCTATATGATCCAGATCGGTGTTTTGTCGGGGATCGGCATCCTGCTTGGCGTGGCCTTGGGCGGAGCTCTGCCCCTGTTGCTCGCACCGCTGATTGAAGCCAGCCTTCCGGTACCTGCTGTATTTTCGCTGTATCCTGCGCCTCTGGCAGAAGCCGCGCTTTACGGGCTGCTTACGGCCTTTCTGTTCACGCTCTGGCCTCTCGCCCGCACCGAAGAGGTGCGCGCAGCGACCTTGTTCCGCGACGCGCTGACTTCGGCCCAGGCGCTCCCCCGAGGCGTCTATGTCATTGCGACCGGAGCGGGCTTAATCCTGCTGGTCCTATCGGCCGCCTGGTTCAGCGGCTCGGCGCGTCTGACCCTCTGGACCGCCGGCGGGCTGGCAGGCGCGCTGCTGTTGCTGTCTGTTGCCGCCTTTGCGGTGCGCAGGCTAGCGCGCATAAGCACCCCATCGGCGCGCGGACGCCCGGCCCTGCGGTGGGCTTTGTCAGCCATTTCCGACCCGCGTGAAGGCGCTGCATCTGTCGTGCTGTCTTTGGGGCTTGGGCTTTCGGTCCTGGCCGTCGTCGGTCAGATTGACGGCACCCTGCGCAACGCAATTTCCGGAAATCTACCGGATGTCGCCCCCTCTTATTTCTTCGTCGACATACAAAAGGACCAGATGCCGGGCTTTTCCGAGCGTCTGACGTCCGACCCGGCAGTCAGCCGGATCGAAAGCGCGCCGATGCTGCGCGGGATCATCACACAGATCAACGGCCGACCCGCGCGCGAGGTAGCAGGCGACCACTGGGTTCTGGATGGTGACCGGGGTGTCACCTATTCGGTCCAACCGCCCGCAAACACGCGCATTACCGCCGGAGAATGGTGGGACGAAGACTATTCAGGCGCGCCGCAAGTAAGCTTTGCGGCCGAAGAAGCTGAGGAAATGGGTCTGAAACTTGGCGACCAGCTGACAGTCAACATATTGGGGCGGGACATAACCGCAGAACTTACGTCCTTGCGCGAGGTGGATTTCTCGAACGCTGGCATGGGCTTTATCATGTCATTGAACCCGTCGGCATTGGCCGGTGCTCCGCACAGCTTCATCGCGACGGTCTATGCCGAGGAACAGGCCGAAGCCGCGATACTGCGCGATTTGGCAGGGCAATTCCCCAACATAACCGCGATCCGGGTTCGCGACGCCATTGACCGTGTGTCCGGCCTGCTGGCAGGGATAGCGGCCGCCACCTCCTATGGCGCGGGCATTTCCCTGCTGACGGGTTTCCTGGTCCTGATCGGCGCAGCCGCCGCCGGAGAGCCCGCCCGCCGGTACGAAGCCGCGATCCTCAAGACACTCGGCGCGGATCGGCGTAGAATTCTGCTCAGCTTTGCGTTGCGCGCCCTATTTCTGGGCGCTGCCGCAGGTGGCGTTGCCCTGCTTACAGGCATTCTGGGGGGCTGGGCGGTAGCCACCTATATCTTCGACACCGGGTTTTCCGTCATCTGGACGTCCGCGATCGGTATCGTATTGGCAGGCATCATCGTGACGCTCGGCGCAGGGCTGATCTTTGCATTGCGCCCCTTAGCCGTTCGTCCTGCAACTATCCTGCGCGCCAGCGATTAAGCGACGCGCGCGCAGGCGACCGGTTGCAGGATTTGCAGCAGATGATCGTTGTCGCACACAAGGGCGTCCAGGGTGATCTCGTCCAGCGAGGCGTAGAACACCTCTGCCGCGTCCTGCAGCGCCAATCGCAGACGGCAGGCGTCCGTCAACGGGCATGTGTTGTCTGCATCCGCAAAACACTCGGCCAAGGGCAGATCGCCTTCGACATGACGGAACACCGACCCGATGCGTATCTGATCAGCCGACCGGCCAAGCATCATGCCACCATTGCGTCCGCGCTGGGTGCTGAGATAGCCTAGTTGGCTAAGCTGATTGATCACTTGGGCCAGATGGTTCTCGGAAATATTGCACACTTCGGCAATTTCAGATTTCGTGACCAACCTGTCCTGATGCGCCGCGCAGTACATCAGCAAGCGCACTGCAATGTTCGTTCGTTTGGTAATCCGCATAGGGGCCTCCCTAAAATCAAGATGCGACCTTATTGCATGTCCGGCAAAAAAGCGGTTTGACATACATCAATCGTCAGGAAAGGACCGAACGGCGCATGGCAGACCCCTATTTCTTTGGTTACGGCAGCCTCGTGAACCTTGCGACCCACGACTTTCCCGACGCGCGTCCAGCCCGGTTAAAAGGATGGCGGCGCGCCTGGCGGCATACCGACCTGCGCCCGGTTGCCTTTCTGACGGCCGTGCCGGACGCAGAGTCAGAGATCGAAGGCATGATCGCCCACGTCCCCAAAAACGACTGGGCCGCATTGGACGAGCGGGAATGGGCGTATGACCGGGTCCCCGCGACTCAGTCGGTTACACACCCGTTGAAGCATGAGGTCGAAATTGCCGTCTACGCGGTGCCGCACGGCCGCCACAACGCTCCGACCAATCGCCACCCGCTTTTGCTGAGTTACATCGACGTGGTCGTTCAAGGCTATCTCCGCGCGTTTGGCGAGGACGGAGCGGATCGTTTCTTTGCCACCACCGATGGTTGGGAATCCCCGATCCTGAACGACCGCGCCGAGCCCAGATACCCGCGCCACCAGCAGTTGAAACCGACCGAGGTCGAGTACGTGGATGACCGCCTCAACCGTATCGCTGCGCGGATCGTGCAGACGGCATAGAAAAAGGCGGGATCGTTTGACCCCGCCCTTCAGCTCAATATCATTGGACGCTTAGCCGCGCGCGCGGATCACCTGCAGCAATGGCAACAAGGTAGCCATCTCAGGCCCACGCTCCATACCGGTCAGCGCCTTGCGCAGCGGCATGAACAGGCCTTTGCCTTTACGGCCCGTGGCCTCTTTCACGGCGCTGGTCCATTTGCCCCAGGTTTCGCCATCGAACGGATCGTCGGGCAGCAGGGTCATTGCCTCGGCGATAAAGTCACGATCCTCATCCGCAATCAGAGGCTCGGCCCCGTCACGGCACAGCTCCCACCAGCCCTTGAGATCGGCCAGAGTGGTGATGTTCTCACGCGCCATCGCCCAGAACGACTCGGCCAGATCAGCTGGAACGCCCGCCTCTGCCACAGCCTCGGCCACATCGGCCAGCGGTAGGGACTGCAGGTGCTTCGCGGTCAGCGGGAACAGGTCCTGAACGTCAAACTTAGTCGGCGCCGCGCCAAAGCGGTTCACGTCGAAGCCTTCGATCAGTTCTGCCATGTCGGACCGCAGCTCGACCGGATCGGACGAGCCCAAACGTGCCATCAGGCTCAGCAGCGCCATTGGCTGCACGCCCTGTTCGCGCAGATCGCGTAGGGCCAGCGTGCCAAGACGTTTCGATAGCGCCTCACCTTGCGGGCCGGTCAGCAAGGAATGGTGGGCAAAACGCGGGCAGTTGCCGCCCAGCGCTTCGATGATCTGAATCTGCGTCGCGGTGTTGGTCACGTGATCCGAGCCACGCACCACATCCGTCACGCCCATCTCGGTATCGTCAACCACGGAGGCAATCGTATAGAGAACCTGACCGTCGCCGCGGATCAGCACAGGATCAGATACCGATGCGGCGTCGATCGAGATGTCGCCCAGAATGCCGTCATTCCATTCGATCCGCTCGTGATCCAGCTTGAAGCGCCAGACACCATTGCCACGCTCGGCGCGCAGGGCCTCTTTCTCAGCGTCCGACAGGTTCAGCGCAGCCCGGTCATAAACCGGCGGCTTGCCCATGTTCAATTGCTTCTTGCGCTTCAGGTCCAGCTCGGTTGGCGTCTCGAACGCCTCATAAAACCGACCCATCTCGCGCAGCTTGTCAGCGGCTTCGGCATAGCGGTCCAGTCGATCCGACTGCCGCTCAACCCGGTCCCAGTGCAGGCCCAGCCACTCCATATCCTGTTTGATGGCGTCGACATATTCTTCCTTCGACCGTTCAGGATCGGTGTCGTCGATGCGCAGGATGAACGTGCCGCCTGCTTTGCGGGCGATCAGATAGTTCATCAGGGCGGTGCGCAGGTTGCCCACATGGATGTAACCGGTGGGCGACGGGGCAAAACGGGTGGTTGTCATAGGTGTCTCCTGTTGGCGCGGCTCTTGTCACAAAGGCGCGTTTTTGTCCAGCAGGGGTTTCAGGTCGGCTCGACGGGCCAATGTTGGTTGAGGTCTTTCAACCCGGCTCGGATCAGTTCGGAAAGAACGTCCATATCGATATCCGCCAGCTTGTTCACGTAGAGACAGGATTTGCCCAGCTTGTGCTTGCCCAATCGGGACAGGATATCCCCGAAGTCCGCGTATCCGGGCATGATATAGATCGACAATGCCGTTTTGCGCGGGGAAAAGCCGGTTGCCAGAAAGTCGCCTTCGCGCCCGGTTTTGTACCGATAGTGGTAACGGCCGTACCCAACGATTGATGTCCCCCACATCACAGGTTCAAACCCGGTGGTTTTTCGAAACAGCAAGTTTAAAGCGCACGCATCTTCCGCTTTTTTCGCGGGCTGAACGGCAGAAAGAAAGCTGTCGACACTTTGTCCGGTAGGGACGGTCTTATTCACAGATCGCGACATAAACAAAAATTAACACGTAATGTTCATCCACGCAGCCCATTTGAAAGATGTATAAACTGGCAAGAGACTTGCGCTGACCTAACTCACCTATTGGTGTTCTGACAGGGAGAACCAAAATGACCATCAAAATGACACGCCGCGCAGCCCTAGGCACCGCGGCAGCTTTGCCGTTTGCCGCAGCCGCCGCACCGGTTCTGGCGGCCGGAACTGAGACCAAGGCAAACTCGACCATCGCCAAGTCCTTTAAGCTGGGCGATTTTACCGTAACCACTCTGCTGGATGGCAGCCTGCCCCGCGACGGAGCGCAGGAGATCTTTGGTGGTGGCGCTTCGGACGAAGACTTTGCGAAAGTGTCGGCGGATAACTTTATCTCACCGGATGTCGCGCAATTCTTCTTTACCCCGACACTCGTCAACACCGGGTCAGAGCTGGTTCTGTTCGACACAGGGCTGGGACAAGGCGGTATCCAGGCAGCACTGGCGGATGCCGGTGTCACCCCGGATCAGATTAATGTTGTCGTCATCACCCATATGCATCCCGATCATATTGGCGGCATGACCACCAATGATGCGCCGACCTTCCCGAATGCGCGCTATGTGACAGCGTCTCCGGAATACGATTTCTGGGCAGCGCAGGACGCGGGCAATCGTGTCGGCGATCTGGTCGCAGCCAAGGTGACGCCGTTGGCCGAGAAAATGACCTTTGTGGAAGACGGTGGCGAAGTGGCATCCGGGATTACCGCTACTGCAGCTTACGGGCACACGCCGGGTCACACCGTCTATCACCTGGAAAGCAACGGTCAACGCCTGGTGCTGACAGCAGACCTAGCAAACCACTATGTCTGGTCCTTTGCCCATCCGGAATGGGAGGTTCGCTTTGACATGGACAAGGCCGCAGCCACCGCATCCCGCCGCAACGTCCTGGGTATGTTGGCGGCAGACAAAGTCCCGATGATCGGCTATCACATGCCGTTCCCGGCGGCTGGCTTTGTCGAGACACGCGGCGATGGGTTCCGCTTTGTCCCGGTCAGCTATCAGATGATGGGCTGATACATCAGTAACCCGCGTCCGGCCGTACTTTTGACCCATCCGTGAAACGGGACAGGCGAAAGGCGGCCGGATCTACGCATGGCGTGGTTCCACAAACCAGATCGGCCATCAATCGGCCCGCGCCGGGACCGATGCCAAAGCCGTGACCTGAAAATCCTGTGGCAATGAACATCCCCGGAATTTCATCGACGCCAGATACGACAGGGATTGCGTCTGGCGTGACGTCGATTAAACCTGCCCAACTTTGGACAATCTCAGCCTGATCAAGTGCCGGGAAACCTTTGCGTGCATGAGCCCAAGCTTGCCTCAGGGCCTTGGCAGAGGGCTCCGGATCGAGAACGCGGCAATGCTCGAACGGTGTTACGTCAGTGGGCAGCCACGAACGGTCCTGCCCTGCCTCCGCCGCCCAGCGTTTTGAGAACCTGAAACGCAGGGATCGCCATTCCTGTCGGAATGCCGGCAGAAACTGCAACCCGAGCCGGAAACTGTCCGGCACGATGTCCACTGTGTTTTCATGTCCCGACGCAATGGTATAGCCGCCATCGGCCCTCTTCCGTATCGCGAAATCGCTGGACCACAGGGCTGTTTCGGGTCCGTCCGCTGGCGAGGTGCGCAGAACCGTATTAAGCACCTTGAGCTGCGGTAGTTCGATCCCGGCATTCCCGGCAAACAAGCGAGACCACGCGCCGCCGGCCAGAACAACACGCTCACAGGCGACCCGGCCGCGCTCGGTAAACACACCCGCGATATGACCGGCCTGAACGTCCACGCTGCGCACCGCGCAGTTGGTGACCAAAGATGCACCCTTGTCACGCGCAGCCTCGGCGATTGCGGGGGCCGCCCATTGCGGCTCAGCCCTACCGTCCTGAGGCATAAACAGGGCACAGTCCAATTCAGTTCGGTTCCCGGGCAGCAGAGCCTCCAACTCAGCGCCTGACACCATCTTCGCACCGGTTTGCAACCCGTCCACGTGACACGCCCAGCGCTCCAAGTTTTTCTGATCTCGTGCGCCAGAGGCCCCGAATAATATACCAGAGCGTCTAAAGCCGGTCTTTCGGCCGATGCGGTGATCCAGGTTTTCCCAAATGTTCTGGGCCTCAAGAACCAATGGAATTTCACGCGGGTCACGCATACCCAAACGGACCCAGCCCCAATTCCTGGAACTCTGCTCGCCCGCAATCTGGCCCTTTTCGCACAAAAGAACGGACGCGCCCCGTTCTGACAGTTCCAGCGCGGTGGCGGCACCAATAATTCCCCCGCCGATAACAACGACATCAACAGCTTTGGGCAGGTGAAGATCAGGTTCTACGGGGGTTGGCTTTGGGCCGGGCATCTACCGCTCTTACTTCATTGCTCGGACCGCAATGAATGCCCGGTATCCGCCCTTAGGCAACACGTCGGACGACGTGAGTTTCACAATTTTCAGAAGCTGTGGCCATAGTGCCAGAATGGACCCGAACACTATTTGGCCAACTGAGTCGGGCGGTTATGCGGCACCGCACAGTTCAGCCCATTTTTGGCGCAGAGTGGCTGCAAGCCCAGCCTCATTGCCCGAGGTTTCTTCGTTCAAGCTTTCCTGTGAAGGTAGTTCCGGAAGAACCGAAGAGGTTGCCGGTTCGCGCTGCGTCTTTTGCGGCTCTGACGGCGCCTCGGCCCCCATCAGATCGGCAATCGCAGAATCGAGTTTGCTTTCGTTCAGTTCGCGTCCCTCAGACTCCATGGTTTTCCACGGCAATGGCGAGTGGAGAGACCTATCGTATTGCTCACGCATTTTCACACCAAATCGTTAACACAGACACCCAGCTACTGATGCGACACACGCGACCCGGAACAGGGGCACCGAGCCATTTCAAATGCGCCGCATCTGCCCCACTTGAGGCGGCAATTAAGCTAAAATGTGGCAGAAAAATGTCATACTTTCAAGCGCGTTGCGCCGCGGGCGGTAAATTCACAAAAGCATTGTAAGCACATCAAAAACAATGCGCGCACACAGGATCATTTTGCGAATTTCAGAAACTTAGAAAAACTCTGCGCTGCCGCGTCCGGATTCGGTTCAGGATCGATCCCGCCAACGGTTTACGATCGGGTATCTGCGGTCCAGCCAGAACGCCCGCTTGGTCAGACGTGTCCCGGGCGCGGACTGAAAGCGTTTGTACTCGCTGATATAAATCAGGTGTTCAACGCGGCGGGCAACATCGGCGTCGAACCCGGCCGCTTCGCAATCAGCGATCGAACCGTCGCGGTCGACCAGAATTTCCAGAATGGCGTCCAGCTCGGGATAATCCGGAAGGCTATCGCTGTCCTTCTGATCTTCGCGCAGTTCGGCACTGGGTGGCTTGTCGATGACCGAAGGGCGGATCACCTCGCCTTCAGGGCCCATCATCCAGTCGCGGTGATTGGCGTTGCGCCAGCGGCAAGTTTCAAACACGCGAGTCTTGTACAGGTCCTTGATCGGGTTATAGCCGCCATTCATGTCGCCATAAATCGTGGCATACCCGACTGCGACCTCGGATTTGTTGCCCGTGGTCAGCAGCATCTCGCCGAATTTGTTGGAGATCGCCATCAACAGCAATCCGCGCAGGCGGGACTGGATGTTTTCCTCGGTCAAGTCCGCGTCACGCCCGGCGAACAGGCTGGCCAGAGTGTCGGTAACCGCCGCTCGGCTGTCCGAGATCGGCACGTAGTCGTAATGCACGCCCAGCGCCTTCACGACAGCCTCAGCGTCATCCAACGAGGCCTGGCTAGTATACTCCGACGGCAGCATCACGCAGCGGACGTTTTCAGCGCCGATGGCATCCACGGCAATGGTTGCAACCAAAGCCGAATCCACGCCACCCGACAGCCCCAACAGTGCCTTTTTGAACCCGGTTTTACCCATATAGTCGCGCAGCGATTGGACCATTGCGCGATAGTCCTGCTCCCATTCATCGGGTTGCGGCACGATATCGGTCGGCACAATGCGCCAGCCACCATCACCGCGTTCCAGGTCAATCTGAGTAACGGCCTCGTCGAAAACCGGCATCCGGAACGCCATTTCACCGCCGGGGTTGAGGCCAAACGTTGCCCCATCAAAAACCTGATCGTCCTGCCCGCCAACCATGTTCAGGTAGATCAGCGGCAAACCGGTTTCAACCACACGGGCGACCATATGGTTCAGACGCACATCGTATTTATTGCGAAAGTAAGGCGAGCCATTCGGGATCAGCAGAAATTCTGCCCCGGTCTCTTCCAGCGTCTCTGCAACGTCCGGGTGCCAGCTATCTTCGCAGATCGGGCTGCCGATCCGGGAGTTCCCGACCGAGTAGGGCCCGCCCAGCGGCCCGGCATCATACAGGCGCACTTCATCGAACACTGTTTCATTCGGCAGGTGGTGCTTCAGAACCTTGCTGCCGATGCGGCCACCTTTGAGGATGAGGTAAGCATTAAAAAGATCACCGTTTTCCGCCCAGGGACCTCCAATGGCAATCGCCGGGCCATCCGCACATTGCGGCGCCAGGTTCTGAACCGCTGCCATGGCCGCCTGGTGAAACACCGGCTTCATTATCAGGTCCTGCGTATTGTAGCCGGTGATGAACATTTCCGGGAAAGCCACCAGATCAGCGCCAGCTTCTTTCCCTTGTTTCCAGGTCGCCAACGCCTTGGCCGCATTCCCTTCGATATCCCCAACAGTGGGGTTGAGTTGCGCCAGAGTGATGCGGAAACGGTTGGTCATGCTGCCCTCTTGCCCTCGTCAGTCCTATTGCCATTTAGCAGATCGCACCGCGAGTAAAAGGCAAATGCGGCAAAACACGTTGCTCTGTCCGCACGGGTATCTTAGTTTTGCGCGAACAGGTGACAACCGGGCAACGCAGGAACAACCATGAACGCTATCCGCATTTCTTTTGCCGCCACGGCGCTGGCTTTTCTGGCCGCATCCGCCTTTGCGCAGGACGGGCAGGTGATCGTTGCGGATGACGATGTCGGTGGTGTGTACGAAGGTACATTCCTGAACGGCCTGCGCCACGGCGAAGGCACCTATCGCTTGCCGAACGGGTTCGAATATGTCGGCGAGTGGGTCGAAGGCGAAATTCAGGGCAAGGGCATCGCGCGCTACGTCAATGGCTCGGTCTATGAGGGGATGTTCGCGCAGGGGCAACCCGAAGGTCAGGGCAAGATTATCTACCCGGATGGCGGCAGCTACGAAGGTGAATGGTCCAACGGCTCATTCAACGGAACCGGCGTCGCGACGTACTCGAACGGCGTCCGCTACGAAGGCAACTTCAAGGACGCGCGCTATCACGGCAAGGGTGTTCTGACCGATCCCAGCGGGTACAGCTACGATGGCGATTGGGTCGACGGCGTTAAGCATGGCAAAGGTAAAATCACCTCGGCGCAGGGCAGCGTTTACGAAGGCGACATCAAGGACGGAATGCGCGACGGACAGGGTACCCTGACTGTATCCGATGGAATGACATACACCGGCGATTGGTCCCAGGACAGCATGACCGGAAAAGGTCGCCTGTTGCAAGCCAATGGTGACCTCTACGAAGGCGATCTGATCGATGGTCGCCGACAGGGAAGTGGCAAGGCCACCTATGCCAATGGCGCGACCTATGAAGGCGAGTATTTGGATGACCGCCGCCACGGCAAAGGGCGCTTTCTGGGGACCGACGGGTTTGACTACACGGGAGAATGGAAAGACGGGCAAATCGAAGGGCTGGGTGAGGTCACCTACCCCGACGGCGCGACCTATACCGGAGATTTCAGCGCGGATCTGCCTCATGGCAAGGGCGTCCAGACCTATCCAGACGGAACAGTCTACGACGGTGAATGGACCGCCGGTATCTTTGAAGGCAATGGCAAGGCCACCTACCCCAACGGTGTCGTTTACCAAGGGCAGTTCAGAAACGGGCTGAGCCATGGCACCGGCGTTCTGACCTTTGCAAATGGCTATCGTTACGAGGGCGATTGGGTTGAAGGCGCGCGCCAGGGCAAAGGCAAAGCCAACTTCCCTGATGGAACGGTCTATGAGGGCGACTTCAAAGACGGCCAGCGCCATGGTCAGGGAACCATAAATACGCTGCGCGGCTTCACCTATACCGGTGCTTGGGCCGAAGGGAAGATCAGCGGTGAAGGGACCGCGACCTATGCCACCGGTGACGTTTATGAGGGAACCTTCCTGGATAACAAGCGGCACGGGAACGGCACAATGCGGTACGCGAATGGTCAGGAAGAAACCGGCGTTTGGGAAAACGGCGTCCTTCCGAGAGAAAACGTTACTGCACCTGAGGAAAACAACACCGAAAGCGAGCCGGAAACCCCGCCCTCTGACGGCTGACCTACTTCACCACGGTACCGGTCGACCGGCCCAGTCGAAAAACCCACCCGTATCGGCCGGGCTCAGGGCCTTTGCTACGGCTAACAGGTGTTCCGCTGCTTCATCCGGCTCAACGGCCGGGTGCCGCCCCACATATTTTTCAGTGAAAGCTGTCTGTACCGTGCCCGGATGCAGGGCCACGCAAATTGATTGCTTGTGAGTTCGGGCCAGCTCAATTGCGGATGTCCGGACAATCTGGTTCACCGCTGCCTTGGACGCCCGATAGCTGATCCAACCTCCGAGGCGGTTGTCACCAATAGACCCGACACGAGCCGACAGAACAGCAAAAACCGACCGCCGGTCACGGGGCAACAGGCGCGCGGCGTGGCCCAAAACCAAAGCAGGACCTACGGCGTTTAACGCGAACTGATCCATCATCGCCTGTGCAGATACTGATTTGATGGTCTTTTCCGGCGGCGCTCCGTTGACCTCCAAAGCTCCGGACGCAATCAGGATCAAGTCAAAAGGCCCAGCCGTCTCTGTAAGCGTCTGGTTAACGACCTCGGGGTTGGTCAGGTCAAAGCTGTCCTGCGATCTCGACAAGCGAGTGACCGCAACCGACTGCCGTTCGAGGTTTTCACAAATTGCGCCCCCTATTCCGCCCGATGCTCCGATGATGAGTGCAGTTTTCATACAGAATGAACTAGCCGCCGGGATGTCGCGATCAACGCCCGCACAAGAGAAAAGGAAACAGCGGCAAACGGAAGGTGCAAATTGGTTCTTTTCATTCCTGTCCCGCGATGTATAACCTCAATCCCATGATCAACCGCGCAGATATCCTTGTTGCCGACACCGCCATTCGCGGTGCGTCTCTGCGTGGCCTACTGATCCTAATCCGCCTCTGAGCGTGCCATCCGGCGCGCCCGCTCAGAGGAGGACGCCCGCGCGCCACAGGCTTTAGGACAGAAGAAGAAAGAGATTCCCATGAACAACGTGACCGACCAAGACCGTGTCTTGATCTTTGACACAACACTGCGCGACGGCGAGCAAAGCCCCGGCGCGACCATGACCCATGACGAAAAGCTCGAGATTGCCGAGCTGCTGGACGACATGGGCGTCGATATCATCGAGGCCGGGTTCCCCATCGCATCCGAGGGTGATTTCAAAGCGGTATCCGAGATTGCCCAACGGTCGAAAAACAGCCGTATCTGTGGTCTGGCCCGCGCCAATTTCGCGGATATCGACCGCTGCTGGGAGGCTGTGAAACACGCAGGCAAAAGCCGGATTCACACCTTCATCGGCACATCGCCGCTGCACCGCGCCATTCCGAACCTCACACAAGATGAGATGGCCGAGAAGATCCACGAAACGGTCAGCCACGCCCGCAATCTGTGCGAAAACGTGCAGTGGTCGCCGATGGATGCGACCCGGACCGAGTGGGATTACCTGTGCCGCGTGATCGAGATTGCGATCAAGGCCGGTGCGACGACGATCAACATTCCTGACACCGTGGGCTACACGGCACCGATGGAATCCGCCGACCTGATCAAACGCCTGATTGAAACGGTTCCGGGCGCGGACGAGGTGGTCTTCGCGACCCACTGCCATAACGACCTTGGCATGGCGACCGCGAACTCGCTGGCTGCGGTCGCGGGTGGTGCGCGTCAAATCGAATGCACCATTAACGGTCTGGGTGAACGCGCAGGCAACACCGCATTGGAAGAGGTTGTGATGGCGCTGCGCACGCGCAACGACATCATGCCGTGGAAAACGGGTATCGACACCACCAAGATCATGCATATCTCGCGCCGTGTCGCGACGGTGTCGGGCTTTAACGTGCAGTTCAACAAGGCCATCGTCGGCAAGAACGCGTTCGCACATGAAAGCGGCATCCATCAGGACGGCATGCTGAAGAACCGCGAAAACTTTGAGATCATGCGGCCCGAAGATATCGGCCTGTCCGGCACGTCATTGCCCCTGGGCAAGCATTCGGGCCGCGCGGCGCTGCGCGACAAGCTGAACACGCTGGGTTATGAGGTTGGCGACAACCAGCTCAAGGACATCTTCGTGCGGTTCAAAGAACTGGCTGACCGCAAAAAAGAAGTGTTCGACGACGACATCATCGCATTGATGACGCTGGATGATGATGACGGCGACGATCACCTGCAGCTTGTATCCATGAAGGTCACCTGCGGCACCGTCGGCAAGGCCGAGGCCACAATCGAGATGGAAGTGGACGGCAAAGAGGTCATCGCCACCGAAACAGGCGATGGCCCGGTCGATGCCGCGTTCCGCGCCATTCGCGTGGTGCATCCGAACACAGCACATCTGCAGCTGTACCAGGTACATGCCGTGACCGCGGGAACGGACGCACAGGCCACAGTATCGGTGCGGCTGGAAGAGGACGGCATGATCGCAACCGGTCAATCTGCCAATACGGATACGGTCGTGGCCTCGGCCAAGGCGTATATCCACGCGCTGAATCGCCTGATCGTGCGCCGCGAAAAGGCCGGCCCGGGTGCCGACACGCGCGAGATCAGCTATAAAGATCTGACCTAAACACACAGTGTTCAGAACAGACGGCCCGAGATTTCGGGCCGTTTTTTTGGTCAAGACGTAGGCTCTCAGGAAAGGCCTGCCTTCTCTAGCCCCTGAACCAGGTGTTGTACGGCATCTTCGGTGTCATAGTGCAGCGTGGCAATCAAATCCGCGATTTTGAAGTCGGGGTTTTCGGCATATATAGCCCGAGCGTACCTTTTTGCCTTATCCGAATTTCCCAGCCATCCGTGGCACGCGGCGACATAGGCATTCTGAGCCAAGTCCAACAGCGGCAAGCGGGCAAAGTCGTCCAGCGCCAGCTCATACTGTTTGGCAGTGAATCGGGCGCGGCCCAGATGGCTCCAGAATCGCGCTGGGTGGTGGGGGTTGAGGCGCATTGCCTTCTGAATCCACTCGGCCCCTTCCTCGGGTCGGCCCACCCAGGTCAAAAGCTCGCCCATCTGGACCACAACCAAATCATAGTTCGGGTTCAATGACAGGGCACGTTCCTGATGATACCGGGCGCGCGCCAGCTTGTTGCGCAGGATTGCAACGGCAGCCATCAACCGATGCACGTCTGCGTCATTGTCATCCAGGGACGCTGCTTTGTGGATCGCCGCCTCACACTCTGCCAGCATCTCTTCCGGGTCATCGCACCAGCCATATCCCCAGGCCTGCCCGCGGATACACCCGCTCCAGGCATGCGCATGCGCGTATTCGGGGTCCAATTCGATCGCTCGGTCGATCAGCTTGGTGGCCTCGGCATTATCCTCGCGCGTGCTGCGATGATGCAGGACTTTTGCCGCCAGAACGCATTCATATGCAGCCAGGTTGGACGGTTGCTTACGCGTCAGCCCCTCTTGCTGCGACGCCTCAATACGCCCCGGCAGGGTGGCGACAACTGCCGATGTAACCTCATCCTGGATCGAGAATATGTCGTCCAGATCGCGGTCATATTTTTCGGCCCAGATATGCCCGTCACTCTGACTGTCGATCAACTGCACGGTCACTCGCAATCGGTTGCCAGCCTTGCGAACGCTGCCTTCGACGATGTACCGCGCGCCCAAAGCTTCGCCTACCTCGCGCAGGTTCACGGCCTGCCCCTTGTAGACAAAACTCGAATTGCGCGAGATCACAAACAGCTCGTGCCGACGGCTGAGTTCGGTCAGCAGATCTTCAGTCAGGCCGTCGACAAAGAACTCCTGCTCCGGGTCGCCGCTCATGTTCTCGAACGGCAAGACCGCAATCGAAGGTTTAACGACTTTGGTCGAACCCTCGCCCGCCACACTTTCATCTGCAGCCTCGGCCGGTGCGTCCAATTCGACGCGAAAGGCGCGTACAGGCTGGGTCAGATTCTTGAGCGAAAGATCCCCCAAATCCTGATAGCCCAAGTCCAGACGGTTGGTGACCTGATCATGAACGGTGCCGGAAATCAGCACCTCTCCGGCATTGGCGGATTGCTCAAGGCGGGCGGCCACGTTGACCCCGCTGCCAAAGATATCGTCGTCTTCAAAGATAATCTCATCAAGGTTGATGCCAATCCGGAATTGGATGCGCTGATCCTTTGGCACGTCGGCATTGCGGCGAAACATCCGGTTTTGGACCTCGACCGCACACAGAACGGCATCGCTGGCGCTGGGAAATTCGACCAGCATTCCGTCGCCCGTCGTTTTGATGATTTTGCCGCCGTTTTTTTCAATCGACGGATCAATGAGTTCGATCCGGTGTGTGCGCAGACGGGCAAGCGTGCCCTGCTCATCGGTTTCCATCAACCGGCTGTAACCAACCATATCGGCTGCCAAAACTGCGGCAAGTCGGCGATCCATCGCACCCCCCCCTGCGGCAATTCTAGTGCCGGGCGGCACACCCTAACAAGGAAATTCGCGGATATGGGCGGTTCAGGCAGCTTGGCGAATGATGTCCATAGCCCCAGTTCTCTGCCTGAAAACCGAGTTATTCAGACAAATAAGGGCAGCCTTCGTCAGGCCGCCCCCATCGTGTGATGGAACTGTGAATGCTCTACGGCCAGTAAAACAAGGTCAGGTCCGCTGGCTTTTCCGTCCCGACCAGCGAGTACTCATACACCGGCGAGTCGTTGAGGTCATTCATCCCCGACACCGCGTACCCCTCGGTCGGTATGTAATTTGCGTCATAGTTCAGGTCATAATCCCCGTTCTCGTCGTGAAAGGCGATTATGGCAAAGTACCCGCTATCGAGATCGGGAAAGTCGAACCGGAGCGGTGTCTCGGACGCCGGAGCCTCAAGATAGCCGGCGGCCTTGGTGTAATCCATATTGTCAAACGCCGTCTGCTGGTCAAAGGCCATGACGATCACGTTGCCCTTGGTGCTGCGTGCGCCGTGCAGATTGACGGTCAGGCCCTCGTTTTGCGAAGCTCCGGTGGTCGAGGCTGCGGCGTCGTCAATGTTGGTACTAAAGCCCGAGGCGACCCAAGCCCCTCCGACGAACAGCCCTGCTGTCACGATGGCCGCGACGATGCGTTGAGTGTTGCTTGGCATCTTTTGCGCTCTTTCGTGCTACTCTGCTGGTTTACGTTGCTTACGGCTGTTCTTTGGCTGCCAGCCCGGCGGTCCGAAGAAGACACCCAGCTTGTTGCCGAACCCCGGCATGTTCCATACGTCCTTGAACAGGCGGGCAAAGCCATGAAGGAAGGCGACGAAGGGATTGATCGAGTCGATTGGCTTGACCAGACCATAGACCACCTTTTCGTTTTCCTCTTCAAAGGTTCCGAACATGCGATCCCAGATGATCAGGATGCCGGCATAGTTCTTGTCCAGATATTTGCGGTTGGACCCGTGGTGCACACGGTGATGCGAGGGCGTGTTGAAGATATACTCGATCGGGCGCCACAGCTTCTTGATCACCTCGGTATGCAGGGCCGTCTGATACAGCTGTACCAGCAGTTCCGCGACCAGAACCATGAACGGGTTGAAGCCCAGAAGAACCAGCGGCAGGTGGAAAAACAGCGGCCAGAAACCGTCCAGCGGACCATGGCGGTAGGCCACCGAGATATTGAAGAAGGGTGAGCTGTGGTGGACCGAGTGCGTGGCCCAGAGGAAGTTGATCCGGTGAAGAATCCGGTGCTCCCAATAGTAAGCAAGGTCCGCAAGGATCAGCACGATGATGAACGAGGCCCAGGTGGTTGGTATGTCGAACACTGCGAATTGCGACGCCCAGACATAGGCACCGATGTAGAAACCGGCCAGCAGAACAAAGCTGATACCGATGAAGAAAACCAGCGTGATGAAATTGGTGACGGTGTCACCCATCATCTGCCAGTTCAGTTTTTTGACGACGGCATAGCGGATCAGCTCGAAGGCCAGAAAGGCCATGGCGAAGACGAAAAACCAGTCGTCAATCAAGGTTTCCCAGTAACTCAGATGAAAGTCACTGATATGGCGGCTTAGGAAGTCCATCGAAGCGTTCCGATTCCTGTTTTCTGTCACAGATGACAGCTTATTTACGGAACCGCAGTCAGAATTCAAGGTCCCGTCTTTAAAAAACAGGGAATCTCCCGCAGTGTCATTACTGTCACAAGTGGTTTCATGCCGGACGACGTTACTGTTCGGCAAAGAAAACCCTTGAGCTCGTGGAAAATGTACCTGTGCAGGCTTAGGCAGACAGCCTGCCGAACAAGTTACGCAGCGTTCTGGCGGAATCGCTCAGACCATGGGGCGCGTTCACAATGAACATGCCGGATCCCACCATCCCGTGCCCCTTACGCGCGGCTGGGAACCGCACTTCGTGATGCAGAACCTTGGGAAATTCTCGCTTTGCCAATGCGTCGCGCATCGCCTGATGCCGCCCATTGGCCAGGATCGGATACCACAGCGCAATCACACCCACATTCCATTTTCGGTTCAATGAGGCGATGATACCAGGCAACCGGTCATAATCGGATTTGATCTCATAGCTTGGATCAATCAGCAAAACGCCTCGGCGCGGTGTCGGCGGCAGCAGGGATTGCGCCAGCTCAAAGCCATCCTGACGATAGGTCCGGGCATCGGTCGTGACCAATGCATCAGAAAGCGCGCGGTATTCCTGTGGATGCAACTCGGCCAGATGCATCCTGTCCTGTGGACGCAACAGGTTCGCTGCGATCAACGGTGACCCCGGATAGGCGGACTGGCCGTATCGCGCCTGAACGGCGGCAATGGCCCGGCTCAGCGGATGGTCCGCAGAAAACCAGTCTTCGGTCAATGCGCGTTCGATACCGGCTGCAGCTTCGCCGGTCTGAACGGCCTGATCCGAGTCCAGATGGTACAGCCCGCGCCCCGAATGGGTTTCGATGTAGCTCAGCGGTTTGTCCTTCTTGGCCATATAAGCCAGCGTTTCCGCCAAAATTGCGTGCTTGTGGACGTCCGCGAGGTTACCAGCGTGGTAAATATGTTGATATGAGAGCATGTTGCCTTCTAAAGTCCCTACCAATTAAGGCGGAAAGGTGCTGATTGCCGTGGAATCAACCCTTTTACCGGGCGTGTTGGCACCCTATAAGTCATCCGTCCCGGAACCGTCGAGTCGCGGGCAGTAGAAAAAACCGACATACAGGATCAGGGGAAACATGGGGATCTTTGGCAATCTGGGCGGCCTGTTCACAGCGGACATGGCTATTGACCTTGGGACAGCGAACACGCTGGTTTACGTCAAGGGGCGCGGTGTGATCCTGTCTGAACCCTCTGTTGTCGCTTACCACGTCAAGGACGGTGTGAAAAAAGTTCTGGCCGTTGGTGAGGACGCCAAGCTGATGCTGGGGCGGACGCCGGGCTCGATCGAAGCCATCCGCCCAATGCGCGAAGGCGTGATCGCCGACTTTGATACTGCCGAAGAAATGATCAAGCACTTCATCCGCAAGGTGCACAAGCGCTCGACCTTCTCGAAACCCAAGATCATCGTCTGCGTCCCCCATGGCGCAACTCCGGTCGAAAAGCGGGCAATCCGTCAGTCGGTTCTGTCAGCAGGTGCGCGCCGCGCTGGCCTGATTGCCGAGCCGATTGCCGCTGCGATTGGCGCTGGCATGCCGATCACCGACCCGACCGGTAACATGGTCGTCGATATCGGCGGCGGCACCACCGAGGTCGCCGTTCTGTCACTGGGCGACATCGTTTACGCCCGCTCGGTTCGCGTCGGTGGAGACCGGATGGACGAAGCCATCATCTCGTACCTGCGCCGTCAGCAAAACCTGCTGGTCGGTGAATCCACCGCCGAACGGATCAAGACTACTATTGGCACCGCGCGTATGCCCGATGATGGACGCGGTCAGTCGATGCATATCCGCGGCCGCGACCTGCTGAACGGCGTGCCGAAGGAAATCGAGATCAGCCAAGCTCAGGTGGCCGAAGCCCTGTCCGAACCGGTGCAACAAATTTGCGAAGCAGTGATGACCGCGCTGGAAACCACTCCGCCCGATCTGGCTGCGGACATCGTGGACCGCGGCGTAATGCTGACCGGCGGCGGTGCGCTGTTGGGAGATCTGGACCTGGCGCTGCGCGAACAGACTGGTCTGGCCGTGTCGATTGCTGATGAAAGCCTGAATTGTGTGGCTTTGGGTACCGGCAAGGCGCTGGAATACGAAAAACAACTGCGCCACGCGATTGACTACGAAAGCTAAGGCGCGCACCCTTTAAGATATAGGGTAAATTCGGCACGAGCAGCACGGGAAGGTAACCTGTGGCAAAAGACCGATCACAGCGCGATGAATACACGACCCCCTTGCGCCGCTTGCTGCTGGGGATCGTTGTGTTGTGCCTGTTGGCCATCTTTCTAATATGGCGGATCGACAGTCCTCGTGTTGAACGCTTTCGCGCGCAGGTCGTGGACCGCGTCGTGCCGTCTATGGAATGGGCCATGGTTCCGGTCACGGCTGCCGTCAATCTGGTGCGCGACTTCCAAAGTTATCAACGGCTGAGCGCCCAGAACCAGGAGTTGCGCAGCGAATTGCGCATCATGCGCGCCTGGAAAGAGGCGGCCCTGCAGCTGGAACAGGAAAACGCCCGACTGCTAGACCTGAACAACGTGCGTCTGGACCCCCGCCTGACTTACATTACCGGCGTTGTGATGGCTGACAGCGGCTCGCCGTTTCGTCAGTCCGTCCTGCTGAACGTGGGTGAGCGTGACGGCATCCGCGACGGTTGGGCCACTATGGACGGGATCGGCGTCGTGGGCCGTATCTCGGGCGTTGGTCCGGATACGGCGCGGGTTATTCTGATGACGGATGCGTCCAGCGCTATTCCCGCAACGATTCAGCCCTCCGGTCAAACCGCCCTGATCGCTGGCGACAACACCCCCTCACCGTCGGTAGAGTTCCTTGAGAACCGTGAGCTCGTGCGACCGGGCGACCGCGTTGTGACTTCGGGTGACGGCGGTGTGTTTCCCGGCGGGCTGCTGATCGGACAGATCACCGAGGACCCCGGCGGGCGATTGCGGGTGCGTCTGTCGGCAGACTTTGAACGCCTCGAATTCCTACGGGTGCTGCGGTATCATTCCGCCCCAACAATTAACGATCCCGGCGGTATCGTAGGACCACGACAACCAGCGGCCGCCCTGACGCCGTCGGAGGTCGGCGATGGATAGGCAGGTCTCGCATCTTTGGATCAAGCGCAGTTTGTACCTGTTCCTGGCGGTGTTAATCATGTTCCTGCATCTTCTTCCGCTGGACACGCAACCGAATCGTTGGCCGTTTCCGGATTTACTGCTCGCTTTGACCTTCGCCTGGGTTCTGCGGCGACCGGAATATGTTCCAATCCTTTTGGTCGCGGCGGTCATGCTGATGGCCGACCTACTTCTTCAACGGCCACCCGGCCTGCTGGCGGCGCTGGTGGTTCTGGGAAGCGCATATCTGCGCTCAGCGGGCGCCGGAATGCGTGATGCGGGGTTTGTAACAGAGTGGACAACCGCCGCAGTCGTGATCACGGGGGTTTTTGTTTTGAACCGTGTTATTCTTGCTATTCTATCAGTACAGCAAGCGGCATTGGGTCCTGTGGTGATACAAGTGGTTCTGACAATTGCGGTGTATCCCTTGATCGTTCTTCTCAGCCAAAATGTTTTTGGCGTCCGACGCGTGTCGGTTGCTGACCCCAGTCCCGGAGGGGTGCGGGCATGAAACAACGCATCCCCAAGTCACGAGGTCTGGCCTATAAACGCCTGCCCCGCAGGGCCCTGATTTTGGGCGGGCTGCAGGCGGCCTTTATCGGCGGGCTGGCGGCTCGGATGCGCTTTATGCAGGTGGATCAGGCCGACGAATACCGCCTGCTGGCCGAGGAAAACCGCATCAACATTCGCCTGATCCCGCCGACACGCGGGCGCATCTACGACCGCAATGGGCAGATCATCGGTCAAAACACGCAATCCTATCGGATTGTAATGGTCCGCGAAGATGCAGGCGATGTTGACGAGGTGATTTCCAAACTCTCGGACCTGATCCCCTTGACGCAGGACGAGATCGACCGCGCCAAAGCTGAAATGCGCCGATCTGCGCCGTTCCTGCCGGTCACGTTGGCCGATCAGGTCACGTGGGAAGATATCTCGAAGGTCGCCGTAAATGCCCCGGCCCTGCCCGGTGTCACGCCCGAGGTGGGCACGGCTCGTCTGTACCCTAGGTACGAGGATTTCGCCCATGTAGTCGGCTATGTCGGCCCGGTCAGTGACTATGACCTCAGTCAGATCGAAGACCCCGAACCGGTATTGCGCATCCCCCGTTTCCAGATCGGCAAGGTTGGGCTTGAGGCCAAGCAAGAAATCACGCTGCGCGGCAAAGCGGGCGCTAAACGGGTCGAGGTTAACGCAACGGGCCGGGTGATGCGCGAGCTTGACCGGCAAGAGGGCGAGGCCGGCGCCGATCTGCAATTGTCGGTCGACGCCGATCTGCAGCAATACGCGCAGGCCCGGCTGGCCGGGGAAAGCGCTGCCGCCGTCGT
This sequence comes from Ruegeria sp. CE8, assembly GCF_056537465.1. Taxonomy (NCBI): domain Bacteria; kingdom Pseudomonadati; phylum Pseudomonadota; class Alphaproteobacteria; order Rhodobacterales; family Roseobacteraceae; genus Ruegeria; species Ruegeria sp. CE8. The sequence continues at coordinate 78,443 of NZ_JBQFRP010000004.1, forward strand.
AATCGACTGCGAAACCGGGGATATCCGGGCCATTAGCTCTGCCCCGAGTTTCGACCCAAACCTGTTCGTACGTGGGATATCGGTTGCCGATTACCGAACGCTAACGCAGGATAATTATCGCCCGCTGGCTAACAAGACCGTGCAAGGCACTTACCCGCCGGGCTCAACGTTCAAAATGATCACGGCGATGGCTGCGCTTGAGGCCGGAGTGGTTGCCCCCGGTAGCACCGTGTATTGCCCCGGCCACCTGAAAGTCGGTAGCCGCCGCTTCCACTGCTGGAAACGTGGCGGGCACGGTACGGTTGATCTGAATTTGTCGCTGAAACGCAGCTGCGATGTCTACTACTACGACGTGGCCCTGCGCACCGGAATCGACAAGATTTCCGACATGGCCCGCACCTTCGGACTGGGCGTGAAACACGATATCCCGATGTCAGCCGTTGCCGCCGGGTTGGCTCCGAACCAAGCGTGGAAGGAACGTGTTCACGGTGAAAGCTGGCTGGTCGGTGACACGGCGAACGCCTCTATCGGTCAGGGCTTCATGCTGGCCTCGCCCTTGCAACTTGCGGTTATGACGGCGCGGATCGCAACGGGGCGCGCGGTCAAGCCGCGTTTGGTTCGGTCCGTGAACGGGGTCGAGCAACCCTCGGGCGCCGGGAAGCCACTGGCGGTCAATCCGGCTAATCTGGACCACATCCGCAAAGCCATGTTCTCGGTTTCCAACGATCGGGGCGGCACCGCCTATCGCAGCCGCATCATAGCGGACGACCTGCGCATGGCTGGCAAAACCGGAACAAGTCAGGTGCGAAACATCACCAAGGCCGAACGCGCCGCTGGTGTGATCCGGAACGAGGACCTGCCCTGGGAACGCCGCGACCATGCGCTGTTCGTCAGCTTCGCGCCCTATGACAACCCAAAATACGCCGTGGCGGTGGTGGTGGAACACGGCGGTGGCGGCTCCAAGGCCGCAGCTCCGGTCGCGCGGGACATCATGTTGCAGGCGCTTTACAACGGCACCCCTCCGCTGGAGGCTTACCCGGTTGCCGATCGAGATCGCATAAAAGAACAACAGAAACGGCTTGAGGGCGACCGCCGCCCCAAAGCGCGTCCGACCGAGAAGGACCGCGCATGAGCTATCTTGAATACGCCGTCAAATCCACGCCAACGGGGTTTCGCAAGTTCCTGTACATGAACTGGCCACTGACGCTGTTGCTGATCAGCGTGGCCAGCGCCGGTTTCCTGATGCTGTATTCCGTGGCCGGCGGGTCGTGGATGCCTTGGGCCGAGCCGCAGATGGAACGGTTTGGACTGGGTCTGACCGTAATGTTCATCATCGCGCTGGTGCCGATCTGGTTCTGGCGCAACATGTCCGTCCTAGCCTATCTCGGCTCGATCGTTCTTCTGGTGTTTGTGGAACTGTTTGGCACCATCGGCATGGGGGCGCAGCGGTGGATTGACCTTGGCTTCATGAGGCTTCAGCCGTCCGAAGTCATGAAGGTCGCATTGGTCATGGTTCTGGCCGCCTATTATGACTGGCTGCCTTCGCACAAGACATCACGCCCGCTATGGGTTTTGATCCCGGTTGTCCTGATCCTGATCCCAACTGCCATGGTACTGAAACAACCAGACCTCGGCACTTCGATCCTGTTGTTGGCTGCGGGCGGAGGGCTGATGTTTCTGGCGGGTGTCCACTGGGCCTATTTCGCCGCCGTGATCGCGGCCGTGGTCGGCTTGATCGCGACCGTTTTCAACAGTCGCGGGACCGAGTGGCAATTGCTCAAGGATTACCAGTTCCGCCGCATCGACACTTTCCTTGATCCATCCACCGATCCGCTGGGGGCTGGTTATCACATTACGCAGTCCAAAATCGCGCTGGGATCAGGCGGCTGGAACGGGCGTGGGTTCATGCAGGGAACGCAGTCGCGCCTCAACTTTCTGCCGGAAAAGCACACCGACTTTATCTTCACCACACTGGCTGAGGAGTTCGGCTTTGTCGGCGGCATCACCCTGTTGACCCTTTATGGTCTGATCCTGATTTTCTGCCTGGTCACCGCCCTGTCGACCAAGGACCGGTTTTCGTCGCTGGTCACACTGGGCATCGCGCTGAACTTCTTCCTGTTCTTTGCCGTCAACATGTCGATGGTCATGGGCCTCGCCCCTGTTGTGGGTGTTCCGCTGCCGATGGTCAGCTATGGCGGCTCTGCCATGCTGGTTCTCATGGCTGCCTTTGGTATCGTTCAAAGCGCACATATCCATCGTCCCCGTTAATTTGAAAGGCCCCTCATGCCCGTGAACGTCCTGTTTTCCGCGCGCCCTGAACAATGGCCCGTGTACGAACCCTTGCTGTCCAAAGGCCTTTCCGAAGCGGGGCTGGATTTCCGTCTGGCAACTGAGTTCGAGCCTGATCAGGTCGATTACGTTGTTTACGCCCCCACCAGCGGTTTGCTGGATTTCTCACCCTATACACATCTGAAAGCGGTTCTCAGCCTTTGGGCCGGTGTCGAGAAGATTGCCGGCAACGAAACGCTGACTGTTCCATTGGCGCGGATGGTGGATCACGGGCTGATGCAAGGTATGACCGAATGGGTGGTCGGCCAGGTGCTGCGATATCATCTGGGTATGGACCGCTATATCACTGTACAAGATGGCGTCTGGACCCCCGACGCCCCGCCGTTGGCTACCGAACGAATTGTTTGTGTACTCGGATTGGGTGCGTTGGGTGAAGCGGCGGCGCGTGCCCTTGCCGCCCTCAACTTTCAGGTCACAGGTTGGAGTCGAACCGCAAAAGACATCCCCGGAGTGAGCTGCCTGCACGGTGCAGACGGCCTGCGCACCGCCTTGTCCAACGCCGAGATCGTGGTGCTGCTACTGCCAGATACTCCGGCGACCGTGAACGCGCTGAATGCGGGAACCTTGGCGTTGCTGCCCAAAGGCGCGCGGATCATCAACCCGGGACGGGGGCCGCTGATCGACGATGATGCACTGCTGGCCGCCCTGGATTCGGGCCAGATTGGCCATGCGACATTGGACGTGTTCCGCGTCGAGCCCCTGCCACCGGAACACCCGTATTGGGCGCATCCCAAAGTGACTGTCACGCCGCATATCGCATCAGAAACCCGCCCGGTAACCGCAGCGCAGGTTATTTGTCAGAACATCATCCGAGGTGAGAAGGGAAAGCCCTTTCTGCACCTCGTTGATCGAAATCTGGGCTACTGACCCGTCAGGCCGCGACCAAACCGCGGCCTTTCAACAGCGCCTCAACGCCCGGCAAACGGCCACGGAACGCCAGATACAGATCTTCGGCCTCGCGTGAGCCGCCGGTGGACAGTATATTCTCTTCCAGTGCTTTGGCACGGTCGGGGTCGAATGCTCCGCCAGCCTCTTCAAAGGCGGCAAAAGCGTCAGCGTCCATGACCTCGGACCACATGTAGCTGTAATAACCCGCACTATAACCGTCGCATGCAAACACGTGTGCGAAATGCGGTGTGGCGTGGCGCATACCAATGGCCTGCGGCATCCCGATGCTGGTCAGAACCTCGGCCTGTTTAGCCATCGGATCGGCCGGCGCTGCGCTCTCGTGGAACGCCAAATCGACCAGAGCCGAGGCCACGTATTCCACCGTCTGGAACCCCTGATCAAAATTTGCAGCCTTCAGAACCTTCTTCAGCATCTCTTGAGGCATCGGCTCGCCGGTTTCCGCATGCGTGGCAAATTCGGCCAGCACTTCGGGCACTTCCAACCAGTGTTCATAAAGCTGACTGGGCAGTTCCACAAAATCGCGCGCAACGCTGGTGCCCGAGATGCTTTCATAGGTCACGTTAGACAACATCTGGTGCAATGCGTGACCGAATTCGTGGAACAAAGTCCGCGCATCATCATAGGACAGCAACGCCGGATCGCCCTTGGCGAAGTTGCAAACATTGATCACGATCGGCGCCTGCACCTTTGGAAACTTCGCCTGAGACCGCATCGCACTGCACCAAGCGCCCGAGCGCTTCGAACCACGCGCGAAGTAGTCCCCAATGAACACCGCGATATGTTGCCCGTTGCGTGTCACTTCCCAAGCCCGGCAGTCCGGATGATAGAGCGGCACGTCTAATGGCGCGAATTCCAACCCGAACAACCGGTTGGCACAAGCAAAAGACGCCTCAATCATGCGGTCCAACTGCAGGTAGGGTTTCAGTGCCGCCTCATCCAGATCATGTTCGGCTTTGCGGCGCTTTTCGGCGTAGTAGCGCCAGTCCCACGCCTCCAGCGGACCGTTGACGCCATCCTCCTGCATCATAGCGGTCAGGATTTCCGCATCGACATCAGCCCGCGCCTTTGCCGGCTGCCAAACCTGCAACAGCAGATCGCGAACGCGATCCGGCGTTCGGGCCATTTCGGTTTCCAGTTTGTAGTCGGCGAAACTGAAATACCCTAACAGCTTTGCGCGTTCCTCGCGCAGTTTGAGAATTTCAGCCGCAATCTCGCGGTTGTCCGTTTCCCCGCCATTGGCGCCCCGCGCAGTCCAGGCCCGATACGCTGTCTCACGCAGATCGCGGCGGGGTGAGAATTGCAGGAACGGTACGATCAGCGAACGGGACAAAGTCACCACAGGACCGTCCACGCCTTTCTCTTCCCCGGCGGCACGGGCCGCGCTTACGACGAAATCCGGCAGGCCCTCCAGGTCATCTTCGGACAGGTCCATGAACCAATCGCGTTCGTCGGCCAGCAGGTTCTGGGTGAAGGATGTCCCCAGTGAGGCCAAGCGCGCCTTGATCTCCTGCATGCGGGAATCCTCGTCCCCCTCAAGCGCGGAACCAGCGCGGACGAACCCGCGGTGGGTCAGCATAAGAACGCGCGCCTGCTCGTCGGTCAAACCCAGCTCATCCTTGCGAGACCACAAATCCGCAACACGGCGGAACAGTGCCTTGTTTGACGAAATCCCCGAGAAATGCGCCGACAGTTTAGGCGAGAACTCACGCTGCAGTTCTTCACGTTTGGGATTGCTGTCCGCCCCTGCGACCGTGAAAAAGACCGACAGCACCTTGTCCATCTGCTCTCCGGCGGCCTCAAGTGCCTCGATCGTGTTGGCGAAACTTGGCGGCTCGGCGTTGTCTGCAATCGCGTCGATCTGAGCGTTATGGGCTTGCATCGCCTGCTCTAGCGCGGGCGAGAAATCATCGTCCGAAATCTCAGCAAACGGTGCGATTTCAAACGGAGTGGTCCAGTCGGACAGGATCGGGTTGGTCATGCGGATCTCCTTTGCTGGTCAAGCTAGGGAGAGCGGGTGGAATGGTCCAGAGGTGGCGCCCTTGATGCGTCCAATTTCTCTTGCGCAATAGGACAGCCGCGCGCAGGGTCGCGACGAGGAGGACACAGGACATGAGTAAACCAAACCTAACCGCAGGGATCATGACCACCGCCATTCATGCAGGCGATCCGCCTGATGCCTCGACTAATGCATCCGCGCCGCCGATCCATATGAGTTCAACCTACGTTACCGAGGATTTGGCAGGGTTCTCTGCCCATGACCTGACACCCGACAGTCCCTATGTCTATTCTCGCTGGGCGAACCCGACCGTCGCGGGGCTAGAGGCAAAGATCGCCGCTTTACAGGGCACCGAAGCATGCCTTGCTACTGCCTCAGGCATGGCTGCGGCCTCGGCGATCTTTTTCACGTTTCTGTCCGCCGGGGATCATCTGATTGTTTCGGATGTGTCCTATGCCGGCGTTGCCGAACTGGCGCGTGAAACTCTGCCACGGATGGGCATTGCCGTGTCGGCCGTGAACATGTCCGACCTTGAGGCGGTCGCTGCTGCAATTCGACCCAACACACGATTGATCCATACTGAAACTCCGGTCAATCCGATCAACCGCCTGACGGACTTGGCCGAGATCTCAAAACTTGCGCGGCAGGCAAGTGCGCTGCTCAGTTGCGATGCAACGTTTGCCTCACCTTTGGGAATGGACACGGTCGGGCTGGGCGTCGACCTGACCATGCATTCGATCACCAAATACATCGGCGGCCACGGAGATGCTATTGGCGGTGCCGTGGCTGGCTCTGCCGAACTGGTGGCCAAAATGCGCGCCGAGGCGGCTATTCATCACGGCGGAATTCTGTCACCGTTCAATGCTTGGCTCATAGCGCGCGGCGCTTCGACCCTGCCGCTGCGCATGAAGGCGCACGAAGCCGGGGCTATGGTCGTCGCGGATTGGCTGGAGGCGGACCCGCGCGTGTCCCGAGTCATTTATCCTGGTCTCGCTTCGCATCCGCAGGCAGAATTGGCCCAGCGACAGATGTCGAACATGTCCGGGATGATTTCCTTTCAGGTCGGCAACGCGGCGGACGGTGAGCGCGTTGCCCAACAGATGATCGAACGCCTGAAAGTCATTCACTATGCAGTGTCATTGGGTCATCACCGCAGCCTGATCTTTTGGATGGGAACAGAAGGCCTCATGGAAACCTCGTTCAAACTGCAGGGCGCGCAGTTGGAAGACTATCGGCGTTATGCGGGGGATGGAATCTTCAGGCTGTCCGTCGGACTTGAGGATGCCGAAGATTTGATAGCCGATCTTGATTGCGCGTTGGGCTAAGTACTCCCGCCCCTGCAGCGCGCATCAAGGATGCGCCTTGGCAGAGTTGGGCCAAGCCGCGCGCAATTGCGCGCGGCGGTTGCCTTATTCCCCTGACGCACCGCAGATCGGGCAATCTGCACGTCGTGACAGCTTGATTTTGCGGCTCTCTCCGTAGAGGGCGTCATAGATCAACATCTCGCCACGCAGGGCCTGGCCAGCCCCCGTAATGACCTTGATCGCCTCAACGGCCATCATGGACCCCACCACGCCGGGCAGCGGGCCTATGACCCCGGCCTCAGCACAAGACGGGGCCAGACCAGGGGCCGGAGCTTCGGGAAAGATACACTGGTAGCAGGGTGCGCCATTGGTCGGGTCAAAGACACTTAGCTGCCCCTCCCATTGCGACAGCGCGCCCGAGATCAGCGGTTTGCCCAGTGCAACCGCGGTGCGGTTGGCCAAATAGCGAGTATCGAAATTGTCGGTGCCGTCCAGGATGAGGTCAAAATCGGCGAACAGATCCGCCGCAATCTCTTCAGTCAGACGGCGATGATAGGGCAGGACGACCACATTAGGATTCTGCGCCTCCATGGCCTGTTGGGCCGAGAACACCTTGGGCATGCCGATATCGGCGTCACGGTGGATCACCTGCCGTTGCAGGTTGGCGTTCTCGACAACATCGTCATCAATCACACCGATTGTACCGACGCCCGCCGCCGCCAGATACTGCAGCGCTGGCGCACCAAGCCCTCCGGCACCAATCACCAAAACGCGGGCCTTTTTCATCTTTTTTTGCCCCGGTCCGCCCAGCTCACGCAAGACGATATGACGGGCGTAACGCTCCAGTTCAGCCTCGGAGAACTTGTCGGACGGCATGGCGGGTTCCTCGGCAGGCGTTGGCGCGGCGCGGTTTCGCAACGCCTTGAGCATCCTGCCATAGATCAGAACCAGAACCGCGACACCACCCAGTATCAGCCACAGGGCTGCAGAGCCGCCGGTTGCTTCGCGCAGCGGGTGCCCATCCGGCAATGTCAGTTGAATAATCAACACGCCGACCAGCAAAACCCCTACCGAAACGGAACGGGCCGTCCGGGAAACCCCCGCCAGATATCCAATGCCCCACAGAGCGGCGGCGAGGATCAATACCAAAAACATCAGCCGCGTCCGGTCGAGCCGAAACCACCCGCACCGCGATCCGTGTTGCTCAGTGCTTCAACCGGCTCGAAAGTCGCCTGTACAACCGGCGCTACAACCAACTGCGCGATGCGCTCACCATGGGCAATCTCGAACGCCTCCTGACCCGCATTCAAAAGGATCACGCCCAACGGCCCAGTGTTATATAGAGTGGGAAGGCGATTGAATGTAAAATCCAAAGAGTATTCCATGTGTAAGCGCCTTCATTTCCGATTGCACGATGCATAGGACTATGTCCGGTAGCGTCTAATAGGTCTATGCATCTTCTTGAAGAGATCAAATAGCACGAAACGTTCATTGTTCATGGATTCATACAGGCCTCTGCCGCGCCCGCAAGATCAATAATAAGCCGAAAGCGGACGCGTTTGCAGCCGTTCACAGAACGTGGAAAGCCATGAAGGTGAAGCCCTTTTTTCCCACAGTTTGAGAACTTGGACAAATGCGGTTCCAGCTGAGCGTAACTCCAGTCAGCCCTTCGATTTACATTGGGGAGTATGCATCAGTTTCATCACGTTCATAGTGGGTCGGCGAGTTGAATGCCGTCAGCAACCAACCTCTTTCTACATCGTGCTTGTACAGTCGCTCCGGGGCCAAACGCTCTTGCAAGAGACACGTGACCTTTTCCTCGTACTCCGGGGATTCATCAAACAGACCCAAGTATGTAGTCTTTGAACAATCAAACTCGACCTGCTCGATCATCGACATCAATCCAGGCCGTCCTTGAGTGTTACTCCAATCCCACCGCGAAAACAGAACCCCTTTTACCGAGCAGATTTCGGAACGGAGTTCAAAACGAACACGCCCATTCTTCTCATTGAGGACCAAATTGCCATTGACGACCGCATCAATCAGAAGTTTGATCAGCCCTTTATGTGTGTTCATCGCTTTCCCTTAAATATTGTTGTTGGCTTGAGGGAAGTGTGTTCACAACAAAAAATAGCAAAAAAGTTTGTTTGCGAGGTCAAGTGTTGGCCAACGATTGAAAGCCTTGCTGCTGAATAGCCAACGCTCGCTCCTTAAACTGGAACGCAAGAGACCTTAGGGGCCTGTCGCTCGCTACAACTTGCACCAACGGACCTGAGCGGACATCAGATTTCTAAACCGTGTCACAGTGCGGCTGGATAATCCGCAAATTCGCTGCATGCGCCTATCAATTGCTCACAGCACATCATGTCTGAGCCCTGAGACCCGGGAAGCTAAGGGATGTTCACGCCAAGATTTTCGTCGGCTTAGTAGATTGAAATCAGGAGAAAAACTCATCAGAAAAGCAAGGAAAATGCGGGAGGGACGTTCAGAATGGACTAATACGCTTCTGAGTATTGGTCCGCACTGTCCCGAAGACCCACACTTCGCTTGAAATTTCTCGCTGGGCTGTATCCCAATGTCGATTGGGGCGGGAAGCAGACCTTCGCTGCACTGTTCGTCGAGGTTCGCAGAATGGAGCTAACCAGACGTTGGTTAGGCTCGGAGACGGCGTACAAGGTGCGCAAAGCGTGATGTCAGTGGTAGAACGGCTGGATCCAAGTATTGCCAAACCAAACTTTCTGCACCCTTGTTAGTCAAAAAAGATAAGGTGAGGCTTCAAGTGGTGTAGCTGCATTTGGGGGATCGAATTTTGAGCCTCGTCTACCTATGGGCATTTCTCGTCACGCTTGTGCAGATGTCTTTAGCCTTCGGAGTCACTGTACATGCTGTTCTGAGAAAGCGCGATACGCGCGCGGTCATTGGCTGGTCAGCCCTTGCTTGGCTTGCGCCGTTTGTTGGCTCCTTGGCGTACATCATACTGGGCGTCAATCGGATCAACCGGGCTGGTACACGGATGGGCCTGTCAGACACCATGCGCCGAATTCCAGGTTTCTCTCTCTCGGAAAGTGAGAGAGTGTTGTTTGAAGAGGCTAATATCCAACTACCTCACTTGGCCGGATTAGCCCGTGCCGGGGAAGCTCTTAGCGCAAAGCCACTCTTGCCGGGAAACACGGTCGATTGCCTGCGAGATGGTGATGAGGCCTTTCCGGAGATGATCGCGGCCATAGATAGCGCCAATTTATCGGTTGGATTGTTGAGCTATATTTTTGACAGCGACCGAGCAGGAGAAGAATTCTTGAATGCGCTCGTCCGCGCCAAGGATCGCGGCGTGGTAGTGCGCGTTCTTATCGACTGCGTTGGCGCGCGCTACAGCAAGGAAAACATGGTTATTCGTTTGAAAGAGATGGGCATTGAGGCCGCGAGTTTTCTTCCTACAAGCGGGTTCTCCTCACGCCGCTTTTCAAACCTCAGAAATCACAGAAAAATCCTTGTTGTGGATGGCTGCATTGGCTTCACAGGCGGCACCAATATTCGCGAAGCGCATTGCCTGAACTTCGATCCCGAAGCGCCGACACAATGCCTGCACTTCAAATTCGAGGGGCCGGTTGTAAGCCACTTCAAACAAGTGTTTGTCACGGACTGGGCCTTCACCACAGGTGAACAGTTGAGCGGCCCGGCATGGTTTCCAGAGCTTACCCGCCATGGCACAGTCTGGTCGCGGGGAATTTCGCACGGACCAGACGAGGATTTCGAGACGCTCAGCAAACTCATTTTCGCAGCGCTGTCGGCCGCGCGGGAACGGGTGCGTATTGTCAGCCCTTATTTCCTGCCAGATTCTCGGCTGATAGAAGCGCTTTCAGTGGCGGCGCTCCGTGGCATCAAGGTCGAAATCTACCTGCCATCCAACAACAACGTTAAGGTTGTCGAGTGGGCAGCTATGGGGCAGATCGGGCAAATTTTGGAACATGGTTGCCGGGTTTTCTTCACCAAGCCACCATTCGATCACACGAAAATCATGCTCGTGGACGACGTTTGGGCTCTTGTTGGAAGCACAAATTGGGATCCCAGAAGCCTGCGATTGAACTTTGAGTTCAATGTTGAATGCTATCATCGAGAGCTGTCGGAAGAACTCCATGCCATCCTTGACTCAAAAGCACTTGGCGCTCGGGAAATTAGCCTTGAAGAGATCAATGATCTCCCGCTTTTGGCCAAATTGCGCAACGGTTTCGCCCGGCTACTTTCCCCCTACCTGTAGGATGCACAACTTAGCCTCAGGCCCGAATTTCCCGAAGGTTCAAGACACTTGACTGCCATGACCCTGGTTGCCGCTCAATAGGATCGTGCTGTCTGTTTTTCACAGGCAGACGACGGCCCATTGGCGCCTCAAGTGCATGGGGGTTGGTTCTGTCCGCCGCAAGCGTTAGCACCAATTTGCGCACCAGCAGCGGCTCCCACCAGAGTTGCAGCTGTTCTCCCACTGCCGGAACCGATTTGGTTCCCCACCGCCGCGCCAACAAGTGCTCCGGAGGCCGCGTTCACGCCTTGATTATTTGTGCAAGAGGCAAGACTTGCCCCACAAAAAATCAACACCACAGTTGCCTTAACAATTCCTTTCATAGGATCCTCCGTTTGCTACATGTGTCCCAACCATTCGTGCGCTCGGACAAATGGTTCTATTTCACAGCCAAATGGACGTCAGATACGATGCCGTGGTAGAAGACGACTTCGATTGCATCCCCCTGATCCATTTGCCAGCGTTCAATTTTGCCGATTTCAGAAAATTCCAAGATACTTTCGCGAGCGAAACCATTGCGTTGCAACCAGTTTGTGGCCGACGCATCGCGGCTTCCCACAAGGCTTTTGCGCACAAATTCTGTACCGGACACTTCTGAGGAACCGGTTTTGCCAAGCTCTCGGCAATTGAGCGGCCTCATCTGACTGGTCCAAGTTGATTGTTAGTGCATCGTCGGCCTGTGATCCATCGGGATGATGGTTTCGGGCGCCGGTGGGCGATAACCCAATGCACTGTGGGGCCTCTTTGTGTTGTAGTGTTTCCTCCATTCTTCGATCAGGATTTGTGCTTCTCGCAAGCTGTAGAAGATCTCGCCGTTGAGCAGTTCATCCCTCATCCGCCCGTTGAAACTTTCGCAGTATCCGTTTTCCCAAGGAGACCCTGGTTCGATGTAGGCGGTCTTGGCCCCAACGGCAGCGATCCAGTCCCGAACCGCCTGAGCAACGAACTCGGGGCCATTGTCGGAACGTATGAAGACAGGAGCGCCACGCAGGATGAACAGATCCGTTAGAGCATCAATCACATCCGAAGAGTTGAGCTTGCGCTTCACCTTGATCGCCAGGCATTCCCGGCTGTGCTCGTCCAGAATGTTCAAAGTGCGGAACACCTTCCCATCATCTGTCCGACAATGAACAAAGTCATATGACCAGACATGGTTTCGATATTCAGGCCGCAGCCGGACGCATGATCCGTCATTCAGCCAGAGCCGCCCCTTCTTCGGTTGTTTTGCTGGAACTTTCAGCCCCTCTCGTCGCCATAGTCGTTCGACACGACCGTCACTGACCGACCAACCCGCCTCTCTGAGCAGAGCCGCTATCCGACGATAGCCGTAGCGGCCGTACTGCCTGGCCAGTTCGATCATGTCGGCAACCAACCGGTCCTCATCTGCACGGCCTCTCGGAGCGTGCCTCTGTGTCGAACGATGTTGCCCCAACACGCGGCAGGCCCTGCGCTCAGACACTTTGAACTGGCTTCGCACATGATCGATGCAAGCTCGGCGACGCGCGGGGCTCAGTAGTTTCCCCGTGCAGCTTCCTTCAAGATCAGCTTGTCGAGCGTCAGATCCGACACCGCTCGTCTCAGCCGTTCGTTCTCCTTCTGAAGTCGCTTCAGTTCCTTCAGCTGATCCACGCCCATTCCACCATACTGCTTGCGCCACCGGTAATAGGTCTGTTCAACAACACCTATCTGTCGGATCGCGTCCAGACGGGGCATGCCTTGCCCCATCAACACTTCAACCTGCCGCAACTTCGCGACAATCTCTTCGGGCTTCGGTCGCTTGTTCGCCATTCTCAGTCCTCCGTTTCCTAAACATAACGGTGGACCAGTTCAGATGGGGAGGCTCAGTTCGGCTTCGGCCGACACCATTGTTGCCTTGGCACCGTAGGCAACTTTCTCGGAACCCGCCGGGTTTTCGCGAGACAGGTTGCAAATACGCTTGCGCAGCCTGCGGATCATGTCCTCGCCAAGGACGCTCGAAAGATACCCCAGCACCCATTTCAGCGCGAGGCTCAGGGTTATCACCGCGCCCATAGCAGCACCAAGCCACAGCAAGCCTCCGGGGCTTATGTTCTTTTCGGTCAGACCGTTCACGATTTCCTTCTGGTAGTTCAGTGGAAACGCCGCCAGGGCGGCAATGGCCAGCGACAGCAAGATGTTGACCACCTGACGATGTCCCGTAGTTCTCAAGATAGATTTGTAAAATTCGATCACTCGATCCCCCAAAGTCCAAGAGCACCTTTGCTTGAAGGTGCGGGTACATTGTTGTGACTGCACCCTAACACTCAATCCAATCTGAATATAAATCTACCTATTCTCCGGACTAAACGACTACGCTTGAGACGCTCGAATTTAGGAGCAACGAAATGAGTGCAACACATACAGTGGGAATTGAGAGCGGCCGCTGAGGTCCAATCCTGGAGAAACGGAGCTGCACCAAATAGACGAGAGATCTCGAACACAATTTGGTGGATTGGTCGACTTACAGGTTGACCGGAATCTGAGATTAGTTCGAATGTCGGCTCTTGATGCTACAACGCAGAATGTGATTGAACGATGAGTGTCCGGAACGGGCCGGGCGAGTAGCCTTAGATTGGAGTTACGGCACGTACGGTGACCAACTGCCTGGCCGCCACCCTTTCGCGATGTATCATATACAGCCCTGCACCGATGATGATGGCAATGCCAAGCAGGCTAAGCGTGTTCGGGAAATCATTAAAGACAAGATAGCCGAACAAGGTCGCTATCGGCAGCTCAAAATACTGCAGCGGTGCCAGCGTGACGGAAGGCGCAAAAGACAGCGCGTAGGTCATCATCATGTGGCTCACCGTCGCAAAAAAGCCAGCGCCTAAAAGCCACAACAACGCGATATCTGTCGGCCAAACGGGATCAAACAAATCAGAGCCGGAACCTTGGGCAATAATTAGAGCTGGAATGCAAAACAGGCTGGCGATCAGGCCGGTGTGGAATTGCAGGGTCACAGGGTGCACCCGACGCGACAATCCCCGGGTCAACAGAATGTAGAAGGCGAAGGCAATTGCCGTGCCAAGCGGAATAATGGCAACCGCGCCGAATGCTGCGAAACTGGGCTGGATGACTAACAACACCCCGACAAACCCCACAAGCGCCGCGCCAACGCGACGCGGGCCGACGTCTTCACCAAGATAGAACTTGCCGATCAACAAGACGATGAAAGGGGCAATGAACACGATTGCCAGCGCATCGGCAAGGGGCATCACCCGGATTGCGGCAATGAAACAAAATGTTGCGAACACCAACAGCAATGAGCGGAAAACCAGCACCATCACCTGATCTTTCGCCACGCGCACTGACAGACCCATTATCCAGATGAAAGGCGCCATTAGCGCGCATTGCACCACAAACCGGGCAGCCGTAATCTGCCCAACCGGCACGCTGGTCGACGCGAGTTTCGCAGAAACGTCCAGCAAAGGAGCGGTTAGGCAAAACCCCAGCATCAGCGCAACGCCGACAAGGGTGCGATCCGGAGATTGGGGTATGGTTTCAGCAGAGGTCATCGTTTCATTTAGATATGTCGCCAAATGCGTGTCTGTTCTCAATACGACGACAGGCAAAAATCCCGCAATCCACGAGTTCGGGTTGAATTGGATATAGCGCTCGCGGCGAATGTCTCCTCTGACGGGCCGTACAGCCGCATCAGGTGGCAGGGTCAAAGGCAGCTAAGGGCCGTTTGCTTCTTTGGGACGCCAGGGCGGAAAGCAGTCATTTTCTGCACTTGCCAACTTGATCATCGAGTACCCGGAAAGCGGACGTTTACGTTAATCAGCCATGGGAAGCCTTTGAACCGACGCCTAACGCCACGAGCATTGATAGTCTGGGAGCAAGTTCAGCTGTCCTTGATCAGCAGAACCAACCGGAATGCAGTTTTAGAGAAGATCGTTGTCGCCAATTGTCAGTCAAATGCGGTAAGCTTGGTTTGAATAACGAACCGTGTTACCGGGTCAGTTTTTTCGTTTTCTAATATAGCTTTGAGTTTATGATCCAATCGAGCTTCTTGCCAGTCGCGCGCGGCGATAGCGATGTTCAAAGCCAATTCGGGGTCTTCGTTCAGACATCTGGAAAAAATACTGATGATCACATCTCGTAGGTTCGGAGAGACCGATCCAGCGTCGGCCAATGCTCGTACGAGGTTCTGTCTGTTTTCCAGCTTCCGACCAGGCATTTGAAGTGCATTGTCGATGGTTTCCACGGCGGCTAACCCATCCAATTCCACTCCGGCCAGCGCCCATTCGTATGCATAGCTACTGCCCTTATCCAGTGCTTGTTCATAACGTGACTTTACGATCTTGGCGGCCTGCGCATCGTCCGTTTGCAGGCCAAGGAGACGAATTGAAACGGGTAGAAAGCTGATGCGGTTGATATTGCGAAATTCTTGCGAAAGCTGGTCAATTGGAACTTTTGGGCGCAGGGCTCTAACAACGGAATACGGCGCACGATCCAATTCGATCAACGCCGTGTCACGCAAAACAAGATCGTCGGAGTTCAGATACCGGGCGAAAAACTCTGCGCGTTCAGAAGTGGTTCCGCTGTCGAAAGGCCAGTGTCTGGCTGCCGCCTCAAGATCAGTCAGAAACTTTTCCCTGTCCGCTGTCAGGGTAAAAATCCTTTTCCAGCTGCGAGAGAGGCTGCGTCCGGCAGCATCTTTATCTACAGCACCATAAGTAAACAGGACGCTCTTTTCTGGGTCATTGAGAAAGGTTGCCCGGGTTGTGCTATCGACGAGAAATGGGATTTCAGAGAGACTCGCAAGGTCCTTCTGAGTGCCTTTAATCAGTTTCTTAGGCGTAAACCGGAACGGGTTGTCCGGTGCGGGTCCGGCCAAAACGATGATCTCGGCTGAAATCAAATGGTCCGCAAGTGATGCATCTGGAAGCGTCGTACACACCGGGCATGCGTTGGCGGGATAGGGAGCGGATACAAGAGCAATCAAAATGCCGACAACCAAGGCAGGGGCTTTCAGAAAACGCATGAAGCAATTCTTGAGCGTGTAGTGACTGCCACAAAAGAACATTTGATATACCACCATTTTCGAACGGCCAACACAACTAATCATGGAGTGGTCAAGGCTCTGTTGTAAAGTTCAATGCACGGCGTGTGAGTTCATCGATCCCGTTGGATCCAGATCAATAGGTCTGCGAGAGGCCCGTTTCCGATAACAAAAACACGATCTTTTGCGCTGAGGTGGATTCGACAGGAAGTCGAAGGCTTTGCTAAATGGGCATGAGCCCTAAACAATCAATTCGCGGAGCAATGTAACATCTAATATCCCGACTGAACCATAATCTGTTGTTATTCCGCCTTCGCGCACGAGATCTGACAGCAGAGCCGAAGTTTTTGAGAGTGAAAGGCAGGCCGCGTCTGCAAGTTCCCGCTGTGTGACCGGGACTTGATCGAACGGAGGGTTGCCTTGAAAGCCATTACGGTACCCTGCAAGACGCAGCAGAACCGACACCAGTCGCTGCTTTGAATCCTTTACTAAAAGATCATCGGCTGCGCCGAGTGCAATCGCCTGATTCAGACCGGCCAGCATAGCGACGGCATGCCAGGCTCGTGGGTCTTGAAGGGCAATCTTGTCAAACACGGCCCGTGTGATTTCGTTTAAGGTGGAGTTTTCCGCAGCGACCATTTCCATAACACGGGATTGAGGTATGATGAACTCAAACTCGCCAAACCAAAAACCCGAACCGGCCACATGTGCGAAATTCAGAGGGTGGTCATTCACCGAAACAAACATTCGCACTTTACCGCTCTGAACACCAAAAAGGCTCTGTTGTTCCTGTCCGACGGTGTAGATGATATCACCCTCGGCGTAGGTTCGCAGGCGAGATTTCTGGATTAAAGTATCCGCTAAGTCGCGCGGGAGGTTTGAGAGCCAGCCTGACAAGTTTTTGTTACCCCTTAGCGCAACCCTTCTCACTTTCGGTCCTATCATTTGATTAACAGCATAGATCAATTATCCAAATTTGGATAATTGCAAGAATTTTTATTGCTATCAATGATACAGCAGCGACCCCGAAATTTGAGCGAAACCCTTTATGCGCCGACTTCTTTGCATTGCTTCAGGACTGATCCGGCCATCCTCTATGGCAGCGCAAGAAACCTTGGCAACCAACTACGGAGAAAGTCCATACCGCAGCTCGTTATTGTCTTAGGTGTTTTCATCTACGCCGCCTCGAACGCCTTTCTTACGGGGGGGCTCGGCGTTGCTGCACGGGATATTGGCATGAGCGAGTTTCAGGTTGGGATCATCCTTGGTCTCGGTGCACTTCTCGTTATTCCGACCGCGCCTGTCTGGGGCACGATTGCCGAGGAGGTAAATCGGCGAACTCTTATCTTGATCTCGCTTCCGATGGTTGCTGTTGGGCCGTTGGCAATGGCCTTGGTTTTCTCAAATATGATGACGCTAACTGTAACGTCGGCATTCTGGATGCTTGTTGTGGCGAGATCGATAAAAGGTATCTTCGGCGGGGCTTTGCTAACAACGACGCAAGCCCTCATTGCGGATACAACGGCGACCGATTGGCGTGTCTCGGGCATGGGTGCCATGGGAGCGTCAGTGACCGCAGGCGCTCTGTTTGGCTCTATACTTCTTTGGTCGGCTGCTGGTTGTGGGATAGCCTTTGGTTTCTTCCTATTGGTCCTCGGCGTAATAATAGCCTTTGCTATATCGTACGTCTGTTTACCAAATGTGCATGCAGCGGCGGGTAGAAAATCAACAGAACCTGTACCTGTTCGGAATGTGTGGCACTTTTTCTTGATGACCTTTCTGGGCTTCACATCTTACGCGATGATTGTTCCCACGATCGGGCTCAGGCTGGTAGATGGTTTGAACCTCTCAAGCACTGATGCAATTGCAACAGCGGGTCTCATTTTGGCGCTTACTACATTTGCGCTCACTATCTCGCAGTTGATTATTTCAGCTTGTAGAACATCGGTGTCGGTGTCGCTGTTTTGGGGCTCTGGATTGGGTGTCCTAATCGGCCTGATCGCGTTGTTTGCCGCGGAAAGGGTACTTTCCACCGCGATTGCGATGCTCATCATTGGCGGATCATTGGGGTGTTTGGTTCCATGCTTAATGGGTGGGTTGAGTCTTTCGGTGGGACCGGGAGTTCAGGGCAAAGTCGCAGGTTTGAACATAGCCTTCCGGGGGTTGGGGCTGGCTGTGGGGCCGATCATTGGGACCTGGTTGTATCGCATCGACATGAATGCCCCACTGATTGCCGCTGCGATCGCAATGCTATTGCTTTTGCCGACATCGTTACGCAAATTTCAACCCGCTTTGTCTTAGGTCAGTCAACGCCGTCTGGAAGAAACCCAAAAAGTCGATGGTCTGATTGAAAACCTATGAGCGTATACTGCTGCGATTCCTTGGCGCACCAGTATCAGGACATGGCAACAGCCTCTAATTGATCAACGTCCGCAAGACGGATTGCGCCTCGTTCGATCGATAACAATCCATCAGTTTGCATCTGATTCAATAGTGGACTCAGCCTACCTTTGGATAAGTTAACAATCCCTCCCAAGGTTCGTTGGTCGAAATCTATCAACGCAGGCCGCCCTCCAAAGCTGTCGTAGCACCCGGCCAATTGTAGAAGGATTAGCGCCAGTCTCTTACGACTGTCGCGCTCCATTAAAGAGTCGGCTATGCGAAGTATTTGCAAGTTGTGTTGCTGAGACAGATCAAAAAGATGCTTCCAAAGAATTGGGGCCTGATCCGCGATCTCACGAAGTGCCTTTAACTCCAGGTAAGCTACAATGCTGGAGCGCTTGGCCCGAACACCCATTAGGCGATTTCCTCGAAACAAAGATGCTTCTCCTACCCAGTGTCCACTGTGAAGCAAGTAACACGGTTGCGGTGAACGCGGGCCGACGAATACCTCGAGCTCCAAGCAACCGTCAGCCAATCCCACCATGCCGCCCGGTTCAGCTCCAATAGAAAACGGCCTGTCTCCTCTTTCGATTTTCCGGAAGAACAGCTTCTGTTCGAATGGCTTTTGTAAGTGATCTGGTAGGCTTGCCAGCCAACCATTTGATCGCAGAAACGTGAGATTTTCTTCGAACTTCAATTTGCAACGTCCACTTTTGGACGTAATTATTTCCCCAACCCTTCATAGTCAACATGAATCTCAAAGAGATATTTAGAGGTGCGGATTGCCATTTTCGTTTGTTTCTTACTCTTCGAGCGTGGTCTTGACTTCCTCGATTCTGGCGTCGGCCGCATTGGCCCAGGACACGCCACCTGTCGCTCCTACTGCCGAGTATTCACCCTATCCCAGTCAGGATTTTCCAAATCAGGTCTATTTTGGCGACACCCATGTGCACACGACGTATTCCGCTGACGCTGGTCTGATCGGCAACACGATCGGACCGGATGAAGCTTATCGTTTCGCAAAGGGAGAAACGGTGACGTCATCGACCGGGCTGAAGGCCCGTCTGGCCCGCCCGCTGGATTTTCTCGTAGTGGCAGATCACGCCGAAAATCTGGGAACTGCGCCGCTGCTCGCGGCGCGAGATCCTCGACTGCTTGAAACGGAATACGGGCAGTCGCTTCAGGCCGCCGTTGATGCAGGGGATCTACCCGGAGCCTGGGAGATTTTTTCGCTGACCAAAGCATCTGGTGAAGACCCGTTAGCAGATGTGCCCGGCGTGTACGATAGTGTTTGGCAAGAGATAACCGCAGCAGCTGAGCAGCATAACCAGCCAGGCGCCTTCACTGCCTTTATCGGGTTTGAGTGGACTTCGGCGTTCAATCGCTCGAATCTGCATCGCAACGTGATCTATCGTGGAGGCAAAGGGAACGCCGATACACGACTGCCGTTTTCAGCGTATGACAGCGTAGACCCAGAAGATCTTTGGGATTGGATGGCGCAGTATGAGGCAGATACCGGCGACCGCCTCTTGGCAATTCCGCACAACGGCAATCTGTCAAATGGACTAATGTTTGACACCGTCAAACTGGATAGCGATGAGCTTCTTGATGCCGACTACGCAACTCGCCGCGCCCGTTGGGAGCCGCTCTATGAGGTGACGCAAATGAAAGGGGATGGCGAAGCCCATCCTATGTTGTCACCCGACGACCTGTTTGCGGATTTCGAGACATGGGACAAAGGACAACTTGGTCCGAACCCAAAAACGCCCGAGATGATCCCCAACGAATATGCGCGTGAAGCGCTGAAGCGAGGTCTGGCCTACCGTACCGAGCTTGGCGTGAACCCATTCAAATTTGGGATGATTGGCTCGACGGATACCCACACCTCGCTGTCAACCGCTCAAGAAAACAATATGTTCGGTAAAGTCGTGGCCCTCGAACCGACGGCGGATCCGATCCGGTTTGAAGAAGTGGTCGGTGGGATTGGGGGTGACGAGAGCGTCGCGCAGTACGCTTGGCAAACCTCCGCCTCAGGCCTCACCGCTGTGTGGGCTCGCGAGAATACACGTGAAGCGATCTTTGACGCAATGATGCGCAAAGAGGTTTACGCAACTTCGGGCACTCACATCCGGGTGCGCGTTTTTGCCGGCTACGATTTTGAAGAATCCGACCTCCCTCGGTCGGACTTCGCGGCGCATGGCTACGCCAATGGCGTACCTATGGGGGGTGATCTGGGAAAGAGTGAAGGCCGTGTGCCGCGATTCCTAATTCGGGCGTTGCGAGACCCCGACGGAGCCAACCTGGACCGGGTTCAGGTCATTAAAGGCTGGCTGAACGCCGACGACACCACATCCGAGAAAGTCTATGACGTCTCATGCGGTGGTCGCGAGGTTGTCGACGGGGCGTGTGATGGTCTGGTCGGCGATACGGTTAATGCCGAGGAGGCTTCATACACCAATGAAATCGGCCAAGCCATTCTTGGCGGTTACTGGGAAGATCCGGATTTTGATCCTGATCAGAGTGCATTTTACTATGTACGGGTTCTGGAAATCCCAACGCCGCGTTGGACGACCTACGACCGCAAGTTCTTTGGTGTCGAACTTCCACCAGAAGCTCCGATCTCCATCCAGGACCGCGCCTATACATCTCCCATTTGGTATACTCCGGAGTAATTCTAATGAACACTTTTTCAATTGCTTCTACCATTTTCGTTTTTGCTGCAACCGCAGCATTATGCCAAGAAACGCCACCCAACGCGACCGCCAACGTTTTGAAAGGTAGACCCTATTCGCCCTA
Source organism: Ruegeria sp. CE8 (assembly GCF_056537465.1). Classification (NCBI taxonomy): domain Bacteria; kingdom Pseudomonadati; phylum Pseudomonadota; class Alphaproteobacteria; order Rhodobacterales; family Roseobacteraceae; genus Ruegeria; species Ruegeria sp. CE8. The sequence goes on from NZ_JBQFRP010000004.1 coordinate 99,496, forward strand.
CGCGGACCGGGCGTACCCAGAGCGCGTCTACTTTGGGGATACACATGTTCATACCAGCCTTTCGGCGGATGCCGGCGGCGGCGGAACGCGGCTGATGCCGCGCGACGCTTACCGGTTTGCGCGTGGCGAACAGGTGATCTCAAACACGGGCCAGCCTGTCAAACTCGAGCGGCCTTTCGACTTTTACATGATCACAGATCACTCCGACGGGATGGGCGCGATCACCGATATAATTTCGGGTGCTCCGAATATAATGGCGGATGAACAGGGGCGCAGTTTCCACGAAGCATTTAATCAAGGCGGCGAAGCTGCACTCAGAGCGGCGCAGGAGATGACCGCAAGCTTCGCGCAAGGCACGCTCAGTCCTGCCCTGAACTATCAACCGGGCAACGAAGCTTATGAGCGCGTTTGGGACAATCTGGTCACCATTGCCGAGGAGTATTACCAGCCCGGTGTTTTCACGACCTTCGCCGCCTACGAATGGACGTCGCTCGTAAGCGGCAACAACCTGCATCGTAACGTCATTCTCCGCGATGGGCCGGACAAGACCCGACAGCTTGTACCCTACACCACGACGCCGCCGATGGGATCACCGAACCCCCGTGATCTATATACCTGGCTTCAGACTTACGAGGACACCACGGGCGGCGACGCATTGGCGATCGCCCATAACGGTAACCTGTCCAATGGTTGGATGTTTTCACTGGTTGACGACTTTGCAGAAGGCACCCCACCTCTGGACCGGGAATACGCTGAACTGCGCCAGAAATGGGAGCCGCTTTACGAATGGACACAGTACAAGGGAGATGGTGAAGCGCATCCGTTCCTGTCGCCCGATGACACATTCGCCGACTTCGAAACATGGGACTACGGAAATCTCGATAGTTCTGAACGCAAAACGAAGGAAATGCTACCGGGCGATTACGCACGATCTGGCCTTTTGAGGGGGTTGGCTCTTGAAGCAGAATTGGGAGTGAACCCGTTTAAATTCGGCGCGAGTGCTGCAACGGACACCCATACTGGCCTTACAACGGTGGCTGAGGATAACTTCTTCGGGAAATTCACCGCCTATGAACCGAACGCAGAACGCGCAGTCCACGTGGGCCGGAGATTTCCGGATGGAGAGGCGGCCTATTATTCTTCCCAATACAACGCCGCAGGATTGACGGCTGTTTGGGCGCGGGAAAATACGCGTGAGTCGATTTTTGATGCGATGCGACGTCGTGAGGCCTACGGGACGACTGGGCCGCGCATGACAGTGCGTTTCTTCGGAGGGGATTACGACCGCGATGCTCTGGCGCGGCGAGATCTCGCTCGCATCGGTTATTCCGGCGGGGTGCCTATGGGTGGTGACTTGGCAACACCCTCGGGCGGGGACGCGCCAGATTTTCTCGTCTACTCTTTGCGCGATCCAAATGGCGCAAACCTCGATCGCATTCAGATCATCAAAGGCTGGATCGACGGGGAAAGCGGAGAAGCCATGGAAATGGTCTACGATGTGGCGTGGGGTGGTGATCGGTCGCCGGATGCAGCCGGCAAGCTGCCTCCTGTGGGCAACACCGTCGATCTGTCTATTCCCTCCTGGACCAACTCGATAGGCGCGCCGGAGTTAGGCACCGTCTGGACCGACCCCGATTTCGACCCTTCAGAACCTGCATTCTATTACGCTCGCGTGATCGAAATCCCAACGCCACGCTGGACAGCTTACGACGCGGTAAAGTTTGGCACAGAAATGCCAGAAGGCACGCCGATGACCACGCAGGAACGCGCCTACACGTCGCCCATCTGGTACACGCCCTGACCCTAAAACCCCAATAAAGCGCGGCAGCCGCGTCAAGAAGTTAGAACGAGGTGACAAATGAAAAGGCTTTTGCGCGAGATGCGCTCAGCGATGGGTGCGGCGGCCATAGCTACGTTTGCAGTTCTGCCAGTCAAACCGGCGGTTGCGGTTGAAGGAGGGTTGGGCGCCTATTTTCTGGGAACCAGAGATACGTTTGCGGGATTTGTTCCAGAGCCGGGAACTTACACAAGCCTGACCTTCGATCATCTTGATGGCAGCGTAGACGGTGTTTCGCTTGCGGGGCTTCCGATCGCAGCTGACGCAGACCTTGAACTTAATCTCTGGCGACTGGGTGTAACTCAGGTTTTCGACGCGCAGCTCTTTGGCGGAACACCCGCCATAAATCTCACCGTCCCCTTTCCCGTCGCCGAACTCACCTTTACCGCGATCCGTCCCCCTTTGCAGGGTGCGAACATTGACGACACGCTCTCAAGCTTCGGCGACATCAGTCTGACCGGTCTGGTGGGGTGGCACCGGGGAAATCTGCATTACAGCACTGGCCTGACCGTTTATGCGCCAACTGGCGAATACAATACCGCATCTATTAACGTTCAGCAGCGCACCGTCCAAGTTTTGAATGCCGGCAAGAATGTCTGGTCTTTCCAACCCTTTTTTGCCGCAACCTGGTTCGTTCCGGAGCGTGGTTTTGAGGTTTCGGGCGCGGCCAGCCTGTTGTTTAGCGAAGAAAACGATGCGACCGACTATCAGACTGCTCCTGCATTTCAATTAGAAGGAGCTGTTGTGCAACGATTCCGCTCGGGCTGGGGGGTTGGTCTTGCCGGGTACACTTACCATCAGCTTGAAGATGACAGTGGTGCAGGCGCCGAGCTCACCCGGATCGCCTTGGGGGCCAGCAGCCTGCGGGCTCAGGTCAGCGGTATTGGCCCGCTTGTCACCTACGATGGCGGAACATTGCTGGGTGCCGACGCTTCCCTAAAGCTCAAGTATACGCATGAGTTTGCGGCAAAACGTCGATTTGAAAGCGATGTCCTGACGGCCGTGATCTCTCTGTCTTTTTGAAGGTGAAATCAGGGTGTTAAACGTGTCGAAGAAAACTATCATGTGGTGGTTGGTGGCTGCTCTTTTGGTCCCTTCGGGTGTTCAGGCGCAGGGCAATTCGGAATCGCTGCAATCTGCGGCCAATGACCCGACGGCTTCGATCATGTCGTTTCAGCTGCAGGGGTTTCACTCGTTCAAACTGCACAATTCACCCGAGAACAGCAGCCTGTTGCAATTCCGCGCCGCGATCCCGTTTAAGTTGGGGGCAACCAACCACATTGCACGGCTTACACTGCCATATGTGACGGACAGCGCCACCGGGCAGTCGGGGCTGAGCGACACCACCCTGTTTGACCTTATAACCTTTGATCGGCGCTGGGGTCGTTTCGGAGTGGGTGCCGTGGCTCTGTTGCCCACGGGTGAGGATGGATTGAGCGCAGAGAAATGGGCCTTGGGACCAGCGGCAGGATTTGCGAAACAGGAAAAATGGGGGCTTTGGGGGCTTTTCAACCAGAACCTTTTCACCGTCGCTGGGGATGGTGACCGGCCAGATGTCAATCTGTCCACAATCCAGCCTGTGTTCAATTACAACCTTGGCAATGGTTGGTCAGCCGGAACATCCGAGATGGTGTTCGTTTATGATTGGGAGGCCGGCGAATTCAGCAGCCTGCCACTGGGGGTCAAAGTGTCCAAGCTCGTCAAAGGCGGAGGCCTGCCCTGGCAGTGGTCCCTGTCTTACGAACACAACTTTGACGATGACGCGATCTCGTCGGCCGACACAGTGAGTTTTACGCTGAAACTATTGTTGCCCAAGGGCGGGTGAAAGCATGGATGACGAACTGTTGAATGTGAGCTGGCAGACAAGGAATCCTCCGCGCGGGTCAAAGCCGACGGCAAGCAAACAGAGCCTGTTCCGGCGAATTGTTACGGAACCGTTTGTGCATTTTGCGGTTCTCAGCCTTGCGATCTTTGGCTGGTTCAAACTGGCGCAACCGGACGAGTGGGCCGTTGATCCGGATGCCCGGGTTATCATCATAGATCAGCGGCAGGTCGAGCTTCTGGCCGGTCAGTTTGAGTCCACCTGGCGACGCCCTCCGACGGCCGAGGAGCTGGCAAAACTCAAAGAGGATTGGCTGAACCGCGAAGTGCTGTACCGCGAAGCATTGGCGCTGGGGCTGGATGGCAATGATGAGATCATCCGCAACCGGTTGGTGCAGAAGATGAACTTCCTTTTGACCTCCGAGGCGGGTGCTGCGCGACCAGAGGATGAAGTGCTGCAAACATACCTGTCCGACAACGCCGACGCATTCACGACCCCCGCGCGGCTTGCGGCCAGCCTTGTTTATCTGGGGCAAACCCCAAGCGAGACATTCGTTGAACAGACGCGGACGCGTTTGGCCGCCGGCGAAGATCACCGCCAATTGGGTCAGGCGTCATTGCTTCCAACAGGATTTGAACTCAGCGCGCGCACTTTGGTTGATGGCAACTTCGGAACGGGTTTCTTTGACCAATTGGAACCCCTGCCATTGGGGGAATGGAGCGGACCTGTTCAATCGTCCTTCGGGCTTCATATGGTTCGTCTCGACAACAGATGGGACGCGGTCTTGCCACCTTTTGTCGCGATCCGGGATCGCGTTTTGGCCGATTGGCGCGAGAAGCAGGCCGAGCGCGCGACGGAGGTGTTCATAGAGAATCTGCGATCCACCTATGTGATCGAGGACCTTGCAGAAGCTAACCACTCTGTGGGTGAATCATGAAGCGCCTGCTGACGCTGATCGCGCTACTGGTGGGTCTTCTGGCGCCTGCCTTTAGCCATGCCCACGCGCTGGAACCGGGTTATCTGGAAATCTCGCAGGAAACCGACAGTGATTGGTACGTGTTCTGGCGCAAGCCGGATGTTCGCGGCGCGCCGATGGATATCGACGTTGCGCTTCCGGAGGTCTGTACCGCGCCCACCTTTGATGCACCAGTCTTTGACGGTCGCGCCTGGACACAAGTCTGGCGCATGTCCTGCACCGAAGACCTGCGCGGCAACGCAATACGGATCGACAAGCTTGAGGCGCAAAGAACAGATGTCCTGCTGCGGGTGGGATATCTGGACACGGTGAATATGGCGACCTTCCGCCTGACCCCCGATGCACCTGCTGTGACGCTGCCCGCGCAACAGGGGCTTATCCAGACGCTATGGCAATATGGTGTGTTGGGCTTTGAACATATCCTCGAAGGCTGGGATCACCTGCTGTTTGTCTTTGCCTTGCTGGTTCTGATCCGCAACCTGCGCCAGTTGATCTGGGCGGTGACTGCCTTCACCGTCGCGCATTCGATCACGTTGGGTCTGGCCACTTTCGGCGTGCTGAACGTCCCGGGCCCGCCGGTCGAGGCCGTGATTGCCCTGTCAATTGTCTTTCTCGCGACCGAAGTGCTGCGGTCAAAGGACAAACCCAAGACACTGGCCAGCCGGTTCCCTTGGGTGATTTCCTTTGGGTTCGGCCTGCTGCACGGTCTGGGCTTTGCCGGAGCGCTGGCCGAGATTGGCCTGCCAGAACAGGACATCCCGGCGGCCTTGTTGGCCTTCAACCTCGGCGTTGAGGCTGGGCAGCTCGCCTTCATCTTTGCAGTGTTGGGTGTGTTCCTGACGGTCAGGAAAGGCGCGCAAGCGGTTTGGGGCTGGTCGATGGCACAAGGGCCGTCGCGCCAGATGCTTGGATATCCCATCGGATGCATTGCTGCGTTTTGGCTGGCCGAAGGGCTCGCCGGATTTTGAACAAAGAAGGAAGGAGAAGGGACAGTGATTAAAACACTTGGAGGCGTGATGATGGTCGCTGTAGTCGCGCTTGTTGGCTGCGACGTGGTGGACCCGGATTGCACACCGGAAAAGGCTGCGAAGCGCCAGGTCCAGCAGGCAACGATCGGGGTGAGCAATCGTTGCACTCCGGCCGAAACAGCACGCGATACTGCCGGTATCGACGGTTGAGGAATTCGGACGTTCCAATACACTGAGCGCAATTTGAGTGGTGGCGAAGTGACACCCGATATCGTCCATTAGTTACGGTTGTCACTGCCTCAGGCTTTGGAAGCCCGGATCGGTTCCCCGTTCAAACCTCGTAGACCGGGGAACCGTCAAAAACTGTGATAGACTACCCGAATTGTTTGGGGGCCGCATGCGCTGGAAAGGACGACGTACAAGCCGTAATATCGACGACCGACGCCATACGTCGCGCGGTGCGTCCCGTGCGGGTATCGGCGGTCTTGGCCTGATCGTGGTTGTTGTGGTCGGCCTGTTCCTGGGCGTGGATGTGACCCCGTTTTTGACCGGTGGTGGTCAACTCTCGGCGCCGCAAGCGAATGCGCCGGTGCAGATTGACGACGAAACCGAAGAGTTTGTAGCCGTCATCCTGGCCGATACCGAAGAAATCTGGTCAGAAATATTCCGAAACTCCGGCATTCAATACACGCCCCCCGTGCTGGTCTTGTTTGCTGACCGAACCCACTCAGCATGTGGGCGTGCCATGTCCGCGACCGGTCCGTTCTATTGCCCGGTTGATCAGCGCGTCTATCTGGATACGTCGTTCTTTCAGGTTATGGAACAGCGCCTTGGTGCGCGCGGCGACTTTGCCAAAGCCTATGTGATTGCGCATGAAGTTGCCCATCATGTTCAGAACAGCCTTGGCGTTCTGGAGCAGGTGAACCGCGCCAAAAACCAGTCCAGCCAATCCCAGGCAAATTCCCTTTCGGTGCGCGTGGAACTTCAGGCGGATTGTTATTCCGGTGTCTGGGCCCGCGCCGTTGATCAGCGGTTTGGTGTTTTGGAACCCGGCGATATCGAAGAAGCATTAAACACCGCTGCCGCGATTGGGGATGACGCTTTGCAACGCGCGCAACAGGGCGTGGTGGTTCCGGACAGCTTTACTCACGGCACAAGTCAGCAACGGCAAAGCTGGTTCTATCGGGGATATGAAACCGGGAACCCCAACAGTTGCGACACCTTCTCGGCGAACCGGCTGTAGGATTTGGTGATGGCGGGCGCATTGAAACCACGGACCAAATACTGGTTCGAAAAAACTCCGAAACTCGTTCTTCGGAAAATCAATTTCTTTCAATGATCTTAGTATGAAACGTAAATTTTCTTTGATCCTGAGTATTTCTGTGCTGTTCACTTTGGCATTATTGCCCGACAACGGCAGAGCACAGGATAGTAGAGGCTCGGTGCCAATCGCTGCAGCGGTTTGTCCACCTTTCGTGATGCAGGAAGGTGACAACCTGGATGGGCTGGCCATCTTCTTGTGGGATCGCGTCGCCAGAGAGCTTGGACTGGACTATGACATCACGCTGATGAACTTCGGAGACATGATCGACAGCGTTGCTGCGGGGCAATCGGCTGTCGGGATTTCCTGTCTGTCGATCACACCCGAACGAGAAGAACGGGTGGATTTTTCGCATTCGTTTTTCGAGACCCACAAAGCCATCGGGATCAAGAAAGCCAGCTACCTCAGTTCCATTCGGCAGTTTCTTCTGAACCCGCGCATTCTGACCGCGATCATCATCGTGTTGGGGGCAGCCGCGCTGGTAGGTGGGGTGTTCTATCTGCTCGAACACAAGATCAACGCAAAGCTCTATGCGATGAAAACACGCGGCGGGAAGGTGATGGAGGCGCTGGTCATTGGCCTGCTGTTCGTGACCCGCGGTCCCATTCGCTACTACGAGTTCAAAACGCCAACAGCGCGCATTTTGTCCGCCGTATTGGCAGTGGGCAGCACGATCATGGTCGCCAGCATCACAGCCATACTGGCCAGTGCCTTTACCTTGGAGCAAATCCGATCTGAAATACGCTCGCCTGACGATCTGGCAAATGTGCGGGTTGCGACGCTGGCGGATTCAACGTCGGCGGAATATCTGCAACGGTCAGGCATCGCCGCGCGCAGCTTTGCTACTTTGTCAGAAGTGGTGACCAGCCTGGATGCGGACCAGGTCGATGCGGTTGTCATGGATGCACCCGCCCTGAAATATGAAATCCTGCGTGGCCGAGAGCAGGGTCGTTTCGAGGACCTCGAAGTGCTGCCCTATGAGTTCGAAGAACAGAACTATGCCTTCGCCTTGCAGGATGAGAGCGAATATGTCGAAGTTCTCAATCGCGCTTTGCTTTCGGTGCGGAAAAGCCCTGCATGGGACACCGAAGTTCTAAGATACATCGGGAAGTGAGCCCGTTCATCTCCATCGATCAAGGTTGGCAAAAACTGACAAAAAAAGGAGAGACGATGCCGTAGAAACTACTATGGGTCTTGTTGGAACATTCTGAGTTGGAATGAAACGCTGGATACAATCTCAGCAAATCTTACAGAGGTGAGCGAAGGCTCGGTCGCGCTCTATGAGTCGGGCGAAATATCCAGTTCTGCAAAGGACAACCTAACATCACGTGACTGGATCGTGGAAGAGACAGGTCTTATCAGCCCGGACGCCTTCCCGCTGAGATGATCACAGAAATAGCTAATTGAACGTACCAAGAGCGCCCTTGCGCTATTCGAACAAAGAGCCCTGGATATGGTCCCCACCGCTCATCTGATTATGCAGGTACTCGTTCCAGTAAGGAGTCCATGACACCAGCGCCTTTCCGGTTCCTTCAAACAACCGCAGCCGGGTCTGACCGGAAATAAGGTTCCTGGGAAACCTCGCCGATCGCACGGACCGAAACTTCAACCCCGAGGTACGGCCTAAAACAAGGCGGCCCTGCACTTTGAGCTCTCCATCCGTAACTGAAATCTCTTCGACCGGTCCCGGCGCGTTGATCGCTACTTTGCCGGCACCGCGCAATGTTGTCTTCCAGGCGAACAGGCCATCACCGGCCCACCAGCTTGCCAGCATCGGGTCACGGTGCAGGCCAAGCTTTACCGATCCTTCGCTCGCCCAGTATTCGCCGGGCTCCAGTATCCATTTCTCCTTAGGCTGAACGTCGAACACGTGAAACCCGGCAAGCGATGGCTGTAAATGGATTGTCCCGGTCCCGCTGTAATATGGCCTGATCCGAGATTCACGGGCGAAGATATTGCGAAAGATGTCCCCCACCCCGGGCAGTCTGGGCGTAAAGGATATGTCGCCCCGGAAATTGGACAACGCGCCCCGGGCGGCCTGAACCGTTTCCTCATCCAGATGCATACGCAGTTGGCGCATCCCCTCGACATTCGTAACGTCGAACCTGGCCATGTCAGAACCTCTCGCCTGGGGGTTCATCCCATACCATCAGGCGACTCCAGAGAAGCCTGAAGGGTTCAGGCTGCAGCGCCGCACCACCGCGCAAGGGTCGATCAAGCGTCACGATAACGAAGAGGATCACACCCAAGAAAACCGCTGTGATGCTGCCCAGAACAAGGTGCTGACGAATCCTGATCCGAAACATGGTCATCAACAGAATGCTTATCCCGGCGCCGACCAGCACAGCCTGCCAAAGCACGTCGGGAATTGCCGTTCCAACACCGGCCAATCTCAACTGCCGTGCATCGGAAAAGTCCTGAAAGGATGACACAACTTCGGTGTGCACGATTTGCTCTGCCCCGGTTTCGGGGGAATACTCGGCCAGCTTGCGGCGAATAGCCTCTGCGCGATTGTAACCGCCGTTCAGAATCTGGCCTTCTTGGTGGGCAGGCCACTCAGTGTGGATGGTGTAGAGGACATAGTCCCGCATGATCAGCTTCACTTCGCTGCGGTATGGTTCAGCATAGACGTTGAGCTGCGCATAGAGCGATCCGAGCGATGTTGCCTCAAGCAGGATGCTTTCCTTGGTACGTTCGGAATTCTGGTAAGCTGCTACCGTCAGAAGGCCCAGCAAAAGGCCATAAAACAGGCTGAACCCGGAGGTCACATAGTTTATTGATGAGTTGAAATCGGGGCCTGTTCCCAGAAGAATACGAAGAATGGGTTTGACGATAAACAATCCGACTACAACCGCAGCCAGAGCGATCAGAACAAACCATATAGCCAAGCTTTGGGTCGGGATGTCATAAATGAAATCAGGCATATCCCTGCCACTTGTTAATACCCTTGAAATAATACGATTGGTTCGGACAATGACAAAACGGTTATTCGGTGTTTTCTTGGGTATTTCCCTTTTTTTCCCGGGATTTTTGGCCGCTCAGGAGGTCAAGGTCTTCAGCATTGGATCTGGGAATGTTGCGGGCAATTATTTCCCTGTTGCCAGTGCGATCTGCGATGCTTTCAACGCGCGCGACGACTCGTTGCGAAGATGCAGTCCCGAGCCCACACCGGGCAGCGTTTACAACCTGAAAATGATGCAATCAGGTGAGCTGGATTTTGCGATCGCGCAGTCGGACTGGCAGCAGGCTGCGTTCGAAGGCACGACCTTGTTCGCGAAAGATGGGGCAATGGACGACCTGCGCGTCGTTACCCCCCTGTTCAAAGAGGCGGTGACGATCCTGGCGGCACCAGAATCGGGCATCCTGACAATTCGTGATTTGCGCGGCAAGGCCGTAGATATCGGGCGCTCTGCATCCGGCAGGAACGCGTCTATTCGAAATTTCCTTGATGAGATGGGACAGGGGTTGGACTTGTTCGGCGCGACCTACGAACTGGAGCCGTCCAATGCTCTGCAAGAGCTTTGCGAGGGGCGCATCGACGCAAGTATCTTTGTGCTGGGGCATCCTAATCAACTGATCCAGCAGGCGCTGGACAAGTGTGAGGCGACAATTGTCTCGGTCGCGGGTCCCGGCATTACAGAGTTTATCAACCAAAACCCGGTATACCAAGTGGCCGAGATTGACATGGAACCGTATGGGCAGCCGGGTCGACAGTTCACTACGATTTCCGTTGTCGCCGCGCTGGTGGCCCGCGATGGGGTTGAAACCGGCCTTGTCGCCGATCTGGCGAATGCGATCGAAGACGCGCGTCAGAAGCTAACCGCTGACCTTCCTGTATTGGACGCGAGTATATTGAAAAATCCCGAGGTTCTGAACATGCCTGTACCTGATCATCCGGGGGTTTCTTTGGTTCAGAACTAAGCTGTTGGAGTCGAAGAATTTCCGCTTCGGCAGCCGATACCGCGGCGGGTACACTTAACAAGCATGAGGCGCATTTATCCTAATGAGTAAATCGAGATGTCCCGGATGCCTGACGATTGCGATCATGGCGGTCATATGCGCATTGCCGGTGCCAAGCGCGAATGCCGGTAATGATGAGGAAAAACTGGTGTTCGAGATTGCCGCCGATCGAGTGCCATGCGTCGGAGTTGCGCCCATGCAGTGTATGGTGGTCAATGGCGACTTTTTCTACGAGAGCATAGTCGGATACAGACATATCGATGGACAGGCCGCTAAGATCTGCGTGTTGCGCACAAAGCGGCCCGAGCCAATACCTGCCGATCTTGGAGCGTTCATATTCACACGTGTGTCCTGCGAAGACTGAGGCACCCATTGTAGCACTGGCTTTCGCATCGCAACCAGTCGTGATCGATGGGCTTTGCCACTTGCGGAAGTTCAGTTTTAGCCATGAGCGGTTCCAAGCTAACAAACATCCCAAAACTTGACGCTGCAATTGCCACCTGAAAACGGGTAGCTCGCTGCGCTGCCAAAATCTCACACCGCGAGAGCGAGGGTTTTCTGCCTCAGCCATAGCGTTAAGAAACAAAGGCGGCTTCGTACCGAACTTTTAACCCTCCTCCGCCTCACAGTTCGCGGCAAATGGCGAACGTTTTGGATTTCAGGACGAGCTTAGGCTTTGAATTGGTGCGCCTCAAAACAGGGTCACGATGCAGGATGCTCCGATAACTCTGCGAAAGGTGGTAGAAACTTTTCAGTCCAAACAGTCTTGGCGTTGATCCGACCCTGAAGCTTGCGATGTTGACTGCCAGAAGAAGCCCAGTCCAACGTCCGCTTTGCAGACTGCATATGCAGCATCCTCAAGGTCAGCCAAAGGTCCGGTGCGGGCCGCTTAAGTGGCGGAAAGAAATCACGGTATCACCTTAGATATCAGCGCTATCGCTCAGATTAAACTAAGTTGGCTATGCCAATTCGATGGCCATCGATTTCAGGTGGCGCATGTCTGTACCGCAGCACCCTCCAAATACTTGGATCGACGGATACTGCCTCGCAATCGAGGCAATCTGTTTACCAAGTTCAGCTGGATCGCCTTCGTCCAGCTCATCTGCTTCGTCAAGTTCCGCATGCGAGCAACTCGAAGCGTTCGCCACGATGCCTCTCAGACGGGGGTGGTTGCCAAGCGCTCCGGCGAAATGGGTCGGATGAGCGCAGTTGACCATAAAAAACAGCGCCGCCGCGTCGGTTGCCGCGTCGATCTGGTCAATTCCATCCACAAGTTTGGTCCCGTCTGCCAGGCACCCGTCCGTTTCGACAACAAGAGACATGATGATAGGCAGATCTGCGTCTCCGGCGGCGAGGATGCATCCCGCAGCCTCACTTGGACGGTTGAACGTATAAGCGGTGACCAGGTCGACGCTTGTGTCTTTCAGGCTGTGCATTTGAGCGGCGTGGTATTGGCGTGCATCTTCGACCCTCACCGGAGGGACGTCGGCGTAAGGGTCATAGCGCGGGCCGATACAGGCCGACACCAGTACATCATCGCGAGCGGCAGCCTGGCGCACCTCCTCCATTAGACTGACCGCATCTTTGTTCACCTCAACGAGCCGGTCTGTATCGTACCCCAACGGCGCTGCCCGATCGGCGTTCGCCATCCATGTGGGTGCATCAAGGATGCATCCGACACTCATTTCATGGGCGAGATCGACAAGTGCCTCCATTTGACCGGCCAGTATTGCCCTGGTGCCAGGTTCTTCCAGCAATGGAAACGATGCGAAACCGGGTAAATCAACGCCATGATTGAATATCAGGTCGGTGCCAGTGCCGGCATAAACCAGAAAGGTTTTGTCACCTTCGAGCGGGAACTGTCGCGCCATTCTGATCCACACCTATTGACGTCAAGTCTTCATAGATACCTACATTATCTCGGGTCTCCTGTGAACCTTAGTGCGGCGACAGAGTGTATTCCGTGAGCATGACCTCATCTTCCCGGGCATCTCTCAACCGCAGCGAAATTCTCCTTCGGCGGGCCACACTGCAGCGTCATCAAGCCTTAGCCAACGGCAGCATAGGGCCGGAGCCCTATGATATCAGGCATCCGTCATATGCTGGACCAGTGAGGTCAGCTGTCTGTCGCCGTAGCCATCGTCCCAAGCCGCCTTGGTGCGCTCATGCATCAACCGGATGAAATCAGCGGGCGCATTAAGTGAGAGATAGGTCTTCAACGCATCCTCTTGCGCCATCGCGTAAACCTTCAGGGAGGCTTCCGCACTGTCGTAATCTTCAAACGGAACAGTTCTGGCAAAGAGATCATGGTAGTCATTGACCAGTTTGATCGTGGCAGGGAGTTGGTCGGCATAAACCTGCATCGGGATGCCCGCTTTTTGGCAGACAAGTGCACCGTAGATCATTCCGAACATGAACCCCTGTCGAACCGTGAAGAGGCCGGCAAAGAGCGCGGCAAGTGCCGTTGGTTTCTCTCCAACATGGGCGGACTTTCCACCCAATTCTCTGATGATACTGCCATAGCGGTCCCAGGTTCCGGCACTGCCCACCGTAAGGATTGTGGTTTCATCACCACCAATGCCGGAAGGGTAGGCATTGATCATGCCCAGCATGTAGCCTGCCCCCTGTCCCTCAAGGATGGCGACCAGTCTATCGGCATCCGAGGTATCGCCCGTGCTCATGTCACAGATGGTCTTACCCTTTGGCGAGACGCTCAGCCCGTTGACCAGTTCAACAGTTTCCTTGTGGCTCTTGATACAAATTATGACAAAATCAGACGCCGCAATAGCATCATTCGGTGAAGAGCAGATCGTGGCTCCAGCCTCAGCAAAAGCCTCTGCTTTTTCCGACGTGCGGTTCCAAACGCTGACTTCGTGGCCTGCCTTGAGCAAGCAATGCGCCAGCGCTGAGCCCATATTGCCCAGTCCCAAAACAGCAATTTTCATGATGTTTGTCTCCGGTGGTCGCCAATGAATTACTGCACCAGCATGCGTCGGCATCAGGGGATCACATAGTTGTAAATTTTTCTATATTGTTAGATTATCTTACTTATGGATTGGCGCACGCTTCCCTCTTTGACATCTCTCAGAGCCTTCGCCGCCGCTGCCGAGTTTCGAAATCTGACCCGGGCGGCAGAGGCACTGAACGTGACCCATTCCGCAGTCAGCCAGCAAATCCGCGGGCTCGAACAACATCTCGGCACTCGGCTTGTCATCCGTACCCGGCACGGTATTTCTCTGACATCACAAGGCGAATTCCTGTCGGCTGGCCTGCTTGAAGCCTTCGCGGAAATGGCCTCCGTGACTGAGAGCGTGTCGAGTGCAGAGGCGGTTCGACCGTTGGTGGTCAGCGCGACTCCGATGTTTTCAAGCGCGTTCCTTATGCCGCGTCTGTCGACGTTTATTGACGAATTCCCCAATATCGAGTTGAGGATCGATTCAACGATCCAAGCTGTCGACCTCAAGCCGGGCGGAATTGATATGGCCATCCGATATGGAACAGGTCGCTGGCAAGGGCTTGTCTCGCAGATGCTGCTGCCAGGCTGTCTGACGGTTGTCGCGTCCCGCGAACTAATCGGAAACCGGGATCTCACGAATCCTGCAGAATTGCTTGATTTCACGCTTCTTCAGGAACAAGGGTCAGTCGAGTTTGACCTGTGGTTAGAAAAAGTCGGAATTCCGACCGACGCCGACCGGAGAGTTGTCCGCGTGCCGGGCAATATGCTGCTGGATGGCATCCGTCGCGGTGATGGTATCGGGGCGACGGTACCGGCTTTTGTTTCTGACGAGTTGAAGTCGGGACAACTCGTGGCGCTGTTCGACGATCCAATACCGCAGATCGGCTACTACCTTGTCACGTTGCCGGGCCCGGTTCGACCAGCGGCAAAGCTGTTCATGCGGTGGCTCTCGAAATCAATTACCGAATATGAGAAAAGCCTTTTCCGATGGACGCCCTCTCACTTGCTGTAGGCAGTAAAGAGCACCGACTACAGTCAAATTGGGTCTGACTTACCGTATACGACTGTGCGTACAGGGCGCGAATTGTCGCCGGATATGATCATGTTCCCGCAACTTGACGTTCATAATCCACACCATCATACCAACCGAGCGATTTGGTGACGTTCAGGTTGTCGTCTAAGTCCCATTCTTCCCAGCCCGAGAAACGAACATGGTTACCAGTCTCTTTGTGATGGCCTTCGAAAGTCCACGCATAGACCATGTGGTGATCGGCGACGAGAACCGTGTCGAGGCTAAGAACGAGGTCAGGGAAGTCAGCCATAAATCCCGCCGCCATGTCGCCAATCTCCGCCTGGCTCTCCATTGGGTCGCCACCGTTCATTATCATGATTGTATGTTCAGCATATCTTCCGGCGACATCGCCAGGTGCCCGGTTTGTCCAAGCAGCGCAATGGTCTTGAGCTATGCGGTGGGCGGTTTGTACATCAGGTGTCATCTATATCTACATGTCCTAAAAATCGCGAAAAATATGGTTACAAAAACGTTAGTCGGGTCTCTGAAAGCAATCAAGTTTGCTTAACAGCGCTTCTCAACGTTTGCAGGTTTGTTTGCCTCACGGCCATCCGCTCATTGAAATTTCTGCGTTTTGAACGAACGGCAGCTTTCGGGAAGCCGATAAGTGAACTCTGAGAGATATCGAATGTCGGCTGTGGGCCGTTTGCGCGCGAATGAAACTCCCAAAATTGACCCAACCAATCAGTCTTCAATCAGAGAAAAATTGTCGCCATCGCCCGATTTTCTTTTTCGATTTCTGGCTTCCCTGGGTCTTGGGCCTTTGGGAACGTAATTGTCGTTTAACGCCTTCTCGACCAACCATGTCGCAGGGTGATCAGGGAAACCTTCGCCATAGTGGCGGATCAGATCAACATATTTGAAACCAAGCGCAGAAATCTTACCGATCTCCTCGCTGGTTGAGGCGTTTTTGACCACAAGGCCGCCGCCCTTGGCCGCCAGCACTATACCTTTATCTTTCAACGCGGCCAAAAGATCCTCCCAGGAGCGTGTGTCGTCAATGGACTTGCGGATTAGTGCTTTGAGGTCGAGTTCCGGCGGACTATCAATCTCCTGTGGTTCTGGAACCGAGATATCCAATGCCTTTGCGGAAGGGTCGGCCGTTTGTCGATATGGATTGTCCCTGACACGGTCCGTCTGATCATCCTCTCGGGCTGTTGGTGTTGGCTGACTATGCGAGGCTTTGGCATTCTCATGTCGGAAGATCAACTCTGGTAGTATGGTCTCCCAACTATCGCGCCTATGGTAGTGAGCGTACTCTTCTCCACTATCGATCTTGCGCCAGTTGATGATGGCCCCGATCTGGCCAGAGGCAAATACATGCCCGCGGGGTGGTTTCCACGATTTGGCCATACGTCCGACAACACGTTTTTGGGCATCCAACAAAACCCAATGAGGTTGTTGAAACACAAGGGAAAGGGTGTCCCCTACATTTGCTGTGCGCACGGCGTTGTGCACTTCATGCGCATCCCTTTGGCGACCGGCGAACGACAGATCTACGATATCGAGCGCAGGCATCTGGTATTTTGTTGCAGGCAGCGAAGTTTCGTCGAGATCGGGCGTCACATGCCTGATCAGAACTGAGTCGGAACCCGTTTTCAGAAAGGGGTGCGCTCCGGATGTCAGCACTGTCAGGCTTTGCTGTGCGCGGGTCATTGCCACATAGAATAGGCGACGAGGGGCTTCGTTATCCTCCTCTTTCGACACTCGAGACCAACCGCCATTTAGAATGGCGACATGGTCAAATTCAAGGCCTTTGGCCCTATGCGCCGTCAGCAACAGCAGTCCACGTTGTTCACCGCGAGTATCCCGAGACCAGTCCGCGATCCATTCAATGATGTCAGGTACCGGCATAGTTTTGGTGCCCAACTCCCGGGCCAGTTCCGCCACACCTTCTGCCAGCAAATCCACCCATTTGTTGCGAGGCTGAACATTCAGGACCGTGAGGATGTCCTGAATACCCAGAAGTGCGCCTTGTTTCTCACGCAGCCCGGACACCAGACGTTGGGTCTCCCTAAGTCGCCAAACATTTGGAAGGTCTTCGTTGGCCATATCCACGCGCAGACCTTGTGCTTCGGCATAGGTCCGAACTGCATCCAGTGATTTCCAGTCTCGGGAAATCACAGCAACGCGGGACCAGTTCCAGTTGGGGTCCAGACGAGACAGGCGTATCAGCTCGTCAATAGCTGCTGCAGCTTGCGGCATGGCACCGGGTAGGACGTCCAGCAACTGCACTCGGCCATGGGCAACGGAATCCTTACCCTCCAGACGTCCGCCGCTGGGTTGAGAGAGCCGCGCCTGATTGATCTTGATTTGGTGATCAATTTTCATGCGTTCAGGCGCTTTGGATATGACCTGATTGGCGGCCTCGATAATATGTGCTGTCGACCGGTAGTTTTCGATCAGAAAAGATGGTCTGGCCTTATAGTCCTCTTCAAATCTTCGGATGAAATCGACAGAAGCCCCGTTGAAAGCATAGATATTCTGGTCGTCGTCGCCCACGGCAAACAGGCTCAGTTTAAGCTCGGCATCTTCCAGAGAACGACCGGCCACGGCGGAAATGAGCGCGTATTCCTCTGGGCCAATGTCCTGGTATTCATCCACCAATATCCAGCGAAACCCCTGAATCAGACTCTCGCGCTGCGCCTCTGCTTCGGCTTTTGCCAGGCCTTCGGGGTTGAGCTGGCGCACCGCCTCCATAATGACATTGTCGAAGTCTTCTGTCGCGGCCTGAACCCCCGCAAAACTGGCGCCAACCAGCTTCATCGCAAGCGAATGGCAAGTCGAGATCGTAACCCCCGCCGCATCATCGCCCACCAGCGCCCTTAGACGAACGCGGATTTCGGCAGCGGCATGGCGATTATAAGCCAGTACCAGAATACCGCGCGGGTCTTCGCGCTTCATCCGCAATAGATATGCGATCCGGTGCACCAAAACACGGGTCTTCCCAGATCCGGGGCCGGCCAGAACCAAAACATTGGTCTGGTCCCGATCGTCCGCGACAATGTCCTGTTGGACCTTGTTGCCCAGGTCTTCGACAATGGCGGTCCAGGACTTGCTTGTTGTCTGTCGCTTGACCTCACGTGCCATGCCCGGCATCCAACGCTTCATGAACTGCTCTTTGTTGAGCAGGAAGTAATCCTCAGACAGGCGTTCGGCGTCTGTGATCTTCTCGAGACCGGTTTCCGCGTAAGTTGCCATGACATGGGTCTGAAGCGTCTGTTCGGCGTAATGCTCTTCCAGAGGAAGGAAGTCCGATTGCGTGAACTGACCACCTTTGGGATTGAGGAATACGGTCATGGCGGGGCGGAATACAGTCAACCCTTTGCCCAGTGTCAACACGCCCTGTTCATGCATCCACAGCAGGGAGCGTTCTAACAGCTTGGTCATGTCGCGCAGACCGCTGGATTTTAAGACAGCATCCTGTGTGAGCTGCGCCAGAAGGTCACCCACAGTAGTTTCAACTTGCAGGTCTTTGCCGCGTGCGCCTTTGTCGAGTCGACCCGTCAGAAACTTCAAAAGAATCCCGGCCGCTTGCCACCGAACCTCAGCGGTTTGGGCAATGACGTCCCACGTCCTTACCCGAGTCACGTTCATGGTTTTTCGGCTGATTTTGCGCAACCTGATATTACCGGTGCCACCATCCTGTCCCTTGCCGTCCCGCGCTATGCCCCGGATCAGTTTGTCGATGACATCGGGGCGGGCATCGGCGTGGTCCTGATCGCGCAGATGCTGGCAGGTTTCCTGCAGGTTCAGCGGTATTGGAGTCTCTTTGTCCGCATCCGGTGCCAGCTCTCGCATCGAGGCGATCAAATCCCGTTCAAGATTTGCAGCCTCTGTGAGGCGCCCGGAGGAAGACTGCGCCACACCGACATGGATGAAGAGCGTCATCGCAACGTCGTTTCGAGCGATGCCAAAGCTTTCGAGATTGGCCATCGCCTTGGTCAGTGCGCCGGGTGTCAAACCGCTGACGCCGCAGAGCTGATCGGTTGAGACCCCTTCATCCGCCGGGGCCAAAATCAGATGCTGCACGATGGCCAGCAATTGTTTGCGATGCGCTTGAGTGATCTCCGCATCCGAAAGCCGTTGTTTCGCCTCGTCCAGTGTGCGGACTGTTAGCGACGAAGGGAAAATACGAACTCGGTTCTCTTCTCGCGAAACAAGTGTTGCTTCTTCAAGCCAAGATACGGCCGTCTTGACGCGCGTGTCATCAGTCGCACTGTCCCGTTCAAATTCTTGATCTTTTTCGAACCTGACAATCTCACCCGCAGTGGCGACGATCTTGCCAGTTCCAGTCAGATCGCTGGGTGCGATTAGTCCATCGAGGGCAGCTTTGACGCGCTCACCGAGATCTGACCCATGTATCGAGTTTCCATCTTCATCGAGACCGACGCCAAGACCCTTCCGCCGCCGTTCTTCAAAAACCGCTGGTTCTCTCGGCCCTGGATTGGACATCTTCTCCATGAACAACGCAGCCCAAGCCTCGTGTTCCTCATCGGAGAGTTCACCAGGTGACAATTTGCTTTCAAGGGCAGCCTTAACGCGCTCATTTGAATCTTGCCCACGCATAAGTTTCCCGCCTTTGTCGTGGCCGAAACAGCCATTCCTCTTCAGCTGGTCATGCCTCACAGAAAGAAACCCACTCGTTCACCGACTTTGCGCCCCTACAAGAGATTGTATTGCTGAGCTGCGCTCTGTCTCTCTGGCAGAGTATTGGCATAGAACCGCCTCAAACCGCTAAGAGAGTTAGCTATTGTCGATTGGCAATCCACATGGCTGCTCCTCCCAACACAGTCGCAGTCGCAAGATTGAACCGTTGCACAGAGCGCCTACTTGTCATTGCCGTTCGAGCGGCTTCGGCGGCAAACAGATAGATGCCTAATACCACCGACAGAACAACAAGCATAGTCGCGACAAGCGCCATTGCCATCCCCAAATCAATTCTGTCAGTGCTTATAATACTGGGCAACAACGCCACGTTGAACAGCATCATCTTCGGATTGATCCAGCTATTGTTGAGGGCTTTCCCCGTTACCCGAAAATGAGTTCGTCAAATTGTTCTGTTTCGCTCTATTCTCTACCTGTTGAGCCAAAACCACCTGATGCACGGCCAGTTGAAGTTAGTTCGTGCGCTTCGACAATTGAAGCCCGTAGTACCGGCGCGATGATCGCCTGCGCAAAACGATCACCATGATTCAATGTAGTTGGCTCGCCTCCGAGTTGATAGAGACCGACGTACACGATACCTCGATAGTCTTCATCAATCGTGGCAGGACTGTTCGGGATAATTATCTTTCGCTTGATAGCAAGACTCGAGCGAGGCCGAATTTGCATCTCCGTGCATTGAGGAAGCTCAACATAGAGGCCAGTTGAAATCAAGCTTAGCTCACCTGGAACAAGATCAATTGGTCCGTTAGGTAGAAACGCACGGAGATCCATTCCTGCCGAGCCCTCTGTCGCATAGCTGGGGAGCGGCAAGTCATTACCATCAACCCTCTTGAATTTAACGATTTTCGTCACGACTGTTTTCCTTGTTAATTGGCACAACATTAGAACCGGCGAGTTTTTGTTCGTTCAGATTCTCACGCAGGAAATCGTTCTCCGACGATAGAGCCTCATTTTCAACTCGCAGCTTGTATACTTCGGCGCTCATCTTGGAAATAATTTCCTTGAGAGAAGCGATTGTCTCTACTGTTTTCGCCCTCTCTCCACCGGTTTCGATGGCGGTGCTTAGTTTTAGTTCGCCAAGCCAGTTCTTCACGATGTCTCGAGTTTCATGGTGATGCGGATTTCGGAGGGTCGTCTGACCTATATTCGCTCGACGGCAAACTTCCCGCTGGTTCAGTTTTCCATTGTTTTCAAGATAGGTTCCGTGTTGAGAGATCTCGTTTTCAATTGTTCGAAGAGCCTTTAACACCCGCACTCGCGTTTGTTCGCGTTGCGCCTTCTTAAACTCCATCAATCTTTCGAAGTGCTTAGCCATTCGACGAGCCTTTCACCCACCCAAGGCGTGCTTTCAGATCTTCCTGAACATTACTCCAAATATTGGGGTCACACGCTCGCAATTCTTTCTCAAGAGGGATAGCCATGTTGCGATCATCGAGAATTTCTGGGAAAGCGTTCAAACTTGAGACGAGTTGGTTCTGCCAAAATGCGACCTCAAGTTCGGAAAGAGCGCCTGCGTTCAGTTTCCGCAAGACGTGTTGAATCTTTGTGATGCGATCCGAGCGGCAAGCCGCCAATTCAAGTCTGTGACCACAACTCGTAGAACATGCGCCTATATCCCGAAGCCCCAGACTTGAAGAACATACACCTCGTTCAAGCTTCTGAGCTGTACATAGAACTCCTGGGCGTACAACTTCTACTTCACCTAAGAGGCTTGCGGCCGCCGCGATGTCATCGATATCAAGATCTAACTTCCCTGATCTTACCAGCATCTCCTTTTTCGTGCGCCGCAATAAGCCCGCTGCCGGGCCGCCATTACTTTCCGAATTGTCAAAAATCTCCTTTGCACGAACGACCATCACTTCAGACCGAATGCGATCAATTTCTTCTGCAAGTTCAGGGTCTTGATGTGCGTATCCCAATGTTACATCCACATCGTCATGCCCCAGAACGTCAAAAAGAACCTGCGAAGCGTTAGTAAGGGATAGAGCTATAAGACGAGCGATCGTATAGCGGAAACGATGCGGTGTTACTTTCCCATCTATTTCGGACAGCTTTTGTTGCGCTTCTCTCCCCACACGTTTTGCAAACATGGAAATAGCATTATCCAAAACTGGCACTCCGGTAGTGTTCTTACCCCCTCCGAATGGTACCCACAGTTGTTGATCATCCAACATCGCCCGAGACAACTCTTGTTGGCTGGAAAGAGCGTGGGCAGCAACTTTGGGCAACGGCCAATGTCTGTTTACACCGGAGCCATCATCATTGTCTTTGAACGAGGGACCAGTCAAAAAACTCCGCCCGTCAACTATTCTCGCGCAATCAAATGGCAGGGACGATAGCTCTCCCACTCGCATTCCTGTGGTCAACAATAAAATTGCGTTTGCAGTCTGACATAGATGCAGCAGTGACTTTGCACCCCGAACGGTCGGGAGTGGCCAAGATTCAAACGGCTTAACTACGTTGTCCTCACCCGCAACCCAAACTGTAAACCCGAACTGAATTTCTGGCGCAAGGCGCGGAGACCGCCAAGACGAGAGCACCTTCTTTTGTTCTTCTTGCAGTACCGAAACTCGCTTCCCCCTGGAATGGGCCTGACCATAGATGACCGCTCGCCTGTACGCGGCCAGTAACTCTGGCTGCATATGGGAAAGTAAGATTGCGCAGTGAATAATCTGAGTGAAAGCCTCGTCTGATAGGTGATCACTTGCTCGACTTTCTGTCCGTTTTGCAAATTTCTTCACACCTACGTAAGCACTTGGCCAATCGTCGAATAAACCTGCTGCGAATAGTGCATTGAGACGAGAGACCGCGGCGTTACTCCACGTAGGAAATCTGGTTTTCAAATCTTCCATTTCGTCCGGAGATAGCCCTGCAAAAAGCTTAAGCACTGCGCTTGATCTAACAGCGGTTTCTGCAGTCATTGCACTGTTCTCAACTAAGTACCGCGCGACTGCGATCGTACACCGCCATCTTCTTACCCATGTCAACGAAGTGGGCGGTTTTATTAGATGTTGCTTTCCTTTCCTCTTAGCTCTCACAGTCTGAAAGCGGTCGAGAACTGCAATCCGCTTTAATGTCTCTACGAAATGTTTGGACCTGCTGGGTGCACAATCCAGAGAAACTGCGTTCCGAAAATCAATTTTTCGATAACATAACGCCCGTTTAGACGGGGGGCACCATTCCGCAGGAAGCAGCCAGACGTCGTCTTTCACAAGTGTAGGAACGTTATCGTTGGACAATGAAACTGGCGAAATTGGGTATTCAGCCAGTTCCTCCCAGGCAATTGACCATGCGAGATCCAGACTAAACGAACTTGAAAATTGCCGGTAGTAGTCGTTTGAAATGGCATTTTGTAGAGTTGCGTCCATTTTTAAACCTACAGCGAAGGATCATCAAAGATGAACTCAGTTCCCGCCTCCAGGCGTTCCAGCCGAGCTTCAGAATGATCTCGAAATTCAATCTTCACATCACTAAAGGCTGTTTCTCTTGCGAGCTCTATTGCTTCGAGCTCCCAGGAAAGAGTCGATGTCAACCACCGAATTGGAGAACTCGCTTGTCGAATCCAGATCAAATCTGCGTGGCGATCAGCGAGCCCCTTCCATGCTTCAGTGAAGATCACACCATGACGGCATAGGATGCATCTTTGTGTTTCACAAAGCGCTCCAGAGCGCGAAGAAATTACTGGGTCAGGGTTGTTTGGATCTGTGCACCCCATTCCAAGGCGCGTTCTATATAGTCTAAGCCTCTCACGATCTTCATTCGTGAAATCTGCATAGTTTGAGCGCAAAAAAAGGATAGTGGGATCTAAAGCTCTTCCTTGAGACACTTCTTCCAATGCGGCTGAAATAACTTTTCGAAAATCATCAAAATGCTCACGTATGAGCCTGCGTTGTCGGAGGTAGCTGCGCGTTACCCGAACGTCATTGTGATTCAATGCGCGTTTAACCAAGAAAACGTTTCCGCCACTGGCTGCATATATGTGAGCCGCAAACGCGTCTCTGAGGTCTGACCAATTTAGGGTGCGTATACTCTGAGCGACTTTTTCATTAGCGTTCTTGCGCACACTTGGCAGTTCAAGAGCTCTTTTTCGAATAATGGGCAACTGCTCATTCATCAATTGTGCAAGTCTGACTCTGCTGACAGCCTTCACTCCAGATTGCCGTGAATTGAGATAGATCCATGGGGAACGCAATCGATAATCTATCTCGGCCAAAGCGGCGGCTTTTTCCAACCCGTCCGGCTCTTTTTCGATCACCTTCCGTTTCTCCCTGAGCAGCGTTCTTAGGTATTCGGAACGTTTCTCAAGCATTCGAATTATTCGAAAGGAACGAAAACGAGGTCCGGCAAGGCCTACCGATATATGTGGCTTTCCAGTTTTGGGTCTAATCGCCTTTAATATGACACTGTCCGTTTTCCTCGCTTCGGAGCCATTATCTGCCTGCCGCACCTCAAACCAGTCGGTGGAAAGATCAACGGCATCGACAGTATCGATCCAACCCGTTTCCATGCTTACAATCAGAATTGAAGCTGCTACCTCTAAATTTGAAGGCGCGATAGCGTGCTGAAGATCGGTATAGGTGACGCCTGCCCAGGTGTTTCCACGACTGAGGTGGTTTCTCATCTTTGTAAGATCTTGCGAACTGAACTTGTCTGATTTCAGAACTTTTTCGCGGATATATTCGCGCATAAGTACAGCAAGGTTGGCGTGGCTATACCAGGTTTGGTTTTTTACAGAACCCCGAGACCCTTTTTCCCAAATTTGCCGCGGGCCGGATTGAATTCTTGGATCCACTCCATTCGAAAGCCAGGCAAGCCCTCTCCGGTGAGATTGATCAGCCTGTTCAAGAATTCTTTTACAAGCGTTGTAGATCGCACGTACCGCCTCAGGGTTAACGTCCTCTTGGATCTTGATTGTGCGCCCATGTTCAATAGTTGGCCATTGCAGAGACGACGCACCGGTACCACGTGCTCTTGTGATAAAGCTGTGGACGGTTGAGAGTGATTTTCCTCTTGCTCGCAAATTACCGGGCTGAGAGATAAGATACTGCTTGAGGAGCTCACCATCCGCGTTTGTGAACATGAAAACACTGGTTGGCGCCTCACCTGTTTCTCGGTACAAATGAGACAACCACTTTACCATGACTCCCAATGATTTTTGCAAATATGAGTCTATTGAAGCTTTAGTGCGCGGAGTACTAAGGAAGCTCCGAACAACAGGTAAAACTTCTGCTACAATTTGCGGGAATCCAACAAGGTTCCTCTCTGCTGCACCATCACGATAAGCGCGAAGATCGATTTCTATATAGCGACCACTTCTTTCTCGATACTGCATTAACAGGGGATCAGTTTCAGTGAACTGCGTATCGTTGCAGTCGTGATGGTCCAAACTCAGCGGAGCATCTTGGTTTTGCAGTGTGTGTTTGCCAAACTTACGCATCTTCGAGAAAGGAGACCCAACTGTCTCTCAAATTCAGTAAGTCGGCATCATCTGAAAGCCAGGCCAGGTACATGTCACTTGTTCGCGTATCGATATGCCCAAGTTGTGGCCGCAAGTACACATCAACTAATGTTTGATGGAGGTAAGGAGCCACCTGAGAAACCAGTGCATCTGAGGAGGAAATCTCAATCTCTTGCTGAATCTTCTCTTTTAGTGTGAAGCAAGCCCAGATGTGTCGAGCAAGGTGTGGACTAAACCCGTCGAAAGGCAGAGGTTGAGAAGCAACCCAAACTTTGTAGAACCAGTGATATGATAGAGTTGTCCCTGCTGTGTCAGTTAGGAATAGCTTTTTAGGTGCTTTCTCGCCTGGATTTCTCTTGCGAAACTTTGCTAAGAGCTTTTTTCTCCTCACACGAGCATAAGCATGCAACTCTATGAGAAGATCTACGGGTACGTTAATTCGACGCGGCTTTCCTTTCTTCTCAGAGTCACCAATACGGCGGCCGCCCTTTGTACCAAAAATGATTGTCATCTTGACGGTAGCTCTACTCCGATCAATTGGCACTTTTGGTAGCCCGTTGAGCGGAAGATTGACGACTTCATCAGGACGCAATCCAAGACGGATAGCCGTCTTTGCGGCGAGGGCAATACTCGGTCCAAACCGTTTCTCCATGCCACCAAGCCATCTGCCAATTTCATTTGGTGAAGGTAATCGAAGATCCCGCGGATGTTGGCGCACTCGACCTGCCCTTGCCATGAGAAAATCTTGCGTTGGATAGAAGCGAATTCGCCTCCTTTCAGTTTCAAATGGTAAACGCAAACCGTGCAATGCAGAATACTCCAGAAAATCTGAAACATAGGCCATTCGCCTGTTAATCGTGCTTGACGACAAAGGCTTGCCCACAACCCGCAAAGACCAATGTCCAGAGCACATCTGACCTTGGTAATGTTGGCACAATTGGCTATAGGAAATTTCTTTCCAGTCGATGTGACGTGTTTCGCACCAATCAAAAAAATTCGTCAAGTCATTTGCGACAGCAAGAATGGTGTTCATCGAAGGCCGAACAACACTTGCATATTTCGAACGCCTGCCTCCCGCCCAGACACCAATTGCTTTATGTCGAAGATAATCGGCAGCTTCGACATACGGGATCCAGTCTCGAGACCAGATGACACCGATTCCATATCCCACCAACTCATGGAGCCCGAGACTCATTAGGTGTCGATCTTCGCAACGAACGAAATGCGCCAATACACCCAGCTCCAACTCAACATAGAAAAAACAATAGAGATGAAGATATTAAAAGCGTCAAGACTCCCGTTTGGGCGCGGTGACGAGACGGCTCCGCAACCACGAAACACTTATTCGCAAACAGATTGGCAACAAGACTCTGTGGAAATTTCGTGCCTCAGTACGAAATGGCCCTTCGGGCCATAGCGCCTTGGCACACGCCTGCTTTTTGGGGAGCGCGCGCGCCAAGGCGCCCCTCATCACTCTAACCCATCCGCTACTCGACGGGAAAAATAGTACCGTAGGATCAATCCCGTTTAGAAAATTATGAAGTTCTGTGGGCATTGCCCCAGTCAGAAAAACACATAAAGTCGCTTTTCTCTCCGGTCCTAATAACCACGATAATCGCTGTCGATTGTGCCGGGTGTATTGGGCAGTGTGATCCCATGTTTCAGGGCCAGTCCCGAGCGGGGCCGCACCTGCACCTCGTACCCATTGGGAATTTCTATCCTCAGGCCCGTGGGAACCAAAGCGCGTTGCCCCGGCTGCAATACAATAGAATCCCCACCCGGCAGGTTTGCGCGGACGTCAGCACCGGCCGCGCCCGTCGATTCGTAAGACGGCAAGGCAATGGCCGGATCAGCCCCCTCTTCGCGGATCACACGAATTGCTACCATCACTGTTCCTCTTGTTCAGCTTGTCAGAGCGTCGGCGATCTTCTGCGCCAGACGTTTGGCCACGGTATCCTTGCCCATCCGCGGCCATTTTTCGGCCCCATCGTCCGAGATCAGGATGACTGCGTTTTCGGATCCGCCCATGATGCCCGTTGCCGGGCTGACGTCATTTGCCACGATCCAGTCACAGCCCTTTCGGGCGCGTTTCGCGGTTGCATGCTCGACCACGTTGTCGGTTTCGGCTGCAAAGCCAACGACAAGCGATGGCCGTCCCTCCTCCAGCCTTGCTACCCTTTTCAGAATGTCCGGGTTCTCGGCAAACTCCAGAGTTGGCAGGCCATCGCGGCTTTTCTTCAGTTTCTTGTCTGAGGCAGTCGCCATACGCCAGTCTGCGACCGCTGCGGCAAAGACGCCGGCGTCGACGGGCAGTTCGGCATCCACCGCGTCAGACATTTGCCGCGCGGTTTCAACGCGGATGACCTGAACACCTTCGGGCGGAGGAACATCGGCGGGCCCGGTAACAAAGACCACATCAGCGCCCAGCGCTGACAACGCCCTTGCCACCGCTGCGCCTTGAGCGCCGGATGACCGGTTGGCGATGTACCGAACCGGGTCGATCGGTTCATGCGTCGGACCGGACGTGACCAAGATGCGCTTGCCTTTCAAAGGGCCGTCGCCAAGCTGTGACTCGACCGCCCCCAAAATCTCGAGCGGCTCTGACATCCGACCTGGGCCGTACTCGCCACAGGCCATGTCACCTTCGTTCGGGCCGACAAAACGGATGCCATCTGCTTGCAACTGCTTCAGATTGCGTTGCGTCGCTGGATGATCCCACATTCGGACATTCATGGCAGGTGCGCACAAAACCGGCGTATCGGTGGCCATGAGCAGGGTCGAGGCCAGATCGTTGGCCAGCCCGC
The DNA here is from genome assembly GCF_056537465.1 of Ruegeria sp. CE8. NCBI lineage: Bacteria > Pseudomonadati > Pseudomonadota > Alphaproteobacteria > Rhodobacterales > Roseobacteraceae > Ruegeria > Ruegeria sp. CE8. The sequence goes on from NZ_JBQFRP010000004.1 coordinate 127,338, forward strand.
CAGCCATCTTGCCCATCAGGTCCGCCGTCGCCGGGGCGACAACGATCAGGTCGGCCGAACGCGACAGCTGTATGTGCCCCATCTCGGCTTCATCCGTCAGATCGAACATATCGCGATAGACTTTTTCGCCCGCCAACGCTGAAACCGAAAGCGGCGTCACGAATTCCTCGGCCGCGCGCGTCAGAACAGGCGTCACAGTCGCGCCGCGTTCTTTGAGACGCCGGATCAGATCCAGAGATTTATAGGCCGCGATCCCTCCGCCGATGATCAAGAGAATGCGTTTCGATGCCAGCATGTTTTGCCCTTCCCGTCCCGGTCGGCCTGACATTAGGCAAGGCCAAGGGACAGTTCCAGCGGTTAATTCTGCGTCTCAAACGCCAGACACGGGTCTTCGCGCTCGATGCTTGGACTGTCAATCACGGCGTCAAACTCACCTTCAACGATCCCGTCTTCGGATTGACCCAGCACAAAGACATTCAAACCCGGGCTCATTCGGGACAGAAAGGTCGGGATACCCCGGTCCTTTCGGGCATGGCCGTTGCCTGTGATCACCGCAACAGGCCCGCCGGTTTCATCCGTCGCACGCAATATCGCCCGCGTCAGCACCGCGTCTCGCAATCTTTGAATCGCGACAAGCTGCGGCAGGGCACTCTCTGGTAACGCATTGCAATGAGCCGCCATTTGATCGGCCTCTCGCGCGGTCTGTTCCTCCTTCGGCAACGGAACCGTCAGGCCATACCGGGCCGCGTCTGCGCCCAAGGCGGTGGCAGCGCCGCGTTCCATTGCCGCCCGGGCCGCTGCTCGTGGAACCATCGCTCCGTAAACCGGTGCGTCCGAAGCCTGAAACACCGGGTAATACATGCTTAGCGGAGGCCATCCGGATTCAAGCCACTTCAGAATTCTTGAAAGCTCTTCCGGGTCGGAAACGGCCTTGTCCGCAAGACGCTGAGCACCCTCTTCGGTCACCATTTCCCAAACCACGGCTGACGGCCCGATCGCCTTCAGCGCTTCGGCCTGGATAACATGGTGCTGCGGGTTGTCGTGGATTTCGCCCAATATCACAACGTCCGCCGCGTTCATCGCGGTTAGCACATCGTCAGGTATCAGGTCATCGGCCCGGGCAGCGTTGGCCGTAACCACAAGTGTACAAAGCAGAATCGCAAGCTGTCTCATGCGATGAAGTGTTGCACCTCACGCGATTGAGCTTCAAGGTTCTTCCGCATTTTCACGAAGGCCGCGGCCTCAAGCTGACGGACGCGTTCCTTCGACAGGCCAAGTTCCTGTCCAAGACTCTCCAGTGTCCGCGCTGGTTCACGAAGCTTTCGTTCGCGTACAATAAACCGTTCCCGGTCGTTCAGCGCCTGCATCGCGGTCAGCAGCCATTCGCGCAATTGCTCGGTATCATGGCTGTTTTCGACCGCCTCGGCCGCCTGTTCACGTTCATCTTCAAGGGCATCGATCCATTCGCGCCCATCCTCGTCCGCCGATTGAACAGCATTCAATGAAAAATCCGACCCCGATAGGCGACCCTCCATCATTTCCACATCACGAAGTGGAACACCGATTTCCGCCGCGATCATCTGATGAAGCTGATGACGGTCCAGTTCCATTCCTTCGGTCGCAGCCTCACGCTCTAGCCGCGCCTGCACACGCCTCATGTTAAAAAACAGGGATTTCTGCGACGACGTCGAACCGGTCCGGACCATGGACCAGTTGCGCATGACGTAATCCTGAATGCTCGCCTTGATCCACCAGACAGCATAGGTCGAAAACCGCACACCACGATCAGGATCGAATTTGTCTGCGGCTTTCATCAAACCCAGCCCTGCTTCCTGGATCAGGTCATTCATCGGCGCGCCATAGCGTTTGAACTTGGCGGCCATTGAAATCGCCAGCCTCATATAAGCTGTAATCAGTCGGTGCAGGGCTTGTTCATCGCGGTCGTCCCGCCATGCGTATGCCAGTTGCAATTCGGTTTCCGCGTCCAGAAGCTCGGCCTTCATTGCCTTCCGGGACATCGAAAAATCGTTTGCGTTGTCCAGTGCCATGGAAATCTCCCCTTTTCACAGGCGCGAGCCGGGCTTGCTTTGCCGACATATGGTCGATACGCAGAACAAGACCGGGTGGATCACATGAAAGGTAATTATCGTGGGTCCGGATTTAACCTTTGTGCTGGGAGGCGCGGCCTCGGGCAAGTCGGCTTTCGCCGAGCAACTTGTTGTTTCGTCAGCAAAAAAGAAGACTTATCTCGCAACATCACAAGTGTTTGATGACGAGATGAAACAGAAGGTTCAGCGCCACATATCCCAACGCGGCGAAGGATGGAAAACCATCGAAGCCCCATATGACCTTGGCCCGGCACTGGCCAATCTGACGCCCGACGACGTTTGCCTGATCGACTGTGCGACCATGTGGCTGACAAATCACCTGTTGGCTGAAAGCGATCTGCAACAGGCGCAAGGCGCGCTTTTGCAATCCCTGCGCCTTTGTCGCGCGCAGGTCGTCGTCGTTTCGAACGAGGTGGGGCATGGTATTGTCCCGGATAACGCCCTGTCCCGTCAGTTTCGCGAGGCGCAGGGGCGGTTGAACATCGCTTTGGCAGCCGAGGCCGATTTGGTTGTTCAGGTAACTGCTGGCCTTCCATTGGTTTTGAAGGGGCGATTGGATTGACACGTTTGCATCTCGTACGCCACGGCCCGACCCACGCCAAAACCATGGTTGGCTGGTCCGATCTGCCCGCCGACCTGAGCGATCGCGACGCCGTTGCCCGATTGCACGATCACTTGCCTGCAAATGCCGTTGTCGTATCCTCTGACCTATGCCGCGCCGCCGATACCGCCACGGCCATTCAGGGCGCACGTCCGCGCCTTCCGCATTTGCCCGACCTGCGCGAGATCAACTTCGGCGCTTGGGAGTTGCGTGGTTTCAAAGAAATCGAGGCTGAAGACCCCGAGCTTGCCTTCTCCTACTGGGACAACCCCGGCGATGTACGACCCCCGAATGGGGAAAGCTGGAACGAGGTCCGAGCCCGCGTAGACACCGCCGTTGACCGGTTGATCGCACAGTACACCGGACACGACCTCGTGGTTGTTGCGCATTTTGGCGTGATCCTGACGCAAGTCCAACGGGCGCTCGATGTCGACGCGAACGAAGCGCTAAGCCACCGCATCGACAATCTCTCGGTCACCGAAATCACTCATCACGGTGCCCATTGGTCAGTTGGGCGGATCAATCACCTTCCGTGATGCAACCTCGCACAAATCACTGATTTACTGAACGGCGCAGCCACGCCATCGTTTAGTCATGACTTATGATTTGTTTATCGGAGACCGCCTGTTTTCCAGCTGGTCCATGCGCGGGTGGCTGATGCTCGAGAAGTTCGGCCTGCCCTATCGGTCCCACATGATCGGGCTGTATTCCGGCACCATGACCGAAGATATGAAACCCCTTGCCCCTGCCCGCCTCGTACCGGCGTTGCGGCTGCCTGACGGTACGGTCGTCGGTGAAAGCCTGGCGATGGCGGAAACTTTGGCCGAGTTGCATCCAGATGCTGGCATGTGGCCCTCAGATCCTGCGGCAAGGGCGACGGCAAGGTGGCTTTGCAGCGAAATGGTGGCCGGATTCACCGCATTGCGCGGCCAGTGCCCAATGCAGTTGAAGCACTGCTGGCAGGGGTTCGAACCATCACCGGAAACCCGGGCTGATTTGCAGCGGATTGAGACACTTTGGGCCCATGCGCGTGACATGTCCGGATCGGCATCAGGCCCCCTTTTCGGCACCTATTCGTTGGCGGACGTGTTTTATACACCAGTCGCGGCACGGATTATTGGCTACGGATTGCCGGTCTCTGACGCCAATCGCGAATACTGTCTTGAACTGCTGTCGGATACCCCGGTCCGCCAGTGGCGCGCGATGGGGCTGACGGTCCGCTACGACCCTTTCCCATACGCAGAAGACCTGCCGTCAGCCCGATGGCCAGTCGGCGGAATCTCAACGGCAAAGCCCGTTGAAGGCACGGAATCAATCAACGATACCTGCCCTTATTCCGGGAAGCCGGTCACAACCGTCCTTGAGTTGGATGGCCAACGCTGGGGGTTCTGCAACCGATTCTGCCGCGACAAAACCGTCGCAGACCCGGGTGCCTGGTCAAAATTCATGGACATGGTGGACGCTGTTAACGATTCTTAAACCGCAACTGTGGCAGCAACGACCTGTTAACCAAAAAGGTCGTTCATGGTCGCCCGCGCCCACACTGTTGCATTCCAAGGGGTCGATGCCCGCCCGGTCGAGGTGCAATGCGCCGTCTCGCCGGGCCTGCCTGCCTTTTCCATCGTTGGCCTGCCCGACAAAGCTGTGTCCGAGGCGCGGGATCGCGTGCGCAGCGCGCTGAGTTCGATGGCGATCGCCTTGCCGTCAAAACGGATCACGATCAACTTGTCTCCGGCGGATTTACCCAAGGAAGGCAGCCATTTCGACCTGCCTATCGCCGTTGCGTTACTGTCAGCGTTAGAGATCATCCCTGCTGACGCCGCCGAAGGCTCGGTATCGCTGGGCGAGTTGTCTTTGGATGGCTCATTGGTGCCAGTGGTTGGCGCCCTGCCCGCCGCAATGACCGCTGCAGCCGAGGATAGGGCTTTGCTCTGCCCACGCGCCTCCAGCGCCGAGGCGGCATGGGTCGATGCGACACAAGTGATCGGGGCCAGCTCATTAGGTGACGTCGTGCGGCATTTCTCAGGACAGTCTCCGCTGCCCGCCGCGCAACCCGGTGAAGTCAAACTTGAGCCCAGCTCGCGTGATCTGCGCGACGTAAAGGGGCAGGAGCGCGCCAAGCGTGCTTTGGAAATCGCCGCGGCCGGGCGGCACCACCTGATCATGATCGGCACGCCTGGTTCGGGCAAATCCATGCTGGCTGCCCGCCTGCCTGGAATTCTACCGCCTCTGACACCGGCCGAGGCGCTGGAAACCTCAATGATCCAATCTCTTTGCGGTCTATTGGACGAGGGTGGCATCAGCCGCAGCCGCCCATTTCGCGAACCGCACCACACCGCATCCATGGCCGCTATTGTCGGCGGTGGCCGGGGGGCGAAGCCGGGCGAGATTTCATTGGCCCATAACGGCGTTCTGTTCATGGACGAATTCCCCGAATTTCCCCGCACGGTTCTCGAAACCCTGCGCCAACCCATCGAAACCGGAGAAGTCATGGTCGCGCGTGCGAACGCGCATGTGAAGTACCCCTGCCGGTTCATGCTAGTGGCAGCCGCCAACCCCTGCAAATGCGGCTACCTGACCGACCCCGGACGCGCCTGTTCGCGCGCGCCGGTATGCGGAGAGGACTATCTGGGTCGTATTTCGGGACCTTTGATGGACCGGTTTGACCTGCGGATCGAGGTGCCACCGGTCGGATTTACCGATCTGGATTTACCGCCATCGGGCGACAGTTCGACTACGGTGGCTGCTCGCGTTGAACAAGCCCGCGCAATTCAGGCCGAGCGCTTTTGCGATACTCCGTCGACGCGCCAAAACGCCGATGTCGAAGGCAAACTGCTGGAAGAAATCGCCGCCCCCGATGCCGAAGGCAAAGAACTGTTGCTGAGGGCCGCCGAACGCTTTGGCCTGTCGGCACGGGCCTTTCACCGCATCTTGCGGGTCGCCCGTACAATAGCCGATTTGGATGGGGCGCCAGACGTCCGGCGCCCTCATGTGGCCGAGGCGCTGAGCTTTCGCATCAGCGCCAAAGCTGCGTCTTAGAGTTTTGCTTCAATCGCCTGCCAGATTTTTTCGGCAATGTTCACACCGTTGAACCGTTCCAACTCCTGAATACCGGTTGGCGAGGTCACGTTGATCTCGGTCAGGTAATCCCCGATCACATCAATCCCGACGAAGATCTGGCCTTTCTCTTTCAGCAAGGGGCCAATAGCAGCACAGATTTCCAGATCGCGATCCGTCAATCCGATTTTTTCCGGACGACCACCAACATGCATGTTCGAACGGGTTTCACCAGCGGCCGGTACGCGGTTGATCGCGCCTACGGCCTCACCGTCGACAAGAATGATACGTTTGTCGCCATTGCTGACATCCGGCAGGAATTTCTGAACGATCAGGGGCTCGCGCGAGAAACCGGTGAACAGCTCATGCAGCGAGGTCAGGTTGCGGTCATTAGCATCCAACCGGAAAACTCCGGCACCGCCATTGCCATAGAGCGGCTTGAGAATGACGTCGCCGTGCTTTTCCTTGAACGCTTTAATGGTCTGCAGGTCACGCGCAATTGTTGTTGGCGGGGTCAGGTCCGGGAAATCCAGAACCAGCAGTTTTTCAGGGTAGTTGCGTACCCAGAACGGATCGTTGACCACCAGAACCTGCCCCTTGAGGCGGTCCAACAGGTGGGTTGACGTGATGTAGTGCATATCGAACGGAGGGTCCTGGCGCAGCCAGATCACATCAAACTCAGAAAGGTCCACTTCGCGCTCGGATCCAAGTTCGGCTGGATTACCTGCCACGCGCTGAACCGTCATGTCCTGGCCACGCGCAGTGATCCGCCCTTCCTGATAGGCCAACTGGTCCGGGCCGTAGAAGAACAGCGTGTGTCCACGCGCCTGTGCCTCTTCGGCCAGCCGGAATGAGCTGTCGGCATTGATATCCACGGCCCCGATCGGGTCCATCTGAAAGGCGATTTTCATGGCGTGTCCCTCAGTTTCACGCCAGATACATGGCCCAGCAGGGCTGGCGGTTCAATGGGGATCAACCCAGATCGAACGCGTTTTCGATGATTTGAACAGCACCAGAGCCATCGACCAATGCCGCATCAAATCGCACATTCGTCAGTTGACCGTTTGGTTCAGTCTCAAGGAAATGGGCGGCAGAGGCGCAAATCCTGTCCATCTGTCGCCGGTTGATCCGGCTTGCTGCTGCATCAAAACTGCTGCTTTTCTTTACCTCGACGAAAACGACGCCCTCCGCGTCGCGCGCGATCAGGTCGATCTCTCCGCCCGCGCCGCGCCAGCGTTGGTGAGCTATGGAAAAGCCACGGCGTTCGTACTCTGCCGCGACCTGTTGCTCCGCCGCCTGCCCGGCGTGATAAGAAACCGAGCTTCGAACGGATCGCGCAGACATATCATCCCTTTCCCAGTTTCAGAGCCTTCTGATAGATCGGACGGCGCGGCAGTTTGAACATCTCTGACACCAGATCAGCCGCATCCCGAACCGAATGGGTCTCCAAGGCTCGTTTCAAAGCCTCTTCTATGTCGGATTCGTTAACAGTTTCCGAATGCCCCCGGTCCACCAGCAAAACGATCTCGCCCTTGACCGTCTGCCCCTGCAACTCTGCGGCCAATTCCTCCAATGACCCTCGCCGGACTTCTTCAAACTTCTTCGTAAGCTCGCGGCACATCGCAGCTTGGCGGTTTCCACCCAGCACATCGGCCAGATCGGACAGACACGCCGCCACGCGCTTGGGCGATTCGTAAAAGACCAGAGTGCCCGGCACATCCCGCAAAGCTTCGATCCGGGACCGGCGTGCGCCCGACGCATTAGGCAGGAAGCCTGCAAAGAAAAACGCATCCGTGGGCAATCCGGCCAGCGTCAGCGCCATCAGCGCCGCAGAAGGTCCCGGCGCGCAGGTCACCATGTGACCCGCCTCGGCTGCCTGCCGGCCTAGATCATAACCCGGATCAGCGATCAGCGGCATTCCGGCCTCGGATGCATAAGCGACGGACTTTCCTTCGCTTAGCGCGTCCAGGATTTTCCCTCGCGCGCCCGCGCCACTGTGGTCGTGATAGGCCAGGATTCGGCGGCCATCCAATGGCACGCCATGTATCTCCATCAACCGACGCAGGCTGCGCGTGTCTTCTGCAGCGATCACATCTGCTGACGCCAGCACGTCCAGCGCTCTGAGCGTGATATCGCGCGCCGTTCCAATCGGAGTGGCAATAAAATACAGGCCAGCGCCCAATCTTACTTTTTGGAAATTCAAAGCTGGACCCTCACAGCGTGACGTTTATTATCGCAACCTAACAGATTGGCGGCATCCCAAGTCGCCGGGACAGGGAGTTTTCATTTAGATGTTTACCGTTTGCAAGCCCGTTCGCAAGCTGGCGAAATCCGCCGCTATCTTGGCAACCGCCGCATTGCTGGCCGCGTGTGAGCCCGGTGGCCTGGGTGGAGGACCATCGATCAACACGTCCAAACCCGTTCCGGTCGCCCTGTTGGTGCCTGCGGGATCGGGAAATTCCGGTGATGCAGCATTGGCGCGGAGCCTTGAAAACGCGGCCCGCCTAGCCATGGCTGACTTGCAAAACGTACAGATCGACCTTCGCGTTTACGACACGAGGGGCAGCTCGAATACCGCTGCGACGGTTGCACAGCAGGCGGTTGCGGACGGTGCGAAGATTATTCTTGGACCGGTCTATGCACAGGCGGCAAACTCTGCCGGTCTGTCCGTCCTCAACAACAACGTCAACGTTCTGTCCTTCTCGAATAATACCAGCATCGCGGGCGGCAACGTCTTCGTTTTGGGTCCGACTTTCCAGAACACGGCCAACCGCCTGGTCAATTTCGCCGGATCACAGGGCAAGTCCGGTATGGTCATCGTCCACAGTAATGATGCCGCCGGTCAGCTTGGCCAGTCGGCGATTGCAAACGCACTTAGCAGCAGCCGCGTGAACAATGCAGGGACGGTCGGCTATGACCGTTCGCAGCAGGGCGTTATCAATTCCGTCCCGACAATCAAGGCGACCGTGGATTCCTCCGGCGCGGACTCGCTATTTTTGACGGCCACGACAGCAGGCGCGCTGCCGCTGTACACCCAATTGCTGCCCGAGGCGGGTGTTTCACCGGCAACAACCCAGTTCATCGGCCTGACACGTTGGGACATCCCGGCGCAAACGTTGGAGCTGCCCGGTGTACAGGGCGGCTGGTTCGCCCTGCCCGACCCGGCCAAAGCGCAAGCCTATCGTCAGCGGTACAACAACACCTATGGCGAGGCACCACATCCGATCAGCGGGCTGGCCTATGACGGCATCGCAGCAATTGCGGCTTTGGTCAGCCAGGGCAAATCCGATGCGCTGACCGCTTCAGCCCTGACACAGAACGCCGGGTTCCAGGGCGTCGGCGGTATTTTCCGCCTGCGGTCCGACGGCACGAACGAACGCGGTCTGGCCGTTGCCACGATCCAGAACAAACAGGTAGTAGTGATTGACTCCGCCCCTCAAAGCTTCTCCGGCGCCGGTTTCTGATCAGCCGGTGCTGATGCTCACCCCAAAGGGTGAGCTGATCTGCCCGGCCGATGAAATTTTCGATAGTAACGCCATCATGGCGCAGCTGTCGGAAGCCTTTAAAGACACACAGGACAATGGCGCACGGCGGAATGAGACCGTGCGCATTCTTCGTGACGCCCAAAAGGCTGGGCGCAAGGCTATTGCGGACGCGTTTGCCAAGCGCCCCTTTGACGCAAGGCCCCTGACCCGGTCGTACACCTATCTGACCGATGGGCTTGTTTGCACCGCCATGCAGGTGGCCAGCCTGCACCTGCATCCCCTGGCCACACCGACGCAGGGCGAAAGGATCGCTGTTCTGGCCGTCGGCGGGTATGGGCGCGGTGAGATGGCTCCGGCCTCAGACGTGGATCTGCTGTTTCTGACGCCTTATAAGATTACCGCCTGGGCCGAGAGCGTCATCGAATCCATGCTCTACATCCTTTGGGACTTGCGTCTGAAGGTGGGCCATTCGTCCCGAACCATCAAGGATTGCCTGCGTTTGGGTGCCGATGATTTCACCATCCGCACCGCCATGCTTGAGCAACGATACCTAGCCGGAGACGCCGCGCTTGCCGAAGAGCTGGATAACCGCCTGAAGACCGACCTGTTCAAAGGCAGCGAACGCCAGTTCATTGAGGCCAAGCTGCAGGAGCGCGACGAGCGCCACCACAAACAGGGCGAGCGCTATATGGTCGAGCCCAATGTAAAAGAGGGCAAAGGCGGGTTGCGCGATCTGCAGTCGCTCTATTGGATCGCAAAGTACATCTACGGCGTACAGGATGTGGCCGAACTGGTTCCGCTGGGCCTGTTTACCTCTGACGAATTCAATACTTTCTTGCAGGCCGAGGAGTTTCTGTGGGCCGTCCGATCACACCTTCATCTGGTGACCGGACGTGCGACAGAACAACTGACCTTTGACCTGCAGGTCGAGGTTGCCGACCGGATGGGCTATGAGGATCGGGCCGGACGCCGCGCGGTTGAAGTGTTCATGCAGCGCTATTTCCGCGAAGCCACAAAGGTTGGAGAGCTGACCCGAATATTCCTGACCAAGCTTGAAGCGGCTCATGTAAAGGGTGAAGCCCTGCTGGAACGAATCTTCCGGCGCCGGCCACGCGTTAAAGCGGGATACAGGGTCGTACACGGCCGCCTGGATGTGGCCGACCCGAAGAAGTTCCTTGCCGACAAACTGAACCTTTTGCGCCTATTCGATGAAGGGCTGCGTACCGGGATGCTGATCCATCCGGATGCAATGCGGCTGGTAACCGCCAACCTGAACCTGATCGACGAAGACATGCGCCACGACAAAGAGGCGCAGCGCATCTTTCTGGATCTGATGCTGAAGCACGGCAACCCGGAACGTGCCCTGCGTCGTATGAACGAACTGGGTGTATTGTCGGCGTTTCTACCCGAATTCGAACACATCGTGGCGATGATGCAGTTCAACATGTATCACAGCTATACGGTGGACGAACACACGATCCAGACCATCGTCAACCTGGCCCAGATTGAACGCGGCGAATTGGTCGAGTCACTGCCGTTGGCCTCATCAATCCTGAAGCGCGGAGTCAATCGCAAGGTTCTCTACGTCGCCCTGCTGCTGCACGATATCGCCAAGGGGCGGCCTGAAGATCATTCCATTCTGGGAGCGCAGATCGCGCGGAAAGTGGCGCCGCGTCTGGGTTTGAACAAATCCGATTCTGAAACTGTCGAGTGGCTGGTGCGGTATCACCTGTTGATGTCGGACATGGCACAGAAGCGTGATATCTCGGACCCGCGGACCGTGCGTGACTTTGCAAAAGCGGTGAAAACGGTCAAACGGCTGGATCTGCTGACGGTTCTGACGGTGTGTGACATTCGCGGTGTCGGCCCGAACACGTGGAACAACTGGAAAGCCACTTTGCTGCGGGCCTTGCACGCCGAAACCAAGCGGGCGCTGGAAACCGGTATGGAGGACCTCAACCGGGCCAACCGTGGCGCGGAAGCCAAAAAGGCGCTTCGCTCGGCATTGTCCGAATGGACCAAGGTCGATCTGAAGGCCGAGACAGGACGGCACTATGCACCCTACTGGCAGGGTCTGAACCTCTCGACACATATTGAGTTCGCGGAAATGCTGCGGGCGCTGGAACACAGCGGCGACCCCGGTGCGATGGAAATCCGTCTGCACCCGGACGAGGACCGTGACGCGACGCGCGCCTGCTTTGCGATGGCAGACCACCCTGGAATTTTCGCGCGCATCGCTGGCGCGCTCGCCTTGGTGGGCGCCAACGTGGTGGATGCCCGCAGCTATACCACCAAGGATGGCTATGTGACAGACGCATTCTGGATTCAGGATGCCGAAGGCCACCCGTTCGAAGCCAGCCGTCTGCCGCGCCTGACCCAGATGATCCACAAAACGCTCAAGGGTGAGGTCGTGGCGCGCGATGCCCTTAAATCGCGCGACAAGATCAAGAAGCGGGAACGCGCTTTCAACGTGCCGACGCATATCATCTTCGACAATGACGGATCAGAGATCTACACCATCATCGAGGTTGACACACGCGATCGTCCGGGCCTGTTGTATGACCTGACCAGAACGCTGGCGGCGGCCAATGTCTATATCGCCAACGCCGTAATCGCGACCTATGGCGAGCAGGTTGTCGATACCTTCTACGTCAAGGACATGTTCGGCCTGAAATACCACTCCGAAAGCAAGCAACGCGGTCTTGAGGCCAAGCTGCGCAAAGCCATCACCGAAGGGGCGGAGCGCGCGATCTCATGAAACAGATCCAGTTGTTTTCAGGCCTGTTTACGGTCGGATTCTGGACGCTCGCCAGCCGGATTTTGGGCTTTCTGCGAGAGATCCTACTGACCGCCTTTATTGGGCCCGGGCCAGTAATGGACGCCTTTGTCGCCGCGTTCCGCCTGCCCAACATGTTCCGCCGCTTCTTTGCCGAAGGCGCGTTCAACGCCGCGTTCGTGCCGATGTTTTCCAAACGTCTGGAAGGTGAGGAAAACGCGCAGGGATTCGCGCAGGACGCCTTTAACCTGCTGGCGGCAGCCGTAATGGCGTTGGTCGGGCTGGCGATGATCTTCATGCCGGGGCTGGTCTGGCTGACCGCAGAAGGGTTTTATGGCGACGAGCGGTTCGATATGGCCGTGGACTACGGGTATGTGGTTTTTCCCTACATCCTGTTCATGTCGCTGGCGGCCCTGTTTTCCGGCGTTCTGAACGCGACGGGCCGATTTGCCGCCGCCGCTGCCGCACCCGTGTTGCTGAACATCTTTGCCTGCACCGCCCTGATCGCAGGTGCACTATCCGGTGGCGAGGTGATCCGGTGGCTGATCGCCGTCATCCCACTGGCCGGAATCGCGCAGCTGGCGCTGGTTTGGGTCGCGACGGAACGTGCGGGCATCCGCATCCGACCGGGCATGCCGAAACTGAGCCCCGAAATGCGCCGCATGGTTCGCATCGCCGTGCCGGCAGCGTTGGCGATGGGTGTTACGCAAGTCAATTTGGTCGTTGGCCAATTGGTCGCCTCAAAGACAGAAAAAGCCGTTAGCTGGCTGTTCGCTGCTGACCGTCTGTACCAGCTGCCTTTGGGCGTTGTCGGCATCGCGGTGGGGATCGTCCTGCTGCCTGATCTGTCGCGCCGCCTCAGGGCCGATGATAAGGATGGTGCTCGCAATGCATACTCCCGCGCCGGGGAGTTCACACTGTTGCTGACCCTGCCGTCGACTGTGGCCTTCCTTATTATTCCCGTACCCTTGGTTTCTGTCCTGTTCGAACGCGGCCAATTCAGCGCCGAGGATACGACGGCCACGGCTCTGGCGGTGGCGGTCTACGGTATTGGCCTGCCTGCTTTCATGCTGCAAAAGCTGCTACAACCTCTGTTCTTTGCGCGCGAAGACACACGGTCGCCCTTTCGCTATGCCGTGGTTGCTATGGTCGTGAATGCCGGGCTGGCCTTTGGTTTGTATCCGCTGGTGGGATGGATCGCCCCGGCAATTGCGGCTTCGGCGGCGGGCTGGGCCATGGTCGCCCTATTGGCGATCGGAGCACGACGTTTCGGCGAAGAGGCGCGATTTGACGATCGGTTCAAGCGACGCGCATGGCGTATCGTTGCGGCTTCGTTGGGTATGGGTGCCGTACTCTATGCGGCCATTTATCTTTTTGGCTGGACCTTCCAGCTCCCCGGATGGCGCTATGTTGCGCTGTTTACCCTGATCGTCGTCGCCGCTGCATCCTATTTCATGCTGGGTCATCTCTTCAAAGCGTTCGAGGTGTCTGACTTTAGGAAGGCCTTGCGACGGTCCTGATCAGTCGCGGCGGATACGTCTGACGATCCGTGCCCATCCACCGGGCGCTAGGAAGAATGACAAGCCAAAACCGGTGGCAAAACCGCCGAGGTCTGCGACCCAGTCGGAGGTGCCGCCGAACAACAGCCCGAACAACAGCTGTATCCCCATCAGAACCGCAATCAGGCTGAAAGCGCGAGACTGATTTTCACCCACAAGCGACAGCTTGCGCCACAACAGCCATGTAAACGCGCCGATCAGGCCATAAACCGGGGGAAACCCTCCGACCAGCGGATAGTTCGGGTTCAGCAGAAGCGCGTAGACCAACGCTCCGCCGACGCCGGACAAAACGAAAATGATCAGCATCTGAAAGCCGCCAAACACTTCGGCCACCATTTTCCCCATGGCCAGAACAAAGACGCTGACGAACACTGCCTGGGTAAAGCTGCCCGAGACAAACGGGTAGGTCACGAAGCGGATCACATGCTCAAATGGCCAGCGCCCGTTCTCGATCATCCAGTGGAAAATGTCCGGGGAAAAAGAATAGTTCTGCAACGCGTCCAACCTCCACCCGACTGCCGTCGGCCCGCCGATCAGCCCGCGTGTGCCCAGCGTAAACGCCAATTCGATCCCCATGATGAACAACACCAACGCCACCACCACGGGCGGCAGAGGGTTCACGGCTGGTGTATAATGCTCACTGCTCATTGGGGTGGCCTTTCGCGGCTGTTGACGTCCCTTGACCTCATGGGTAAGCGACGGGGGCTTATTTTTCCAGACGGGAGTTCCCTTCGATGACCGAAACTCAATTCACGCCGCGCGTGTTTTCCGGCATCCAGCCTTCGGGAAACCTGCACCTTGGCAACTACCTGGGTGCGCTGAAGCGTTTTGTGGATATGCAGGGCGAAGACTACGAGACCATTTATTGCATGGTCGACCTGCACGCGATAACCGTCTGGCAAGACCCGTCGCGCTTGCGTGAAAAGACCCGCGAGGTTTGCGCGGGTTTCATCGCCGCCGGTCTGGACCCTGAAAAGTCCATCCTCTTCAACCAAAGCCAGGTGGCCGAACACACGCAGCTGGCGTGGATTTTCAACTGCGTCGCCCGCATGGGCTGGATGCAGCGGATGACGCAGTTCAAGGACAAGGCGGGCAAAAACGCGCAAAACGCCTCGCTGGGTCTGTTTGCTTATCCGGCGCTGATGGCCGCAGACATCCTGACCTACCACGCGACGCATGTGCCGGTGGGCGAGGATCAGAAACAGCATCTGGAACTGACCCGCGACATCGCGATCAAGTTCAACCATGACTACGGCGTGGATTTCTTCCCGGTGACCGAACCCGTCATCGGCGGCCCTGCGCCGCGCGTGATGAACCTGCGCGATGGTACGCGGAAAATGTCGTCCTCGGATCCGTCCGACATGACCCGGATCAACATGACCGACGATGCCGACGCAATCGCCAAGAAGATCCGCAAGGCAAAAACCGACCCCGACGCCCTGCCGTCCGAAGTTGACGGCCTGTCCGAACGCCCCGAGGCACGTAATCTGGTCAATATCTACGCCGCGCTCAGCGATCAGACGGCGGAGCAGGTACTGGCCGAGGTCGGCGGTAAGCAGTTCGGTGAGTTCAAACCGATGCTGGCCGAACTGGCCGTTGCCAAACTGTCCCCGATCTCGACCGAGATGGCCCGTTTGATGGGTGAACAGGCCGAGATTGACCGGATTCTTGCCCAAGGCGCGGAAAAAGCGCGCGCGATTGCCGCTCCGATCCTGCAACAGACCTACGAAATCGTGGGCATGGTTGGCGCGAAACACGGCTGATTGCGCTGGACCTTCCTGTGACGCCTTCCTAGGTTGCCCCAAGGGCAAAGGAGGGCGTCATGGCAGTTGGCAAAAATATCCGCACCTATTTCGATGGTCAGTGGCACAACGGGGACGCCCCCATCATGCGGGCGGCGGATCACGGCGCTTGGCTGGGATCCTCGGTTTTTGACGGGGCGCGATTCTTCGACGGGCTGACCCCTGATCTGGAGGCCCATTGCGAACGGGTTAACCGCTCGGCCGAAGCGCTCATGCTGACCCCGACAGTCACAACCGAGCAGATGGTTGAGATCGTCCGCGAAGGACTGGAAAGCTATCCCAAAGGCTCGGCAGTTTATATCCGGCCCATGTATTGGGGAATCGACGGCGATGCCACAGCCATTGTTCCTCAGCAGGACAGCACGGGCTTTGCCATCTGTCTGGAAGAAATTCCGATGGCCCCTGAAACGGCATCGGTCACACTGACTACCACCCGATTCCGCCGACCGGTTCTGGAATCAGCCGTCGTGAACGCCAAAGCCGGATGCCTTTACCCCAACAACGCGCGCATGCTGCGGGAGGCCCGCTCGAAAGGGTTCTCGAATGCTCTGGTCGCGGACGCTCTGGGCCACGTTGCGGAAACCGCCACCGCAAACATCTTCATGGTCCGCGACGGAGAGGTTTTCACACCTACTCCGAACGGCACATTCTTGGCGGGAATCACCCGCGCGCGCCATATCAAAAACCTGAGGGCCGACGGCGTGACGGTACACGAAGCCGTCCTCAGCTTTGAAGATTTTCACGAGGCGGACGAGGTGTTTATGACCGGCAACATGAACAAGATTACCCCGGTCACTGCCCTTGAGGACACACAATATCAGGTCGGACCGATTGCCCGTCGCGCACGCGAGCTGTATTGGGATTGGGCTGCAAGCACGCAGTAGGCACGCACCGTGTTGCCAGCCCGCATCTGGTCGGGCATGATCCCCCTAAATACACGAGGACACCCATGCGTAAGTTTCTAGTCATTCTGGATGACAGTCGTGAATGCCTGAACGCGATGCGTTTCGCGGCAATGCGTGCAGCCCATACTGGTGGTGGAGTGACGATCCTTTCGGTCATCCCCCCGGATGAGTTCAATCACTGGATCGGTGTCGCCGAAGTGATGCGAGAAGAAGCGCGCGAGCGTATCCACGCCCATTACGAAGTTTTTGCCAAATGGATGCGCGACAAACAGAACGTTGATCCGGAACTTTCTATTCGTGAGGGTGAGCCCGTTCCGCAGATCATCGAACATGTTCAGTCCGACCCGGATATCGGCGTTCTTGTTCTGGGTGCGGGCATCGACAAAAAAGGCCCTGGCCCTCTTGTGACGCAACTGACCAAAAACTCGGGCAGCTTGCCGATTCCGATCACAATTGTGCCCGGGGATCTAAGCAAGGAAAAGCTGGAAGCCATCACCTGAGGCTTGGTCATGCAGCGCAGCATCCAGTTCTGGTTCGAATTCGCGTCGACTTACTCTTATCTCAGCGCCATGCGTATTGAGGAGGCTGCGGCAAGACGGAACGTTGCGGTGGAATGGCATCCCTTTCTTTTGGGCCCCATTTTCGCTGCGCAGGGGTGGGACAACTCTCCGTTCAACATCTACCCTGCCAAAGGTCGCTATATGTGGAGGGACATGGAGCGCCTGACGGCCCAGCGCGGCCTGGTGTTTCGCCGACCCGAACAATTCCCGCAAAACGGCCTGAAAGCTGCTCGGCTGACGCTGGCCATTGAAGAACAGGAGCAAAAAGGCCGTTTTGTTCGCGCGGTCTACTCAGCGGAGTTCGCGAATGGTCAGGATGTTTCGGACGATTCAGTCCTGCGTGAATGTCTAAGCACCGCCGGTTTGCCAGAAAGCCTGATGGGCAAAACCAAAGACCCCGAGATCAAGTCCGCCTTGATTGAACAGACCAAAACCGCTCAGGCCAAAGACCTGTTCGGAGCACCCACTTTTCTAGTCGGAGATGAGCTGTTTTGGGGAGACGACCGGTTGGACGATGCCCTCGAACTGGCTGCTGGAATTTAGAACCGTTCCAAATCTTGACTTATCAGGCCCGGACCCG
Source organism: Ruegeria sp. CE8 (assembly GCF_056537465.1). Classification (NCBI taxonomy): domain Bacteria; kingdom Pseudomonadati; phylum Pseudomonadota; class Alphaproteobacteria; order Rhodobacterales; family Roseobacteraceae; genus Ruegeria; species Ruegeria sp. CE8. Next base: position 144,771 of record NZ_JBQFRP010000004.1, read on the forward strand.
CATATCAGGTACAACTAAAACGGAGCCGTGACATGTTCATCCAGACCGAATCCACGCCGAACCCCGCGACACTGAAATTCCTGCCCGGCCAGCCGGTGCTGGAAGCTGGTACTGCGGATTTCCCATCGGCTGAGGCAGGTGAGAAATCGCCGCTGGCCAAACGGATTTTTGCCGTCAACGGGGTAACTGGTGTTTTCCTCGGCAATGACTTCGTAACCGTCACCAAATCGGACGACGTACAGTGGGATCACATCAAACCCGCAATCCTTGGCGCCGTGATGGAGCATTACCAGTCCGGCCAACCGGTTATCGGCGCGGACGCTAACGCCGCGTCGGGTCATGCCGAACACACAGGCGAAGATGCAGAGGTTGTCAACCAGATCAAGGACTTGCTGGACAGCCGCGTCCGGCCGGCCGTTGCGCAGGATGGCGGTGACATCACATTCCACGGTTTTGACCGGGGCATCGTTTACCTGCACATGCAGGGGGCCTGCGCAGGCTGCCCGTCTTCGACCCTGACGCTCAAGATGGGCATCGAAAACCTGCTGCGTCATTACATCCCAGAGGTGACCGAGGTTCGCCCCGTTGCCGTCTAACCCGATCATTCTGGCGATTGACACATCGGCCGCGCATTGCGCGGCCGCTTTGCTGCGCGGCGACCAGATTCTCTCGTCCCGCGTCGAATCCATGTCGCGCGGTCAGGCCGAGCGTCTGATGCCTTTGTTGGAAGAGGTGCTGACCGAAGCAGGATGTACTTGGCGTGACTTGTCTGCAGTCGGTGTTGGCATCGGCCCCGGCAACTTTACGGGCATCCGGATCTCTGTTTCCACAGCACGCGGGCTGGCTCTGGGCCTGGGAATTCCAGCTGTGGGCGTGTCCGGTTTCGATGCTCTGGCCTTGGATACTGCGGATGCGTTGCCTGCAATCCGTGCTCCGCGCGAGCAGGTTTACGTCACGTTTCCCAACCAGGGCCCGGCCTTGATGCCACAGGCCGAGGCAGAATCACTCGGAACCCTGATCCTGAACGATGACCCGGATGCGCAGGTTCGAGCCATCGCCCGGATCGCCGCGCAGAGGTGGCAAACCTCGCCCGAGCGGCCTGCGCCGCTCTATGTCCGTCCGGCCGACGCCGCGCCGTCCAAAGACACCCCCCCTGTTTTGCTCGACGGATGACACCTCAGAACCTTGCCGAAACCCACGCAGCGGCGTTCACTCGATCGCGCCCTTGGACTGCGGAAGAGTTCGCCGATCTTCTGAGCAACAGATTCACGCATGTCGTTGGCAACGCTAAATCTTTCGCGCTGTTTCAGGTCATCGCCGATGAGGCGGAGTTGCTGACGATCGCCACACATCCCGATGCTCAGCGGCAGGGATTGGCCAGTAAGCGGATGCAGGAGTGGCATTCGCAAGCGAAGGCCCTTGGTGCGACCCGCTCCTTTCTGGACGTCGCGGCAGACAACCTGCCCGCGATTGCCTTGTACACCCGCTTCGGATACCGGTCCTGTGGATCGCGCAAGGGCTATTATCTTCGCGGAAACAATCAGAAAATTGATGCGATTTTGATGGATTTGCCGCTGGAGTGACCTACCGCCGCGTGTTTTTTCGACCAGTTGGTCAAAATTCTGTTGACCACGGCGGTTGCAAACGGCCTTAATTCCCGCCATCACAACAGTTATGCTCGCTCACAGTGGGTGAACGGGGCTATCTTGGCCCCGACCGACAATAACAAACGGGAGTATGAAATGACCCTGATGAAATCTTTGATGGGCGCCGCCGCCGCTGTCGCACTGACCGCAGGTGCAGCCTTGGCCGAACCGGCCCTGATCTTTGACCTTGGTGGCAAGTTCGACAAGTCGTTCAACGAAGCCGCGCATAACGGCGCGCAGCGTTGGGCCGATGAAACTGGCGGCACCTACCGTGAGATCGAACTTCAGTCCGAAGCACAGCGCGAGCAGGCCCTGCGCCGCTTTGCCGAGGCTGGCGCCAACCCGATCATCACCATGGGTTTCGCAATGGCCGATCCGCTGTCCGCGGTTGCAGGTGACTATCCGGACACAAAGTTCGTCGCGGTTGACGTGAACTGGCTGGACGCGCCGAACATCCGTCAGGTCAGCTTTGCCGAGCATGAAGGCTCGTATCTGGTTGGCATGATGGCCGCGATGGCGTCCGAGTCGGGCACTGTTGGTTTCATCGGTGGCATGGACATCCCGCTGATCCGTCACTTTGGCTGCGGCTATGCGCAAGGCGCGAAGGCTGTGAACCCGGACGTCAATGTTGTTGCCAACATGACCGGCACCACTCCGGCCGCCTGGAACGACCCGGTAAAAGGTTCGGAACTGACCAAGGCCCAGATCAGCCAGGGCGCTGACGTGATTTATGCAGCCGCTGGCGGCACCGGCGTTGGCGTTTTGCAAACCGCAGCTGACGAAGGCATCCTGTCGATCGGCGTGGACAGCAACCAGAACCACCTGCACCCGGGCAAGGTTCTGACCTCGATGCTTAAGCGTGTGGATGTCGCAGTTTATGACGCGATGAAAGCAGGTGAAGGTCTTGAAACCGGCGTATTCGCCATGGGCCTGGCAGAAGACGGAGTTGGCGTTGCAATCGACGACAACAACCGCGAGCTGGTTGACCCCCAAATGGCGGACGCTGTTGAAGCTGCCCGCCGTGGCATCATCGATGGGGACATCTCTGTCGTCAGCTACTACGAGAACGACAGCTGCCCGGCACTGCAGTTCTGATATCGCGTGGGATGGGGGGCGGCCTCCATCCCACTTCCACTCTGCCGCATGAAGCGCAAATACTGCGCCGGCGGCCCTTCGGCAATTGAGGGCAAGATATGACCGTCCCCGCCATTGAGCTCAAAGGGATTTCCAAAGCCTTTGGGCCGGTTCAGGCCAACAAAGACATTTCCATCAGCGTCGCCCCCGGTACGATCCATGGGATCATCGGAGAAAACGGTGCGGGCAAGTCCACGCTGATGAGCATTCTCTACGGCTTTTACAAAGCCGACAAAGGCGAAATCTGGATCAACGGCACAAAAACCGACATCCCGGACAGTCAGGCGGCAATTGCCGCAGGCATCGGGATGGTGTTCCAGCACTTCAAGCTTGTTGAGAATTTCACCGTTCTGGAAAACATCGTTCTGGGCGCCGAGGATGGCGGGCTTTTGGCCCCGTCTCTGGCCAAAGCCCGCAAGGAACTGAAGGCGCTGGAAGAGGAGTACGAGCTGTTCGTGGACCCCGACAAGCGCATCGATGAAATTGGCGTTGGCATGCAGCAGCGTGTCGAAATCCTCAAGGCGCTGTATCGGCGGGCCGAGATCCTGATTCTGGACGAGCCCACCGGCGTTCTGACACCAGCCGAGGCGGATCAGCTGTTCCGGATTCTTGACCGTTTGCGCAGCGAAGGAAAGACAATCATCCTGATCACGCACAAGCTGCGCGAGATTATGGAATACACCGACACCGTGTCGGTGATGCGCCGCGGTCAGATGACGGCGACCGTCAAGACGGCAGAAACCAACCCGCAGGAACTGGCCGAGCTGATGGTTGGCCGCAAGGTCTTGCTACAGGTGGACAAAGTCCCTGCGCAGCCCGGCAAACCCATTCTGGAAATCGAGAACCTGCGCGTCATCGACGAGGCCGGTGTCGAGCGTGTCAAAGGCATCGATCTTACCGTGCGCGCAGGCGAAATCGTCGGCATCGCGGGTGTGGCCGGTAACGGCCAATCCGAGTTGCTGGAAGTTCTGGGCGGGATGCGTACCGGTCTTGGTTCGATCAAATTGAACGGCGAGCCGCTGGCCCTCAGCGGTCACGGCTCTGACGGTCAGGCCCGGCGTGCTCAGCATATCGCGCACGTGCCGGAAGATCGGCAGCGCGAAGGCCTGATCATGGACTTCCATGCCTGGGAGAACGTGGCCTTTGGCTATCACCGGGACCCAGCTTATAAGCGCGGCATCTTCATGGATAACGCTGCTCTGCGCGCCGACACCGAGCGCAAGATCGAAAAATTCGACGTCCGTCCGCCAGATGGCTGGCTGGCCGCCAAGAACTTTTCCGGCGGCAACCAGCAGAAGATCGTGGTCGCCCGCGAGATCGAGCGTAATCCGGACCTGCTGCTGGTCGGCCAACCGACGCGCGGCGTGGACATCGGTGCGATCGAGTTCATTCACAAACAGATCGTTGCCCTGCGTGACCAAGGCAAGGCAATCTTGCTGGTCTCGGTCGAGTTGGAAGAGATCTTCTCGCTGTCTGACCGGATCGCGGTGATGTTTGACGGACATATCATGGGTGAGCGTCTGCCCCATGAAACAGATGAAAAAGAACTGGGCCTGCTGATGGCCGGTGTTGCGGGAGAGGCCGCGTAACATGGAAAAAATGCCCAAATGGGCCGACGTCGTTCTGATCCCGCTGATCAGTCTGCTTTTGGCCGCTATTCTTTCTGCGCTGGTGATCCTCGCCATCGGCGAAAACCCGGTCGAGGCCGTGAACCTGATGGTCACGGGCGCGCTGGGGTCGACCTATGGCTGGGGCTATACGCTCTACTACGCGACCAACTTCATGTTCACCGGATTGGCCGTTGCCGTTGCCTTCCACGCCCGCCTGTTCAACATCGGTGGCGAAGGTCAGGCGATGCTGGGCGGTCTTGGTGTTGCCATGGTCTGTCTTTATGTACCCTGGCCGCATTGGAGCATTGCCCTGCTGGCCGCCTGTGCGGCATCCATGCTGTTCGGGGCCGCGTGGGCCGCGATCCCGGCCTATCTGCAGGCCAAACGCGGCAGCCATATTGTGATCACCACGATCATGTTCAACTTCATCGCCGCGGCCTTCCTGAACTACATGCTGGTAAATGTGATGCGCCCGCAAGGCTCGCAAGACCCGGCAACAGCCCGCTTCTCGGAAACGGTGCACTTGCCGACCTTCCAGTCAATGTTCTCGACCGCCGAGAATGTGGTCTTCCGTGGGGCACCGGCGAATATCTCGTTCTTTGTGGCGCTGCTTGCGTGCGTCGTAGTTTGGGCTCTGATCTGGCGGACCCGGCTGGGTTATGAAATCCGGGCCTATGGGCATTCGGAAACCGGTGCGGTCTATGCCGGGATTTCGCCCGTGCGTATCACCATCATCGCCATGCTGATCTCGGGCGCGCTGGCAGGCCTGATGGCCATCAACAACGTGATGGGTGAGGCGGAACGACTGGTTCTCAACTCGACGGAAGGTGCGGGTTTCATCGGGATTGCGGTGGCTTTGATGGGCCGTTCGCATCCGTTCGGTGTGTTCCTAGCCGCGATCCTGTTCGGGTTCCTTTATCAAGGCGGCGCCGAACTGGCTTTGTGGACGTCGATCCCACGCGAATTGATCGTCGTCATTCAGGCGCTGGTCATCCTCTTCACAGGAGCGCTGGATAACATGGTCCGGATGCCGCTTGAAAAGCTGTTCCTGGGTATGCGGAAGGGAGCCAAGTGATGGAGTTCTTCATAACGCTTATCCAGGTCCTCGATTCGACCATCCGTCTGGCAACACCTCTGCTGTTGGCCTGTCTGGCAGGTCTCTATTCGGAACGCGCAGGCATTTTCGACATCGGCCTTGAGGGCAAGATGCTGATGGCGGCCTTCTTTTCGGCCGCAGTCGCAGCAGTGACCGGCTCAGTTTGGCTGGGTCTTCTGGCAGGGATTGCGTCCTCACTGGTCCTTTCCGGGCTACATGGGCTGGCCTCGATTACCTTCCGGGGCAACCAGTTGATTTCGGGGGTCGCGATCAACTTCCTTGCGGCGGGTATGACTGTTCTGGTCGCTCAAAGCTGGTTCCAGCAAGGTGGCCGCACGCCATCCCTGTTCGGAGGCGGGCGCTTCGTTCCAATCGAGTTTCCCTTTGCCGAATCCCTGAGCGGCGTGCCGATCTTCGGGCCGATTTACTCCGAATTGCTCTCGGGGCATTCGATTCTGGTCTATGTCGCATTCCTGATGGTCCCAGCGACCTGGTGGATTTTGTTCCGGACCCGATTTGGCCTGCGTTTGCGCGCCGTGGGTGAAAACCCGGCCGCGGTCGACACGGCAGGTGTATCGGTCGTTGGTCTGCGCTATGCCGCCGTCGCTATCTGTGGCGTCTTGTGCGGTATCGCCGGTGCCTACCTGGCCACCGCGCTGCAAGCCGGGTTCGTCAAGGACATGACCGCTGGTCGTGGTTTCATCGCGCTGGCCGCGCTGATCTTTGCGAAATGGCGGCCGTGGCATGCCATGGGTGCCTGCCTGCTGTTCGGTTTGCTACAGGCGATTGCACTGCGGTTCCAGAACATCGATCTGGGCGGCGTAGTCATCCCGGTACAGGTTATGGACGCCCTGCCCTACATCCTGACGGTCGTCATTCTGGCCGGCTTCGTTGGCAAGGCCATCCCTCCGCGGGCCGGTGGCGAACCCTATGTAAAAGAACGCTGATAAGTCCAGTTTCGGACTCAGTTCAGTCCTGTTCGCTGCAGAGCGGCATGCAGAGTTGATTTTGCATGCCGCAACCGTTCTAAAGGGGTATGCATGTGCTTCCCTTTATAAACCACGACTCGGACCCAGCCCTAACCGGGCTGAGGGGACCGCATATGCGCCTCAAAAGTGGGGCAATCCAGGTTTTCCAGCCTTATCAAGCGGCTGGCACTGCGCCCAGCGCACCGATATTCGCCATGTGGCCGCGGGGCTTCACCACCGCACGTCGCATTAAATCTACACCACTTTGCCTTGGGGCGGACCACGTCACTCATCGTGATGGGCCGAGCCTCATCCAGTAGCTCGATATGCAAATTTACCTTCCTATCGCCGAAGTCTCAGTCAACGCCTTCCTGCTTTTGGGGCTTGGGGGGATGGTCGGCATTCTTTCGGGCATGTTCGGTGTCGGCGGAGGGTTCCTGATGACCCCCCTGCTGTTCTTCATCGGCATTCCACCAGCCGTCGCTGTTGCTACCGAAGCCAACCAGATCGTTGCATCTTCGTTCTCGGGGGTTCTGGCCCACTTCCGACGAAAGACGGTGGACCTGAAAATGGGGACGGTCTTATTGATAGGGGGCTTAACCGGGGCTGCGCTTGGGGTGGTGATATTCAACTATCTCAAAAGCCTTGGGCAGGTCGATCTGCTTGTCACGTTGTGCTACGTCGTATTCCTTGGTGTTGTCGGCGGCTTGATGTTCATCGAAAGCCTGAACGCCCTGCGCAAATCCAAGAAAGGTGTATCTGCACCGCCAAAACGTCGTCAGCGCGGCTGGGTGCACGCGATGCCGTTCAAGATGCGTTTTCGGACGTCGGGCCTGTATATTTCGGTCATTCCACCGGCATTGGTCGGCCTGTTCGTTGGTGTATTGTCGGCGATCATGGGCGTTGGCGGCGGTTTCATCATGGTCCCCGCGATGATCTACCTTTTGGGAATGCCGACCAAGGTTGTTGTTGGCACGTCCCTGTTCCAGATCATCTTTGTCACCGGCTTTACCACCATGCTGCACGCAACCACGAACTATACGGTCGATGTCGTTCTGGCTGTACTACTGCTGGTTGGCGGCGTTGTCGGCGCACAGATCGGAACAGTGATCGGTGCGCGTATGCCTGCCGAACAGTTGCGCGTGTTGCTGGCCGCGCTTGTTTTGGCCGTGTGCGGGAAACTGGCATTGGATCTTTTGCTTGAACCGTCCGAGCTTTACTCGCTTGGCACTGGCGGAGGGCACTGATCATGCTGAAACGCTTGCTTGTTTTGCTTGCTTTTTGCGCCAGCCCAGCACTTGCCGTTGACGAAGAGGTCGTGCTTGGCCTCAGCCAGGATCGCGTGGCGATTACGGCCAATTTCGACGGTTCTGAGATTCTGGTCTTTGGCGCTGTCAAACGCGAAGCGCCCATTCCGCCCGGACCGCCTCTTGAAGTGATCGTGGCAGTGGCCGGCCCATCCAGCCCGATCACCGTTAGGCGAAAAGAGCGTAAGCTTGGCATCTGGGTCAATACGGACAGTGTTCTGGTCGACTTGGCCCCCAGTTTCTACGCAGTTGCGACAAGCGCGCCTTTGAATGAAATCCTGTCGGATACCGAAGACCTCCGCTATCGCATTTCCATCGAACGGGCCATCCGATCTGTTGGTGCAGCGATGAACATTCGCGGGGCGCAGGATTTTGCAGACGCCGTGGTTCGCATTCGCGAAGACGAAGGTCTGTATTCCATTCGCGAAGACACCGTGGCCGTCGATGAACAGACCCTGTTTCGCACATCGATTGAGATGCCGGCGGACCTGACCGAAGGGGAGTATGCGGCGCGTATCTTCCTGACCCGGGACGGTGAGGTCGTTTCGCAATTCGAAACCACCATCGATGTCCGCAAAGTGGGGCTCGAGCGGTTTTTGTACAACATGTCCCGCCAGCAACCGGTCTGGTATGGCCTGATGTCTCTGGTCATTGCCATCGCGGCTGGTTGGGGCGCGTCGACTGCGTTCCGGTTGCTGCGCGAGTAACTGATCGCTACCCGCGGCCGATATAGGGCATCGTCGTGGCCATCACGGTCATAAACTGAACATTGGCCTCCGGCGGCAAGTTAGCCATGTGCAGAACCGACCGCGCTGCGTCTTCCACGGCCATTGTCGGGTCGGGCTCTTGCCCATCGGCAATGGCCGCGTCGACCAGCCCCTGGACCATCTGCGTGCGCGCATTGCCGATGTCGATCTGCCCGCAGGCAATGCCAAACGCGCGTCCGTCAAGGGACAAGCTGCGGGTCAGGCCCGTTATCGCGTGTTTGGTCGCCGAGTAGTGCACCGAGTTCGGGCGTGGCACATGCGCGGCAATCGAGCCGTTGTTGATGATACGCCCGCCTTGCGGTGACTGATGGCGCATGATCCGAAAAGCCTCGCGGGCACACAGGAACATACCGTTCAGGTTGACGTTGACGCTCTGATACCAATCGTCCAGTGCGATCTGGTCTATCGTGCCGCCCGGCGCGAAAATTCCGGCGTTGTTGAAAAGAATTTCCAGATTGCCAGCCTTTTCCTGAAAGGCACTGAAGGCAGTCGCGACCGCATCGGCATCGGTCACATCCGCGATCAAGGGTATCGCGTTGGATTGCCCCTCGGCCATTTTGTTCAACGTATCGGCTGAGCGCGCCAGAAGGCCAACAGTCCACCCTTCGTCCAGAAACAACTCTGCCGTAGCCCGTCCAATACCCGAACTTGCGCCAGTCACGATTATGGATGTCATGTTTCTTCTGCCTCCAATGTCAGCGATGCCGCCGGCACCGCGCGCAAATCATCCACACGCAGCGGATAGGTCGGCTTGGCCAGGCGGTTGCGCACCACCCAGATCAGTCGCTCCTGGGCACGTGTGATGGCCACATAGGCCAGACGCTTCCAGAGCGGCTGCCCGGCTTCTGTGCGGCCCATGCGGGCTGCGGCGTAGATGTCCGGGGCAAAGACTTGCACCGTATCCCATTGCGACCCCTGCGCCTTGTGAATGGTGACCGCCGCACCGTGCAGGAAAGTGGCCCCCATTCGGGCAGCAAAGGGAATGAAGGGCTCTTCCTCGTCCGGTTTTTCGATCTTGACGATGGATGCGGCGCTGACCTGAGGGTCTTCGGCCCCCATCACATGCAACCGTGAAAATCCCGGTTTGCGGCCCGGCCCCAGATAGATGACCTGAGCCCCCTTTATGAGCCCACGCGCCTCAAGGTCCAGTCGCTTTTTGCGGTGTTTCAAAGGCAGTTCGATGCCGTCGCAAATCAGCGGCTCGCCCTCCAGCAGTTCGGTATCGGGTGCGCTGTGCACGTTTCGGAAGGCCTGAATCAACCGAATGCGCGTCGCGTTGCGCCAGACAAGAACCGGGCTTCGGGCCATTAGGTCAACTTCGACCCGTTGGCCCCAGACAACCCGATCGTCCTGCCGGGCAGTCTGTTCGATCAGACGTTCGAAATCCTCGAACCCCATCTGAGGATCAGCCAACGCATGTGCGAGGTCCAGAATGGGGTTGTCTGCCTCCTGCCGGTGGACGCGGTGCAGGATCTGCTTGCGCGGTTCCGGTAAGCTTTCAAACACCATGCTGCCCGACTGATTGACCGGAGCCAGCTGCGCAGGGTCACCAAACAGCAGCAGCGTCGGGAAAATCTCTTGCAGATCTTCGAACTGGCGATCATCCAACATCGAAGCCTCGTCCACAAACCCAATATCCAGCGGTTCGTCCCGTCGTTTCCAGCCGGTGATGAAATCGGATCCACGCAGGCCAGCTGCCGCCAAAGCACCGGGAATGGATTTGTTGTTCTCATAAAACGCCGCCGCGCGATCCAGCGCTTCATCGGTCAGACCTTCGATCTCCGGCCGCTCATCATTGCCTGCCAGCCATTCCGCGATCCGCTCGTACTCCGGGTCGTAGACGGGCGTATAGAGAATGCGGTGAATCGTCGTCGCCGGAACCCCGCGCAGCCGCAAAACGCTGGCGGCCTTGTTGGTAGGGGCAAGGATGGCGAGGCTGCGTTTCTCTTTGGCTTTGCGGCTTTCAAAGTCCCCGGACACAATCTGAACGCCGGTCTCAGCCAGGGCTTTGTAAAGTTCGGCCAGCAACAGAGTTTTACCAGACCCCGCCTTACCGATCACTGCCATCACACCGGACTTACCAGCCCCCGGCAGTTTCAGCAGGGCATCATCATCAAGGTCAACGCCTGCGGACTTCAACATCTCTGAGATGTTGTCATAAGCGGCGGCCTGGTCGTCGGAAAAGGTCACGGGGGGCAAAGACATGGCGCGACCCTACAAGGCCGCGCCGTCTATCGCCAGATACGGATTTCGGTTTTCGCGCGGTCAGGCCGTCATGGCAAACCGATGCTGCCTGCCGACACCAAACGCCGTCTTGAACCACAGCCGTGACAATTCGCGCGGGATCCCGGCACGCTCAGCCACCCGATTGCAGTCATCCGCCGAATAAGGCCACAGCCCGACAGAGATCTGATCGCGCCCTGCCCCTTGCGTGCCCAGCACTTTCGGAGACGACCCGATCAGACGGTAGATCCGAATCATGCGTGCATCGAATACACCCGCGATGTGGGTCAGACCGAACCCTTCCATCATTTCACCGCCGCTAAGCATAATGGCCCCGGCGGTATGGGGGCTTGCGGTGCGTGACAGGCAAAAGCGGGTCACTTCCCAGATCAACGGGCTGCAAATTGGGCTGCCCCCGTTCAGATGACCAAAGACCTCGTTAATCATAACTGGACCCGTCGTCGGCAGCACCCGCATAGAGCCTCCGTGGCTGCCATCCGTTTCCTCCCAAATGACATACAGCGGGTTCAGGTCATCGTATTGATCCCGCTCCTCTCCTTTTTCGTTCACGTGAACGTCCCAACCCAGCCGCGTTTTGAACTGGTCGGCGCGGTCCCGGAACATCCCTTCGGCCAATTTCGGAAATTTGTGCAATTCGTCCGCATAAACATAGCGCAACATGACTTTTCCCCTTGTCGTCCTGTGCAAGAACGAAGGGGGTACAAAGTTGTGGTTAATTTCCCGTTCGGAGGGCGCGCGTGCCTTAAACCACTATTAACCCTCGGCTTAACGCCGTGGCGATGGCGTGGGTCGTATTTTGCGCCCCGAGCTTGGCGCGAGCACTCTCGATATATACCCGCAGGGTATGCTCAGAGATCGACAGCGAATGAGCGACTTGCGCCCGGCTGTAACCCAGGGCGAGCAAGGTTATGGCATCCACTTCACGCGGGGACAATCCCCGTGAGGATTCGGGTTGGCGGTCACTTTCGAATTCCAATGCCTTACGGTTGAAGTAATGTGCAATCAGGATCAGCTCGCGCCCATGTGTTTCGATGAAACTCTGCCATGCTTCATCGTTGCAGGTATGATTCACCGTGAATAAGGCGAACTGACCATTCGGGCCGCGGATCGGAATCGAGTAACCTTGATTTCCGACCCCGTGTTCCAAAGCATCTTTCAGAAACGTCTTGGCAACTTTGCCCGACCAATCCAGCGTCTTCCAATCCACCGGGTGAAACCGCTGGAAACAGCCCAGAATAACCGGATCAATCCTGTGGTAGTTTCGTTCGAGGTATCGTTCCGCCCAAGTGTCGGGATAGGTGGTATAGCCGTATTGATCACCGGCCCCGTCAACCCAATGGTAAATGAGGTGTTCGATTTGCAGCCTGTCCCGCAGACGAATGGCAACATCGCTTAGCTGATCAAGCGTGCTGGTGTTTTCCAAGTCCTCCAGAACCTGGCTCATATCGAGTTTTGTTCCCATCCGCGGGCGCCCGAACCTCATTCTTTCTGGACGTGATCTCGGCTGCGGCGATCAGCTTGGTATCATCCAACTGCTCGGCCAACGCGGTCAAACCGTTTTCAACAGCAAAGGCGCTGAGGTCCGACAGAACGTCCAGTATCCACTCATTTTGCGCCATCAGCGTCTCTCCGAAATGGTTAACGAAGGGTTAACACAACCATAGCATGTAAGGGTTTTTTTGGCCTATTCACTGGTTTCTACTCCCCAAAAACAGTGAGGGCGCCTGAGATAACATGCTGAAAATGCTAAATTTATACTTAAAATAGGATCGCCCACGAACCGGTAACGCGATTCGCGGGCGATCTCGAAAAAAAATTAGGAATTGATTAGCCGCGCGCGGCCAGAACCTCTTCCAATGTGCGCATTCCAGTCTGCGGTGCCTGTACCAGAACTGACATGTTGCCCGGTTTATGTTCGTTACGCATCATCTTCATATGCGCTTCGGGCAGATCCTGCCAGGTGAACACTTCGGACATGCACGGGTCCAGACGACGCTCAACCATCAGCTGGTTTGCCGCCGAAGCTTGCTTGAGGTGCGCAAAGTGCGAACCCTGCAGGCGCTTCTGGTGCATCCACATGTAACGCACGTCAAAGGTCAGGTTGTAGCCGGTGGTACCAGCGCAGATCACAACCATACCGCCTTTTTTTACAACGAAGGTCGAAACCGGGAAGGTGCTTTCGCCAGGGTGCTCGAATACCATGTCGACGTTCACGCCTTTACCGGTGATATCCCAGATGGCTTTGCCGAACTTACGCGCTTCTTTGAACCACTCGGCATATTCCGGCGTGTTCACCGTGGGCAACTGACCCCAGCAGTTGAAGTCTTTGCGGTTCAGAACGCCCTTGGCGCCCAGGCCCATGACAAAGTCACGCTTGCTTTCATCCGAGATCACGCCGATCGCATTCGCGCCCGCGGTGTTGATCAGCTGGATCGCATAGGAACCCAGACCACCCGATGCGCCCCAAACCAGAACGTTCTGGCCCGGCTTCAGATCGTGCGGCTCGTGGCCGAACAACATGCGGTACGCAGTCGCCAGCGTCAGCGTGTAGCAGGCGCTTTCTTCCCAGGTCAGGTGCTTGGGGCGCGGCATCAGCTGCTGTGCCTGAACATTGGTGAACTGCGCGAACGAACCGTCGGGGGTTTCGTAACCCCAGATACGCTGCGAATCCGAGTACATCGGGTCGCCGCCGTTACAGGCTTCATCGTCGCCGTCATCCTGGTTGCAGTGGATTACAACTTCGTCGCCGACTTTCCAGCGCTTCACCTTGTCGCCAACAGCCCAAACGATACCCGAGGCATCGGAACCGGCGATGTGGAAAGGCTGACCATGGCCATCAAACGGGCTGATCGGTTTGCCCAGCGAGGCCCAGACGCCATTGTAGTTGACGCCGGCCGCCATCACGAGAACCAGAACCTCATGGCTGTCCAGTTTCGGGACATCAACCACTTCCAGCTGCATGGCCGTGTTTGGTTCGCCGTGGCGTTCCTTGCGGATGGCCCATGCATACATTTGTTTCGGGACATATCCCATCGGGGGAATTTCACCCATCTCATAGAGGTCTTTTTCCGGTGCCTCGTACGACGCGATGCCGCTGTCGGTGTCCAGAGCCATGTTGGCCTCCTTTATTCAAAACCATTGCCGCGATGCAGAATCGCTTGCATTAACCGATGGAATATTGGCCTTCGGGAAATAATGCAATAGATTTTGGCGCTATTTTGTAATTTTATGACCCAGCGGATGCAGAAATTTCCTTTGCGGTCGCAGCATCATCCCCACCTGAACTCAGCGGGGCCGAGGCCGCGTAGTACTGCAACAGATCAACCCTTTGGCCGGATTGAGAAATTTTCCCGGCATTTCGCTTGAGTATCCGTCTTTCGACCAGTTGGTCGATGGCATCCTTGATTGAGGTTCGATTTTCGTCGTCTGAAATTCCGTTGCGTCGCATGAGATCGGTAATCAGTTCTATGGCGTCGGCCTCGGCCATTTCTCCGTGCTCTCGTACCAGCCAACACGCAGCGGGTGCCGGAACCAGTGGGATTGCATCACTGATCCGCGCCATCAGGTCTCGCGCCAAATCGGTCATCAAATCGCGCTTATGTGTCGCGCGAAATGCTTGCAGCGAAATTGGCTCGCCATATCTGACAGACGCCAAGCCGAAACGCTTGTAACGGCCAATAACGCGCCGCCAAATCTGTTTGAGAATCCACCGGGTGATCACGCCGATTCTGGCGCGAAACCGGCGCTCATTGCCAAGCGCAGCCCGAGTCAGGATCGTATCTTCCAACACCCGGTCATAATTCAGCGCCACCGGCACGAACACCACGTCGCGCCCGTCTTCCGTGGTTCCGTCGATTATGTACTTGAGCAGCCCAAGCTTCGGGCGCCCCAAACCACCCGTCAGGCTCAACCCGCCTTCGGGAAACATGGCCTGAGTGACGCCGGCTTCGGTTGCATGGCGCACATAACAGGACAGAACCTGCCGGTACAAATCGCTGCCCGACCTGCGGCGGATAAAGTATGCCCCCATCGCACGGATCAACCGGCTCAGTGGCCAGACACGGGCCCACTCGCCCACCGCATATGACAAGGCGGACTGTTCCGCGGCAAGATACGTGACCAACACGTAGTCCATGTTGCTGCGATGGTTCATGACAAAGACAACCGTTGCATCCGGATCAATGTTCTTGACCGCGCTTTCGTCCTGATAGCTGAGTCGCACATGATAGAACGCATTGCTCAACAACCGGGCTACGCGGATCGCAAAACTGAAATAGGCAACGGCCGAGAACGAGGGGACAATCTCGCGCGCGTAACGCCGGGCCATCTCGAACGCCACCGCCTCGGGGACCCCTGTTTCGCGCGCATGCTCTTGAACCGCCTGGCCCACTTGCGGGTCATAAATCAGGCGCTGGATCATGTCGTGACGGTGCGCCAGTTTGAATGGTTGTATCGGCCGCTGCAGCCGAGTGTTCAATTGTTTGACGGCCCGTTCCAGGCGGCGTCGAAAGAACCACCGCACTGATGGAAAAAGAAAATGCGAAGCCAGAGTGACCATGGCAAACACCACGATCAGCAAAAACAGCCAAAGCGGAAGTTCCACGGTCTGAGTCATGCACGCACCCTGCCACCAAATAGAATGGGCTACAATCTGAAGAACCAGATATGCCGCGACGCAGCGAATTGACATATCCCGAAAATTGCGCTTTAGAGGCCGAGAACGTAATTTTGTTGCCCACTCAACTCATGAGGCCCAGCTATGACGCAGACGCAGAAAGATCGCCCCTGGCTCATCCGAACCTATGCCGGTCATTCAACCGCCAAAGCGTCGAATGCACTTTATCGCGGGAACCTCGCAAAGGGTCAGACGGGTCTTTCCGTGGCGTTCGATCTGCCGACTCAGACCGGATATGACAGCGATCACACACTGGCGCGCGGTGAGGTCGGCAAAGTGGGCGTGCCAGTTTGCCATCTGGGCGACATGCGGGTGCTGTTTGACGAGATTCCTCTGGAACAGATGAACACGTCGATGACGATCAACGCGACAGCCCCTTGGCTGCTTGCCCTTTATATCGCCGTGGCAGAGGAACAAGGCGCGGATGTCTCCAAACTGCAGGGCACTGTTCAGAACGACCTGATCAAGGAGTACCTGAGCCGCGGCACCTATGTCTGCCCGCCGAAGCCGTCGCTGAAGATGATCGCGGACGTGGCCGAGTATTGCTATACTAACGTGCCGAAATGGAACCCGATGAACGTGTGTTCCTATCACCTGCAAGAGGCTGGCGCGACACCGGAACAGGAACTGGCTTATGCGCTGGCCACCGCCATCGCTGTGCTGGACGAGCTGCGCCCCCGTGTCCCTGCCGAGGATTTTCCGGCGCTCTGCGGGCGGATTTCGTTTTTTGTGAACGCAGGCATCCGGTTTGTCACCGAAATGTGCAAAATGCGCGCCTTTGTCGACCTTTGGGACGAAATCCTGCAAGAACGCTACGGCGTCGAGGACCCAAAGTTCCGCCGGTTCCGCTATGGCGTTCAGGTCAACTCGCTGGGCCTGACCGAGCAGCAGCCGGAGAACAACGTCTATCGCATCCTGATCGAAATGCTGGCTGTTACTTTGTCGAAAAAAGCACGCGCACGTGCGGTGCAGTTGCCTGCATGGAATGAAGCGCTCGGTTTGCCGCGCCCATGGGATCAGCAATGGTCCATGCGGATGCAGCAGATTCTGGCCTATGAAACCGACCTTTTGGAATACGGCGACTTGTTCGACGGCAACCCGGCCGTGGACGCCAAGGTTGAAGAACTGAAAGAGGGCGCGCGCGCCGAACTGGCCAACCTGGATTCCATGGGTGGCGCGGTTGCCTCTATCGAGTACATGAAATCCCGCCTGGTCGATTCGAATGCGGAACGCCTAAATCGAATCGAGCGGAATGAAACCGTTGTCGTTGGCGTAAACAAGTGGATCGAAGGCGAACCCTCGCCACTGCAAACCGACGATGGCGGCATCATGGTCGTTGACCCGGCCGTTGAGCAGGAACAGATCGACCGCCTCAATGAATGGCGCACCGATCGCGACGATGCAGCCGTCGCGGCTGCGCTGTCTGCACTGCGCGAAGCGGCGCAGACCGGAGCAAACGTCATGGAGCCCTCGATCGCGGCAGCCAAGGCTGGCGTCACCACCGGTGAGTGGGCCGAGGAAATGCGCAAGGTCTACGGCACCTATCGGGGACCGACAGGCGTATCCGGGTCGGTTTCAAACAAGACCGAAGGGTTGGATGACCTGCGCGCCGCCGTGGATGCGGTCAGCGACAAGCTGGGTCGCCGCCTGAAATTCCTGGTGGGGAAACCTGGTCTGGATGGTCACTCGAACGGCGCCGAACAGATCGCATTCCGCGCACGCGATTGCGGCATGGACATCAGTTATGAAGGCATCCGCCTGACGCCTGAGGAAATTGTGACTGCCGCTGCCGAAGACGATGCCCACGTGATTGGCCTGTCGATCCTGTCCGGAAGTCATATTCCGTTAGTGCAGGATGTCATGACCCGCCTGCGCGACGCAGGTCTGGACCATATCCCGGTCGTTGTCGGCGGTATCATTCCCGATGACGATGCGGCAAAACTCAAATCCATGGGTGTCGCGAAAATTTATACGCCCAAGAATTTTGAGTTGAATGCGATCATGGGCGACATTGTTACCCTGGTCGATCCTCAAAACCTCGCTGCTGAATAACAATTCGGCATTTTTTCTTCCTGTTTCTATCCCCTGAATAAAAGGGGATAGATAATCCCTTTCTTTGGAATTACGGTGTGCCATCGGGGACACCGTCAATTTACCAATGGAGAAGAATGGTGGGGACAAATCTTGAAAAACTGTCGCGCAAGGAATTGCTGGAATTACGCGATCAGGTCGAAAAAGCACTGGTAAACGCCGAAAAACGCGAACGGAAAGAAGCATTACAGGCCGCAGAAAAAGCGGCGGCGGAATTCGGGTTTTCTTTGTCAGAACTGGCAAAAGACTCACCGCTTTCCACCAAGGGCCAGAAATCAAATGCGAAATACCGCAATCCGGCTAATCCAAAACAAACATGGTCGGGTCGGGGACGTAAACCGCAATGGATTCACGATGCGTTGAAATCCGGCGCTGATATCTCGGATTTGGAAATCTGAGATCTAATTGGAACTGATCCCAAAATGACAATTCATATTGGCGCCGAAAAAGGCGATATCGCAGAAACAGTTCTTTTGCCCGGCGATCCTTACCGGGCAAAATGGGCGGCCGAAACGTTTTTGGAAGACGTAAAGCAGGTCAACGACGTGCGGGGCATGCTTGGCTTTACCGGAAACTGGAAAGGTAATCCCGTCACAATTCAGGGCAGCGGTATGGGAATGCCGTCCTTGTCGATTTACGTTAACGAGCTGATCCGGGATTTCGGAGCTAAAACGCTGATTCGCATCGGCTCTTGCGGCGGAATGCAAGACAGCGTCAATGTCCGAGATGTCATCCTTGCGATGACCTCGACCACGCTCAGCACGCCGTCACGCGGTATCATGAAAGAGCTGAATTTTGCGCCCTGTGCCGATTGGGGCCTGCTACAGGCCGCGGCTCAGGCTGCGGCTGCCAAAGGTACGCCAACCCATGTCGGCGGCATCTATTCGTCTGATGTGTTCTACGATGAGCGCCCCGACCTGAACGAGCAAATGGTGCGGCACGGCATTCTAGGGGTCGAGATGGAAGCTGCCGAGTTGTATATCCTCGCGGCACGCCACAAGTGCCGGGCACTGGCGGTTCTGACCGTTTCCGATCACTTGCTGACCGGAGAAGCGTTGCCCTCCTCTGAGCGCGAGCGCAGCTTTGGGGATATGGTTGAAATCGCCCTTCAGGCGGCCTTTCCAGCGTTGCAGTAAGATCGCGCAGGGTGGGAAACCACCCTGTCCACATCCTACTTGTCCTTCAGACAACGTTTTGGCGTGTCAGCTCCCTGTTGCTGCGCGCCGCAAAACGCACAGACCCAAACACCTTCTTTCCGGTGTTGCCGCCAGCGGCAATCGCGGGTCAATGTTGACGTGCGAGACCGCCACAAAAAGTAAACGAATACACCGCCAGCCAGGATGAGAAGCAAAATGGGCATGCCAAATGCATGGCCCATTATTATTGCTTACCGCAAGCCTAACGTCGCTTTAAGCAGCGTTTGCGTATTCGAACAGTTCTGCTTCGCGCTGATCTTCCATCGCCGCAGGGGCGGGCGAGTAGTAAGCCCAAGCTTGATTCAGCAGCTCCAGCGCTTCGGCAGGGCTTGTCTTGGATTGTGGTTCTTGATTTTGCATCGGAGCGGTTCCGTTTTCGGTAACATCACTCCTCCCTGATCGAAAGATAGCTCGGATCGGGGGGCGTCGCATTGCATAAATTTGCAATCTCGGCATGCGCTCGCCGCAAGGCGGCAAGCGCATGATTTCAAATCGCTTTAGACTGCGCGATCGACCATCATCTTTTTGATTTCGGCAATCGCCTTGGCCGGGTTCAAGCCCTTTGGGCAGGTCTTGGCGCAGTTCATGATCGTATGGCAGCGATAAAGTTTGAAGGGATCTTCCAACTCATCCAAACGCTCGCCCGTTGCTTCATCCCGGCTGTCGATGATCCAGCGATAGGCATGCAGCAGCGCTGCGGGGCCAAGGTAACGATCCCCGTTCCACCAATAGCTCGGGCACGAGGTCGAGCAGCTGGCGCACATTACACATTCATACAGACCATCCAGCTTTCTGCGATCCTCTATGGATTGCTTCCACTCTTTTGCGGGACGGTTCGTCTTGGTTTCCAGCCACGGCATGATGCTTGCATGCTGTGCATAAAAATGGGTCAGGTCGGGAATCAGGTCCTTAACCACCGGCATGTGTGGCAACGGATAGATCTTCACGTCTCCCTTGATCTCATCCATCCCGTAGATGCAGGCCAAGGTGTTGATCCCGTCGATATTCATCGCGCAGGATCCGCAGATCCCCTCGCGACAGGAGCGCCGGAACGTCAGCGTCGGGTCGATCTCATTCTTGATTTTGATCAGCGCATCCAGAACCATCGGGCCGCAGCTGTCCATATCGACAAAGTAGGTGTCTACGCGAGGGTTTTGGCCATCGTCCGGGTTCCAGCGATAAATCTGAAACTTGCGAACGTTGGTCGCGCCTTCAGGCTTGGGCCAGGTTTTTCCGGTCGTGATCCGGGAGTTCTTTGGCAGGGTGAGTTGTACCATTTCCGACCTCGCTAAAATCCCGCTAATAGATATACTCCGCAGCGCAGAAAGCCAACCTTTAACCTTGAAAACACCCAAGAAAATTAGGCAAATTCACCTTTACAATCCCGCTTAGCGCAAAGAACGTGCAGGCTTAGAGAATGGCAGGGTACAGGACCGCAAATGCCGACAAAAGTCGTCAACATACCCTACGGAAAAAAGAACCCATATCAGGATATGATGTATTCGGCTTGCGGGCCGGAATTCAGCCTGACTGCTCCCCGAAATGCACCTCTTTCCGAGTTTGCGAAGGCTGACTTTCAGCCCGAGAACGGAATAATTCACATTCATTGGGACGACCGCCTGTTTCCTGAGCCAGAATTCGGGAGGCCCGAAACTTCATTCCATGCTGCTCGCATCGGCCTGAAGCAATACCAGGCAAATGGCGGCCGCCTGATCTGGACCATTCACAACCAGTTTGCGCATTCTGAAGAAGGAGAAACGATCCATTTTCGAGAAAACCGCCGGCAACTGGCGCAGATTGTCGATCTGATTCACGTCCACACTCCCCATGCCGGCCAACATATGGTTTCCGAATATGGTGCCGACCCGGAAAAGCTGCGGCTGATCCCGCACCCCAGCTATTTGAGTGTTTACGAGCCGGCGGTGCAGACTCTGCAGCGGCCAATGGCCATTCGTGATCACACCCGGTTTTTGACTTTTGGCACTATGCGCAGCAGCCGTGAACTGGACAGGCTTCAGCATGCGTCTAAAAAGCTGACCAATCGCGGTTACGAATTTCACTTGTCGGTCGTTGGGAGGGTTTTTCCATCTGGGCGGCGATTGATGCGTCGCATGCAAGCGAATCCCAATATATCGGTCGTACCAGATCGTATTCCCGACGATAAAATTCCCAGCGTGTTTTCCCAGGCGCATGCCTACATGCTGCCGTCGACCACAACGTTTACTTCCGGCACAGCCATGCTGGCCCAGACTTTTGGCCTGCCGATAATTGGCCCCGACATCGAACCGCACAAGCAGACAACTCCGGAAGCTTGTCATGACCTGCTTTACCCAGTCGAAAATCCAAGAGGTTTGATCCGGACCATGATCCGAGTAATCGGAATGTCGGAAGAAGAACTTACAGAAAAGAGGCAGGCGTGTCTCGATTTCGCTGAGAAACGGCACCCAGATCGAGTGTCCAATGACTTAAAGCGCGCCTTGTCGGAACTGGTTTGATTTCATTGAATTCTCACTCGACGGCTTAAATTGCGCGACCGGTAAAACAGTAGATTCACACAGAACCGCTTTAGGTGAACCTGGTTTTCTGCTGGTACTTCACCCGCTCGTTCAAAATAAATGACGGGTATCAACCTGATCAATGAGGGATCCCACTGCCTGCTGCAACATCTCTTCCCGCATTGGGTTTGACGCCATTTTAACTCTGATCATCGTCGTATTTCTCTTTGATGCCGTCGAAACTGACACAATCCTTTCAGTTTTTGCCCGTTTCGAAACGCTTGTCTTAATCAAGCTGCCAAAGAATGCAGGAAGGCCGCAGACAAGAAATCTGCGGCCTTCAGTTTTAGTCGATTAGCACACCGAGCACTCAATTTGCGTGAGGCTCAATCCAATGCTTCCGCTTTGTCAGAACGTCCGCGCCTTGGGAGCGATTTTCTTCAGGCTGATGCCGCCTTCATCCTCGGTTGTCAGCGGATCAACAATGACCGGGCGATAGCTGAGCTCGACCTTGTTGCCATCAACGCGGGATACTGTGTGAACGCGCCAGTTTTCGTCGTCGCGCTCGGTGTAATCCTCATGCGCGTGGGCACCGCGGGATTCCTTACGCGCTTCGGCACCAACAATGGTGGCCAGAGCACTCGGCATCAGGTTGGTCAGTTCCAGCGTTTCCATCAGGTCGCTGTTCCAGACCAACGAACGATCGCTGACTTTCAGATCGTCCATCTTGGCGGCGATCGCCGTCATTTTCTCGACGCCTTCAGCCATGGTCTTGGCAGTCCGGAAGACGGCGGCGTCTTCCTGCATGGTCCGCTGCATCTCAAGCCGCAGGTCGGCGGTCGCGATTGCGCCGCTGGCGTTGCGAACAGCGTCGAAGCGATCAAATGCCTTGTCGACCGAGGCCTGGTTCAGCACAGGGTTCGGTGCGTCGGCATCAACAACCTTACCGGCCCGGATCGCGGCCGCACGGCCGAACACCACGAGGTCGATCAGCGAGTTCGATCCCAGACGGTTCGCACCGTGCACCGAGGCGCAGCCAGCTTCACCCACAGCCATAAGGCCGGGAACCACGGCCGTCGGATTTTCGGGGGTTGGGTTCAGAACTTCGCCCCAATAGTTCGTCGGGATACCACCCATGTTGTAGTGAACAGTCGGCAGAACCGGGATCGGCTCTTTGGTGACGTCGACGCCCGCAAAAACGCGCGCCGATTCCGAAATACCCGGCAGACGTTCGGCAAGTGCTTCGGCCGGCAGGTGGCTGAGGTTCAGGTGGATGTGGTCACCGTTGTCACCATGCCCACGACCTTCGCGGATTTCCATGGTCATCGAACGAGAGACATAATCGCGGGGCGCAAGGTCCTTGTACTGGGGCGCGTAGCGCTCCATGAACCGTTCGCCTTCCGAGTTGGTCAGGTATCCGCCCTCACCCCGGGCACCTTCGGTGATCAGGCAGCCAGACCCGTAGATACCGGTCGGGTGGAACTGAACGAATTCCATGTCCTGCAGGGCCAGACCGGCGCGGGCTACCATGCCACCGCCGTCGCCAGTGCAGGTATGAGCCGAGGTGGCGCTGAAATAGGCTCGGCCATAACCGCCGGTCGCCAGCACCACCATCTTGGCGTTGAAGACATGCATTGTGCCGTCGTCCAGCTTCCAGCAGACGACACCCTGACACTGCCCGTCTTCGGACATGATCAGATCAATGGCGAAGTACTCGATGTAAAACTCGGCGTTGTTCTTCAGCGACTGACCATACAGCGTGTGCAGGATTGCGTGGCCAGTCCGGTCGGCAGCCGCGCAGGTCCGCTGTACCGCAGGACCTTCACCGAACTCGGTGGTGTGGCCGCCAAAGGGGCGCTGATAAATTTTGCCTTCTTCGGTCCGGCTGAAGGGCACGCCGTAGTGCTCCAGCTCGTAAACCGCCTTGGGCGCCTCACGCGCGAGGTACTCCATTGCGTCGGTGTCACCGAGCCAGTCCGAGCCCTTGACGGTGTCATACATGTGCCACTGCCAGTGGTCCGGACCCATGTTCGACAAGGACGCGGCGATACCGCCCTGTGCGGCAACGGTGTGTGATCGTGTCGGAAAAACCTTGGTTACACATGCCGTGCGCAAACCCTGCTCGGCCATGCCCAGAGTTGCCCGCAGACCTGCCCCGCCGGCACCTACGACGACCACGTCGTATTCATGCGTTTCGTATTCGTATGCAGCTGTCATTTATCTATTTCCTTACCGCGCGTTTCACAGAGCCAGCTTGATCAGGGCGAACAGCCCGGCAGCTATCAATGTGTAGCCAAACGCCGCGACGGCCATGAGGCTCAGCTTTTCTGCAACACCGTGGACATAGTCTTCGATCGCAACCTGCGTCTCACGTACCAGGTGGATGATGACGACGACCATTGTCAGTCCCGTCACAATCGCCGGGAAGGGACGGCTGTAATAGGCCAGAACTTCCTCGTAGGATCTGCCCAACCCGTTTGCGAAGACGAAAACAAACAGCGGTACAAGAAAGACAAGAGCCGCCGAGCTGACCATCATCTGCCAGTGGTGATGTGTGCCTTCTCCGCCGGCACCGGTTCCCTGCGCGCGTTTGCGGTCAGTGAGATAATTCATCGCCATTCTCCTTAAACCGCAATTGCCGTGATGAATGCGAGGACGGTTGCCAGCACCAACATGCCGATCCCCAGCTTTTCGGAGATCCGGACATCTACGCAATATCCCAGATCCCAGATCACGTGGCGCAAGCGGCCCAGCATGTGATAGAAGATCGCCCAGGTCGCGGCGAACATCACCAGATCACCCAACCAGCTTCTCATCAGCCCGTCGATGAAGTTGAATGCCGTCTCGGATGTTGCGGCTGCCAGGAACCACCAGACGACAAAGAATGCGATCACAAGTGACGCAATGCCGGTGATCCGCACAAGGATCGACGTCACCGAGGTCAGCTGCGGGCGATAGATCGTAAGATGAGGTGAAAGAGGGCGATTGCCCCGATTTACATCGGCCATGTTGGCTCCTTTACGGTTGGCTTCCGAAGGTTTTACCGTTTTTTGCGGTTCTGTCACGTGCTGCAGATGCAAAAAAGCCGATAATTGACGCAAAATGACGGATATTTGCAAATTGTGATCACACAAAATAAACACGTGATCACAAATACAATCCACCCCCAGGAATGTTAGCGCCTGCAGTTCCGAATCTGCAATGCGACTACTTTAATTCAGCGGTTTGCTGGGTCACTTCCCTCAACAATTTCTTACGAATACGTTCGGGATAGTCGGCGAATCCCGAGGCTGAAACGACAAAGGCACCCTCACCAACGATGACGTTTTCAAAGAAATACGCGGTCAGATCCGGTTCGCTTTCCTCGATTGCGATTGCGTTCACCGTCACCCCCCGCGTCCGCAGAATTCTGTGCACTTCCGATGGCTCGACCCCTTCGTTGGACACCCCATCGCCCGATATATCAATCAGGTGCCTTGTGCAGTGAGAGACCTCATCGAAGCTGGACATGGTCATTTCCAGCGCCTCGCCAATCGCAGTGGAGAAGTTGCGCCAGACCCTTGGATCGCGGGCCACTTTGTCGGCAAACTGATCAATCGCCTCGAAACTGTCGATACGCGTCCACGGGACCGTGACTTTTTGCCGAGACGACCCGGTCCATTGCACGAGCATCACGTGGGCCTGCCCACGCACAAGCGCCTCGGACACGATCGGATCGCGCAACCCGGCAGCAAGGCCGTCCATCTGGATCCGATATTCGGTGGAATCAACTGAGCCGGAAACATCCACGGCCAAGGCCAAAGCCAGATCGCACGCATAAGCAGGTGGCGTCAGGCAAAGGCAGGCAGCTATTGAGCGAAACAGGTCCATGAACGCAGCCTAGCACGATTGTCACTGGCTGCGTTCAAATGAATGTCAGCGCGGGCGTCAGATCGGCATCAAAGCCCAATAATCCAGATCAAGCAAAACGTTCGGCAGGTATCGACCTTCCTCGTTTTTAAGCTCGAATGGCTCTCCGCCCTTGGTAGCGACCAGTCGCAACCGCATTGCTCCAACGCCTGGAACCCCGGTATCGGCCTTGTCCAGAACCTCGGACCAGGCCTTGATTGTATCGCCCGCGAAGCAAGGGTTGGCGTGTGCGCCGCCGTTCAGGCCGACGATCATTTGCGCATTTGCCAGACCGTTGAACGACAGGGTCCGCGCCATTGAAATCACATGACCGCCATAGATCAGGCGACCATCCGGGCGGAAGGTCAGGTCGAAATGCACCTTGGCAGTGTTCTGCCACAAGCGTGTGGCTAGCATATGCTCGGCTTCTTCGACGGTGACGCCATCGACGTGATCAATGGTCTCACCGATCTCGTAGTCGCCCCAGCGATGCGCTTCACCCGCCTGCGCAAAGTCGTACTGCGAGAAATCGAGCCCCTCGGACACCACCAAATCCTGCGGGGCCAACGCTTTTTTCAGCTCGGGCACAACGGTTTCGGGCGCAGGCGCATCCAAGGCCGATTTCCGCACCATGACCCAGCGCACATACTCAATCACGACCTCGTCACGCTGGTTCAGACCGCGCGTACGGACCCACATAACTCCAGTCTTGCCGTTCGAGTTCTGTTTCAGGCCGATGACCTCGGATTCCGAGCGCAGCGTGTCGCCGGGATAGACCGGCTTAAGCCAGCGGCCCTCGGCATAGCCCAGATTGGCCACGGCATTCAGCGAGACATCTGGTACGGTCTTGCCAAACACGACATGAAACGCCGCCAGATCATCAATCGGGCTCTGCGGCAGACCACAATTCCGGGCGAACTCGTCCGAGGAGTAAAGCGCGTGTCGCGCTGGGTAGAGCGCATGGTACAGCGCCCGCTCGCCATTGGTCACCGTCCGCGGCACCGCATGGTGCAGGACCTGACCTATGGAGTAATCCTCGAAAAAGCGGCCCGGATTGGTTTTTGCCATTATTGCTGTCCCAGTTTCATGTCAGGTAAATAGTCGGCCTCGACCTCTTTGGTCACAGCCTGTGCGCAGCGCATCATGCGGCTGTTTTCGTCATAAGCGTAGGATGGGTCGCCATACAGCTCCCACCCTTTTGCCAGCGCATCTGACACTTTGTGGCAGAAAGCGGATGTGTCTTCCTCGGTCAACAGACGATAAAGTTTTGCCATGATGTCAAATCCTTACGAGGGGAACGGTGACGGACCGACCAACCCGTGAATGTATCCGATAACGCCCAGCAGCACGATCGAGGCCACAAAGAACATTGCGTCCTTGCCATAGGTTCCGGCTTCGCCGGGCGTCCAGTCGGGCTCGGCGCGGTTGATTGTGATCACCTCAACCACGGCCCAAGCCAGAAGGCCACCAAAGAGGATGATCGAGGCCAGATCGCCATTAACCAGCAAATGCGCGAAAGCCCACAACTTGAACCCGCCCAGCATTGGGTGGCGGACTTTGTTCAGCAAGCGTCCTTTGGTTCCGGCGGGGCTCATCATGAAGATCGCGATCAACACCAGCAGGTTGTTGATGTGAATCATGAAGCTCGGCGGTGCCCAGACGTAGATGAAATCGGTCATACGATAACCGAAGATCATCAACAGGATCGACGCCACCAGCGCCAGCGCGACCGCGCCCTTGCCTGCGTCGCCCATTGCCGCGCGCTGCGCTGGCATCACGCGTTTGAACAGATGTGCGGCCCACCATAGTGCCACACCAAGAATGAGAAGAACAAAGCCCATGCTGGCTTACCCCGCTTGCAAAGCTGTAATCGCCTCCGCTTTTGCCAGAATTTCTCGGGCAGTTACAACGTGCAGGTTTTCAACGATTTTGCCGTCGACCACGGCAACGCCCTGCCCTTGCGCTTCGACCTCTTCGAACGCGGCGATCTGGCGGCGGGCCAGATCAATCTCAGTCTCGGAGGGCGCATAGGCTGCGTTGGTCACGTCGACCTGCGCGGGGTGGATCAACGTTTTGCCGTCAAAGCCCATGTCGCGGCCCTGCGCGCATTCGGCGGCCAGACCTTCAGCGTCTTTAAATGCATTATATACGCCGTCGACGATGATCAGCCCCTCGGCCTTCGCAGCCAGCAGGCACAGGCCCAACGAGGTCATCAGCGGCAGGCGATCCGGACGGAAGCGCGTTTGCAGTTCCTTGGCCAGATCGTTGGTTCCCATGACAAAGCCTGCCATTAACGGATGGGCGGCGATCTCGGCGGCGTTCAGCATCCCGCGCGGGGTTTCCATCATCGCCCAGATCGGCAGGTCTCTGGTAATGGCAGCCAACGCGTCCACATCCGCAGCAGAATTCACCTTAGGCAGCAGAACAACGTCGGCGTCCATCTCACGCACAGCCTCGGCATCGGCGCGGCCCCACTCGGTGTCCAGCCCGTTGATGCGGACAATCTTAACCCGCTCGCCATAGCCACCCGCAGCCAGAGCCGCCTTGAGCGTTTCACGCGCATTATCCTTTTCGTCAGCGGCCACCGCGTCTTCGAGGTCAAAGATGATTGCGTCCACAGGCAAAGAGCGGGCCTTATCCAGCGCCCGGTCTTTTGAACCGGGGATATACAAAACAGAGCGATAGGGGCGCTGGCGCGGGTCCATTGGCTTCTCCCAGAGAAATAAAGTTGCGCGGAATGGGGCATTTTTTGTCGGAAAGTTCAAGCGCAAAATCGCCGCATTGCAGCATTTACGACGCAACGTGCGCTCACTTAACCGAATTTCGGCCTCCGGTCTCCACCCTGATCGCAGGTGGAATCGGAAAGGTTCAGAGATGAAAAAGACGCTGTACAAGATGACAATGGGCCTGGGAATCATGGTTTTGGCCGCGCAACAGGTTCACGCTCGCAACTGTGCGCCGCGTCATGAGGTTGTAAAACGGCTGACCGAGACCTACGGCGAAACGCGTCAAGGTATGGGCATCGCACGCCAGGGCGCCGTGATGGAGGTCTACGCTTCGAAACAAAGTGGTAGCTGGACCATCACGGTGACGCTCCCCGACGGGATGACATGCCTTGTGGCATTGGGACAGACCTATCAAGCGATGGCTGAAGCCTTACCGGCAAATGTCTGATCAGGTCAGCGCGTCCCAGATCAGTTTGCTGCCAGTCAGGGTCAGCAGAACATAGGCAATGCCGAAGAACACGCGTTCGGGCAGCATGAAATGCGCCCGGACGCCCAGCCAGGCACCAAGAACTGCGAAGGGTGCCAACAATAGATCAGCCCACGCAGTGTGCCATGTGAACATGCCGAGATACGCATAGGGCACAAATTTCGCGATGTTGATGACCCAAAAGACCAGAACTGTACTGGCCTGAAACTCGGTTTTCGACAGGCGCTGCGACAGTAGATACACGGCGGCGGGCGGACCGCCCGCATGGCTGACAAAGCTGGTGAACCCGGCGACAAGGCCCGCAAACAACCCGGCAGGCGGCGGAAGGCGATTAGCAAAACCACGAACCCAGCCGTTAGTCTGGGCGACATGCCACACGACAAAACCTACTGAAATGCAGCCAATAAGCAGGCGCAGCAGATCGTCATCCGTGGCGCGGAACAACCACGCCCCCAGAACTACGCCCGGAATGGCACCCAGCATCAGAAGGCGTGAATCCGGCCAGCTCCAGCGTTTCCAGTAGGGTCCAAGGGTGGCGACATCGATCACCATGAGGATTGGCAACATCAGGGCAAGCGCCTGCCCGGGATCCAATATCAAAGCCAGAATCGAAGAGGACGCAAAGGCCACGCCCGAGCCAAACCCGCCCTTAGAGATACCAGCAAAGATCACCGCCGGGATCGCCACAGCAAAAAACATCAGGTTCAATTCGAACATGCGGCGTCCCGGTTTAGGCTTGTGTCACTGGCCGTTTAGCGCAATCAGACCGGCCTGCGCAAACTGTATGCGGTTGCATGCCGCGCCGCTGAACCCTTGCGCGAACGCCATTTACCGAATAGCACAACCGCGATTCCAATTCCGACCGGAGATTTTCCAAATGGCCAGACCCAAGATTGCGCTGATCGGCGCGGGGAACATCGGCGGCACGCTTGCGCACCTCGCAGCTGTCAAAGAACTGGGTGACGTTGTCCTGTTCGACATCGCAGACGGACTGCCGCAGGGCAAGGCGCTCGACATCGCTGAATCCGGCCCTTCGGAAGGGTTCGACGCCGCTATGTCCGGCACCAGTGACTATGCCGATATCGCAGGCGCGGACGTCTGCATCGTGACCGCTGGCGTAGCCCGCAAACCGGGCATGAGCCGCGATGACCTGCTGGGCATTAACCTGAAAGTCATGAAGTCGGTTGGCGAAGGCATCGCAGCCCACGCACCCGACGCGTTCGTGATCTGCATCACCAACCCGCTGGACGCGATGGTGTGGGCTCTGCGCGAATTCTCGGGCCTGCCGCACAACAAAGTCTGCGGCATGGCAGGCGTTCTGGACTCGGCTCGTTTCGCACACTTCCTGTCGGAAGAGTTCAACGTTTCTATGCGCGACGTCACCGCCTTCGTTCTGGGCGGCCACGGCGATACCATGGTTCCTTCGGTTCGTTACTCGACCGTTGCTGGTATCCCGCTGCCCGATCTGGTCGAGATGGGCTGGACCACGCAGGACAAGCTGGACGCTATCGTTCAGCGTACCCGTGACGGCGGCGCCGAGATCGTTGGCCTGCTGAAAACCGGTTCTGCCTACTACGCGCCTGCGACTTCGGCGATCGAAATGGCCGAAGCGTATCTGAAAGACCAGAAACGCGTTCTGCCTTGCGCCGCCTATTGCAGCGGCGAGCTGGGAGTCGACGGCCTCTATGTCGGCGTTCCAACCGTGATCGGCGCCGGTGGTGTTGAGCGTATCGTCGACATCAAGCTGAACGAAGACGAACAGGCTGGCTTCGACAACTCGGTCAACGCCGTTAAGGGCCTGATCGAAGCTTGCAAGGGCATCGACGCCTCTCTGGCCTGATCTACCTGTTGCCAAACAATGGAACCCGGTTCACCGTAAGGTGGGCTGGGTTTTGTTTTGGATAATTGCTATGTCGCCTCAGGGTTTTGTAATTGCTGCTAGCGGTGAGCAGTACATAGAAACCGCGGTTGAAGCAGCGGTGTCGCTGAAGGCTGCGATGCCCGATGTTCTGGTCGACCTGTTCACCGATATCGAAGGCGCACCCGGAACCGAAGTGTTCGACCAGACCCACTTGCTGGAGAAAAGTTGGTTCCGCCCCAAGTTCGAAAGCCTCGTGCGGTCACGGTTCGACAAAACGGTCTATCTGGATGCCGATGTCCGGTGCCTGGCCGATATGTCCGACATCTTCACTGTTCTCGACCGCTTCGACATTGCGATGGTGCACGATCCTCTGCGTAATTCACCGCATGCGCAACGCATTTGGAAAACCGCCCTGCCCAACGCCTTTCCGCATCTGAACGGTGGCCTCGTTGGTATTCAGGCGTCAGACAGCGTTCTGGAGTTTCTGAGCGACGTGCAGGAGACGATCATCGCCGAAGATCTGAATTCCGATCAGGCTCTGATCCGCGAGAAACTCTTCGACAGCGACCTTCGTCTGGCCGTTTTGCCTCCGGAATACAATTTCCTCGACTACCGGCAAGCCGAGATGTTCGGTTTTTTGCACAGCGCCCCGCGCCTGCTGCACCACTACAAATTTCACAGCCGACATGACAAACGTCTCGATAGCGCGCGCTCGGTTGTTGGACTGGTTGGGCCCGATCTCGAACGCCACTTGCGCGCGTTGATCGCGGCAGATGCCCAATTGACACCGGGAACGACGAAAAAGGTGCGCCCATTGGTCGACAAAGGCGTGCTGGGCAAGTTGCGTAAACTGATTATGGCGGTCAAAAAGGGAATCGTGCGCTTGCGACGCAGCTAGGATTTAGTTTAGCGCTAGCTGAAATCTGTCTTTATTCTAAAGGGCGTTGACCGCAACGAATCAAGAGACGGTCCCCTCACGCATTTTGTGATCACACGCGAAAAAACTGTGATCACAAACAGTGAAAATCTTCGTGAAATACCGCTCTCCTTTCAAAAAAGCCTTTAAACTTGCCCCCTACAAACCCCTATAACGGTTTAATCGTAGTCAGACAGGACAGTTTCGATGAACATTCACGAATATCAGGCCAAAGCGCTTCTTCGCAGCTATGGCGCTCCGGTCTCCGAAGGTCGCGCGGTTCTGCGCGCCGAGGAAGCCAAAACCGCAGCCGGTGAACTGGATGGCCCTCTGTGGGTTGTCAAAGCACAGATCCACGCAGGTGGCCGCGGCAAAGGCTCGTTCAAAGAGGCCGACGCCGGTGAAAAGGGCGGTGTCCGTCTGACGAAATCGGTCGAAGAGGCCGCCCAAGAAGCCAAGAAGATGCTGGGCCGCACTCTAGTCACCCATCAGACCGGCCCCGCAGGCAAGCAGGTTAACCGTATCTATATCGAGGCCGGTTCGGGTATCGAGCGCGAGCTGTACCTGGCTCTGCTGGTTGACCGCCAGACCAGCCGCATCTCGTTCGTGTGCTCGACCGAGGGCGGCATGGACATCGAAGAAGTGGCCGCAGCGACGCCCGAGAAAATCCTGTCCTTCTCGGTCGATCCCGCGACAGGCTATCAGCCCTATCACGGCCGCCGCATCGCGTTCTCGCTGGGTCTGGAAGGCGCGCAGGTCAAGCAATGCGTCAAACTGATGAGCCAGCTCTATGCAGCCTTCGTCGAGAAGGACATGGAAATGCTGGAGATCAACCCTCTGATCATTTCGGACAAGGGCGACCTCAAGGTGCTGGACGCCAAGGTCGGCTTTGACGGCAACGCGGTTTACCGCCACCCCGACATCGCCGAACTGCGCGACACGACCGAGGAAGACCCCAAGGAACTGGAAGCCAGCAAATACGACCTGAACTACATCGCGCTGGATGGTGAGATCGGCTGCATGGTCAACGGTGCGGGTCTTGCAATGGCGACGATGGACATCATCAAGCTGTATGGTGCCGAGCCTGCCAACTTCCTCGACGTGGGCGGCGGCGCCACCAAAGAGAAAGTGACCGAGGCGTTCAAGATCATCACCTCGGACCCACAGGTCAAAGGCATTCTGGTCAACATCTTCGGCGGCATCATGCGCTGTGACGTCATCGCCGAGGGCGTTGTCGCCGCGGTGAAAGAGGTCGGTCTCAAGGTTCCGCTGGTCGTGCGCCTGGAAGGCACAAATGTCGAGAAAGGCAAAGAGATCATCAACACCTCTGGCCTGGACGTGATCGCGGCGGACAACCTGAAAGACGGTGCCGAGAAGATCGTGAAGGCCGTGAAGGGCTAAGCCCAATTCCGTGGAGTGGGTTTCGCCCCACTATTCCGAAGAATTCTGGCAGGCCTTGGCCCGCCTAAAACAGGAGAACGCCAAATGGCAGTCCTCATCGACGAAAATACCAAAGTGATCTGTCAGGGCTTTACCGGCTCGCAGGGCACATTCCACAGCGAACAGGCCATCGCCTATGGCACCAAGATGGTTGGCGGTGTGACCCCAGGCAAAGGCGGGATGACCCATCTCGACCTACCCGTGTTCAACTCGGTTCACGAAGCCAAGCATGTGACCGAAGCCAACGCGAGCGTGATCTATGTGCCACCGCCCTTCGCAGCGGACTCGATCCTCGAAGCGATCGATGCCGAGATGGAAGTGATCGTCTGCATCACCGAAGGCATCCCGGTTCTGGACATGATGAAAGTGAAGCGCGCGCTGGAAGACAGCAAATCGCGCCTAATCGGCCCGAACTGCCCCGGTGTCATCACGCCCGACGCCTGCAAGATCGGCATCATGCCCGGCCACATCCACAAGCGCGGCTCGGTCGGCGTTGTCTCGCGCTCGGGTACCCTGACCTATGAGGCCGTCAAGCAGACCACCGATGTGGGTCTGGGCCAGTCCACCTGCGTCGGCATCGGTGGCGACCCGATCAAGGGCACCGAGCATATCGACGTGCTGGAATGGTTCCTGGCCGATGACGAAACCGAGTCGATCATCATGATCGGTGAAATCGGTGGCTCGGCCGAGGAAGAAGCCGCACAGTTCCTGGCGGATGAGGCCAAGAAGGGTCGCAAGAAGCCGACCGCCGGTTTCATCGCAGGCCGCACAGCCCCTCCGGGCCGCCGCATGGGCCACGCGGGCGCGATCGTCGCCGGTGGCAAAGGTGGTGCCGAGGACAAGATCGAAGCCATGCGCTCGGCTGGTATCGTCGTGGCCGAAAGCCCGGCGCAGCTGGGTGAGGCTGTGTTGGAAGCGATTGGGTAAACACTCAATGCCAAAGAGTACGCAAGCATTCAATTTGACGAGGGCAGCCTTTGGGTCGGCCTTTGGATGCTTGCGTACAGTTTTCTTTTCTGCATTTTTTTCAGCGTTGAGCAGCGTTGCAACGGCTGAAGAGTTTTCGCTATCCGAACTAGAAACCTTGATCGACCTTTGCGTCGATGAAACCGATCTAAACTTTGAAAATCGTCCCGGTCTGCGGTCGCTAGATAGCAACTCCAAGTTTTCGGAAGTGCTATTGGACGAAGCCGAGCAATTCGCTGAAACGAGTAAAGCAAAATTATTGTTTCCAGAGGTAAGATGGCTCTTTGATCCTGAAGTCAGCAACAGTCTTCGGGCAGATATTCCCGAAGCAATGGCCAGAAAACTCCAACTTGATCTGGCTTTGGAGTACAACCTCAAAAATGTTAGGCGGCAGATTGAAGCCCACGCCAAGCTGAAAAGCTCTAATTCGCGCGATGGAGAGTGGAATGACTTTGGCATCGTTGGAGGCAGCGCTTGGTGGTATT
Source organism: Ruegeria sp. CE8 (assembly GCF_056537465.1). Lineage (NCBI taxonomy): Bacteria > Pseudomonadati > Pseudomonadota > Alphaproteobacteria > Rhodobacterales > Roseobacteraceae > Ruegeria > Ruegeria sp. CE8. The sequence goes on from NZ_JBQFRP010000004.1 coordinate 178,769, forward strand.
CGAAAGAGGTCTCCGTCATTTGGAAAGACAGCGGGTTTATTGTCCCCGGCTCAGTTTGCGAAATTTTTGGCGTACCTGCTCAAATTGCGCGAAAATTTGTGGATGGCACAGAATGGCGCTTCGAAACCGAGAACCGGGGGCCTTTCACCTTATATACCGCGACAAAGAAGGCGTTCGCTCCCACGTCTCGAACGCTTGTCAGGTTAATTACTGGTGTTGGGAAGAAGCACCGTCTTCCTTCAGCCATAGTTGCGGCGATAGAGATCGAACCGGGGTTCGCGTCGGAAACGGATTCGGGCGAATGGGTTATCATAGTATCGGACAGCAGATATCATGACCTTCTCTGACGCCATACGCACCTGTTTCTCCAAGTTCTTCACCTTCTCGGGTCGTGCCTCGCGGCCCGAATACTGGTTCTTTTTCCTGTTCATCGTGATCTGGAACATCATCGCCGGGATCATTGACTGGCAGTTTTTCACGCAAGTCTCGGTCAGCCCGAGCGATGAGGTGAAATCCGTCACTGCCACGTCCTCTGCGCCGGTGCAAAGCATCGTCGGCCTGATCGTCTTTTTCCCGCATCTGGCCGTCGCGTGGCGGCGGATGCATGATACCGGGCGCAGCGGGCTTTACGCTCTGTTGCCGATCCTGCTGATCGTCGGGGCCGCTGGTGTTCTGATCTTTGGCATTGGCCTTGCCTCCAGTTTTCAGCACGGCGGCAATCTGGACATCCTGTTCACCCGCGCCACTTTGCTGGTCGTCCTTCCGACACTGCTTGTTTTGTTTGTGTCGCCCCTCCTGGTTCTGTGGTGGCTGACCCGCCCCAGCCAACCAGGCACCAACCAATACGGTCCCAACCCACATGAGGTAGCCCAATGACCGAACATACGCCCAACTCTGCCTTTCATGCCTCAAGCTTTATGCAGGGGCACAATGCGGAATATCTGGAGCAGCTCTATGCCCAGTATACCAAGGACCCGAACGCGGTGGATGCCGCCTGGGTCGAATTCTTTCGGGCGATGGGTGACGCCACACCGGATGTGCAGCGCGAGGCTGAAGGGCCGTCCTGGGCGCGGAGCGACTGGCCTCCGATGCCAGCGGATGACCTGACGGGCGCGTTGACGGGCGAATGGGCCGAGATTGACGCCAAGGCGGCGGGCAAGAAGATCAAGGACAAAGCGGCGGACAAAGGCGTCGCGGTCAGCGAAGATCAGGTCAAACGCGCAGTGCTGGACAGCCTGCGGGCCCTGATGCTGATCCGGGCTTATCGGATCCGCGGCCATCTGGCCGCCAATCTGGATCCGCTGGGTATGCGCGCCGCCAGCACACACCCCGAGCTGGACCCCAAGACCTATGGCTTTACCGAAGCCGACATGGACCGGCCGATCTTTATCGACAACGTGCTGGGCTTACAGATGGCCAGTATGCGCCAGATCGTCGAGATCGTGAAGCGGACCTACTGCGGTACATTTGCGCTGCAATACATGCATATCTCTGATCCCGAACAGGCCGCGTGGCTGAAAGAGCGGATCGAAGGCTACGGCAAGGAAATCGCCTTCACCAAGGAAGGCCGCAAGGCGATCCTGAACAAGATGGTCGAGGCCGAAGGTTTCGAAAAGTTCCTGCACGTCAAATATATGGGCACCAAGCGGTTCGGTCTGGACGGCGGTGAGGCCCTGATCCCCGCGATGGAGCAGATCATCAAGCGCGGCGGCGCCTTGGGGATCAAGGACATCGTCATCGGGATGCCGCACCGGGGCCGTCTGAATATCCTGGCCAACGTGATGAGCAAACCTTACCGCGCGATCTTCAACGAATTCCAGGGCGGCAGCTTCAAGCCCGAGGATGTGGACGGGTCGGGCGACGTAAAATACCACCTTGGCGCGTCCAGCGACCGCGAATTCGACGGCAATAGCGTGCACCTATCTCTGACTGCGAACCCCTCGCACCTTGAGGCGGTGAACCCGGTGGTTCTGGGCAAGGTCCGCGCCAAGCAGGATCAGCTGAACGACACGGACCGTACCGCGGTGATGGGCATCCTGCTGCATGGCGACGCGGCCTTTGCCGGCCAAGGTGTAGTGGCCGAAGGCTTCGGCCTGTCGGGTTTGCGCGGTCACAAGACCGGTGGCACCATGCATATCGTGGTCAACAACCAGATCGGTTTCACCACCGCGCCGCACTTCTCGCGCTCCAGCCCGTATCCCACCGATATCGCGCTGATGGTCGAGGCACCGATCTTCCACGTGAACGGCGACGACCCCGAGGCCGTGGTCCACGCCGCCAAGGTCGCGACCGAGTTCCGTCAGAAGTTCCACAAGGACGTGGTCATCGACATCTTCTGCTATCGCCGGTTTGGTCACAACGAGGGCGACGAGCCCATGTTCACCAACCCGATCATGTACAAGAAGATCAAGACACATAAGACTACGCTGTCTCTGTACACCGAACGCCTGGTCAAGGATGGCCTGATTCCGGAAGGTGAGATCGAGGACATGAAAGCCGCCTTCCAAGCGCATCTGAACGATGAGTTCGAAGCCGGCAAGGATTACAAGCCCAACAAGGCCGACTGGCTGGACGGGCGCTGGTCGCATTTGGACAAGAACAAAGAAGAATACGTGCGCGGCGAAACCGCGATCACTCCTGACACTCTGGCCGAGATCGGCAAGGCTCTGACGCACGCGCCTGAGGACGTTGCCTTGCACAAGACTGTGGGTCGTCTGCTGGATCACAAGAAACAGATGTTCGACAACGGAAAGGGCTTTGACTGGGCGACCGGTGAAGCGCTGGCCTTTGGCTCTTTGCTGACCGAAGGCTTCCCGGTTCGCCTGTCCGGTCAGGACGCGACACGCGGCACGTTCAGCCAACGCCACTCGGGCTTTGTGCACCAGGAAAACGAAGAGCGGTATTACCCACTGAACAACATCCGCGAAGGTCAGTCGAAGTACGAAGTCATCGACTCGATGCTGTCCGAGTATGCAGTGTTGGGCTTCGAATACGGCTACTCACTGGCAGAACCCAATGCACTGACCCTGTGGGAGGCGCAGTTCGGCGACTTCGCCAACGGCGCACAGATCATGTTCGACCAGTTCATCAGTTCGGGCGAAAGCAAGTGGCTGCGGATGTCCGGTCTGGTCACCCTGCTGCCGCACGGTTTCGAAGGGCAAGGCCCCGAGCACAGCTCGGCCCGTCTGGAACGGTTCCTGCAGATGTGCGGTCAGGACAACTGGATCGTGGCAAACTGTACGACGCCTGCGAACTACTTCCACATCCTGCGCCGTCAGCTGCATCGCACGTTCCGTAAGCCGCTGATTCTGGTGACTCCAAAATCGCTGCTGCGTCACAAATTGGCGGTCAGCACGGCCGACGATTTTACCACCGGCTCCAGTTTCCACCGGGTGTTGTGGGATGACGCGCAAAAGGGCAATTCGGACACCAAGCTGGTCAAGGATGACAAGATCAAGCGCGTCGTAATGTGTTCCGGCAAGGTCTATTATGACCTTCTGGAAGAACGTGACGCACGTGGTATCGACGACGTCTATCTGCTGCGGATCGAGCAGTTTTATCCCTTCCCGGCGCATTCGCTGATCAACGAACTTGAACGTTTCAAGGGCGCAGAGATGATCTGGTGTCAGGAAGAACCCAAGAACCAGGGTGCCTGGACCTTTATCGAGCCGAACATCGAGTGGGTTCTGACGCGCATCGGTGCCAAGCATACACGGCCGCACTATGTCGGCCGCGCCACATCGGCTTCACCCGCGACGGGTCTGGCCAGCCAACACAAAGCCCAACAAGAAGCGCTGGTCGACGAAGCGCTGAGCATTGAAGGAAAATAATCGATGTCCATTGAAGTTCGAGTTCCCACGCTTGGCGAATCGGTCACCGAAGCCACGGTTGCGACATGGTTCAAGAAACCCGGCGACGCCGTTGCCGTGGACGAAATGCTCTGTGAGTTGGAGACCGACAAGGTCACCGTCGAAGTCCCCTCGCCCACCGCTGGCGTGATGGGCGAGATCGTCGCCGCCGAAGGTGAAACCGTTGGTGTTGATGCGCTGCTGGCGACCATTGCTGCTGGTGAAGGCGCCGCGCCCACCCCTGCAGCTGCCCCGGCCCCGGCGGCTGCGGCGGAACCAGCCGCCTCCGGCGGAAGTGTCGACGTTATGGTGCCTACGCTAGGCGAATCCGTGACCGAGGCCACCGTTTCAACATGGTTCAAGCAAGTTGGCGACAGCGTCGCGCAGGACGAAATGCTATGCGAACTGGAAACCGACAAGGTTTCGGTCGAAGTTCCTTCTCCGGCTGCGGGCGTACTGGCTGAAATCGTGGCACCCGAAGGAGCCACAGTGGATGCGACGGCCAAGCTGGCGGTCATCTCCGGCGCGGCGGCAGGAGCAGCAGCGGCCCAGGCGGCAGCTACAGCAGCACCGGCAACGGCGGCCAGCACCGGCAAGGACGTTGCCAACGCGCCGTCCGCCGAGAAAGCCATGGCAGAGGCTGGTCTTTCGGCAGATCAGGTTACCGGCACTGGTCGCGATGGCCGCATCATGAAAGAAGACGTGGCCCGCGCGGTTGCAACGGCAGCGGCCCCGGCGCCTGCTGCAGCAGCACCCGCGCCCGCCGCACCGACACCGCGCGCTCCGGTCGCGGCAGAAGATGCATCGCGTGAGGAACGCGTGCGCATGACCCGTCTGCGCCAGACCATCGCTAAGCGTCTGAAAGATGCTCAAAACACCGCCGCGATCCTGACCACCTATAACGAGGTGGACATGACTGAAGTGATGGCTTTGCGCAATCAGTACAAGGACCAGTTCGAGAAGAAGCACGGCGTCCGTCTGGGCTTTATGTCCTTCTTCACCAAGGCTTGCTGCCACGCGCTGAAAGAGGTTCCCGAGGTCAACGCTGAGATTGACGGCACCGACATCGTCTACAAGAACTTCGTACACATGGGCGTTGCTGCCGGTACACCGCAGGGTCTGGTGGTTCCCGTCATCCGTGACGCCGACAGCATGTCCTTTGCCGCCATCGAAAAAGCGATCGCCGAAAAGGGCAGACGTGCCCGCGATGGCAAATTGTCCATGGCGGAAATGCAGGGCGGCACCTTCACCATCTCGAACGGTGGTGTCTATGGCTCGCTGATGTCCTCGCCGATTCTGAACCCCCCGCAGTCGGGTATTCTGGGCATGCACAAGATTCAGGACCGTCCGATGGTCATCAATGGTGAGATCAAGATCCGCCCGATGATGTATCTGGCGCTGTCCTATGACCACCGGATCGTGGACGGCAAAGGCGCCGTGACGTTCCTTGTCCGTGTAAAAGAGGCGCTGGAAGACCCGCGCCGCCTGCTGATGGATCTGTAATCATGGCGACACATGTACTCTGGCAGGCCGATGTGGCCGATTTCGATGCCTGGCTGAAAGTGTTCCGCGAGGACAAGCCGATGAGAGAGGCCGCGGGCATCCGCGACCTCCACATCTGGAAAGACCCGGATCAGAAAGATCACGCGGTTGCCATGTTCGAAGTTGCGGATCTGGACCGGGCCCAGGACTTTATGGAGTCTGAAGAGCTGGCCATGCACCACGAACGCGGTGGTGTGGCGCATATCCAGGTCAAGGTACTTCAACCTGTTTGATATTGGGTTCTGCGCCCCGGCTGGGGGGCGCAGAACCTACTGGTAACCTGATGCCTTTGGCGAACTCAAAGGAACCCCCCGGATGAACACGGAATTGACCGTCTTGTCCCTTGCCGCATTGCTTTGGGTCGCACAATTCGTGGCCTATCTGGTTGCCGGGCATGGGAAGATTGACCTTGGTCATGCCATCGGCCCCCGCGATGTACCTTTTGACAAGCCGGGGGTTTCCGGACGCTTGCACCGCGCTCTTTGCAATCACACCGAAGGCTTGGTTCTTTTTGGAATTGCTGCGCTTGTTCTGACGGTTTCCGGCCAGTCGAATAGTTTCACCGCCACCTGCAGCTGGGTCTATCTGATTGCCCGGCTTCTCTACGCTCCCGCCTACGCATTCGGATGGACGCCTTGGCGGACCGTAATCTGGATCGTCGGACTGGCGGCTACCACTGCAATGCTGCTGGCTACGCTTCTTTGATTCCGTCGCCAGCATAGATTAACAAAATGGGGAACGGCCCCGGCGCAAATAAAAACTGTCGCCATCCCCGCAAACGATAAGGACCTGACATATGGCAAACTATGACGTTATCGTAATCGGATCCGGCCCCGGCGGCTATGTCTGCGCCATCCGTTGCGCTCAGCTGGGCCTGAAAACCGCCTGTGTCGAAGGACGTGACACGCTTGGCGGCACCTGCCTGAACGTGGGCTGCATCCCCTCAAAGGCACTGTTGCACGCGTCGCATCAGCTGCATGAGGCCGAGCATAACTTTGCCAAGATGGGCCTGAAAGGCAAAAGCCCCTCGGTCGATTGGAAGCAGATGCAGGCCTACAAGCAGGAAACGATCGACGGCAACACCAAGGGTATCGAATTCCTGTTCAAAAAGAACAAGATCGACTGGTTGAAGGGCTGGGGTTCGATTCCTGCCGCCGGTCAGGTCAAGGTGGGGGATGAGATCCACACTGCTAAGAACATCATCATCGCTTCCGGGTCCGAGCCGTCCTCACTGCCCGGTGTTGAAGTCGACGAAAAGGTCGTCGTGACCTCGACCGGTGCGCTGTCGCTGGGCAAGATCCCGAAGAAGATGGTGGTCATCGGCGCGGGCGTGATCGGGCTGGAACTGGGCTCAGTCTATCAGCGATTGGGGGCCGAGGTTACGGTGATCGAATTCCTCGACGCAATCACTCCGGGCATGGACCCCGAAGTGCAGAAGACCTTCCAGCGTATTCTCAAGAAGCAGGGCCTGAAATTCGTCATGGGCGCGGCGGTTCAAAAGACCGAGGCGACCAAGACAAAGGCAAAAGTGACTTACAAGCTGCGTAAAGATGACAGCGAGCATGTGATAGACGCCGATACCGTGCTGGTCGCAACGGGCCGCAAACCCTACTCGGACGGTCTGGGTCTTGAGGCTCTGGGCGTCGAGATGTCGCCGCGAGGTCAGATCAAGGTTGGTGCCGACTGGCAAACCAACGTTCCGGGTATCTATGCAATTGGTGACGTAATTGACGGCCCGATGCTCGCCCATAAGGCCGAAGATGAAGGTATGGCCGCAGCCGAGCAAGTGGCAGGCAAGCATGGCCATGTGAACTATGGCGTCATCCCGGGTGTGATCTACACGTGGCCCGAGGTCGCCAATGTCGGCGAAACCGAAGAGACGCTGAAAGAACAAGGCCGCGCCTACAAGGTCGGCAAGTTCATGTTCATGGGCAACGGCCGCGCCAAGGCGAACTTGATGACGGACGGGTTTGTGAAAATCCTGGCCGACAAAGAGACGGACCGCATTCTGGGCTGTCACATTATCGGCCCAGCTGCGGGTGAACTGATCCACGAGGTCTGTGTGGCAATGGAGTTCGGTGCCTCGGCCGAAGATCTGGCTCTGACCTGTCATGCCCACCCAACCTATTCCGAGGCCGTACGCGAGGCCGCTTTGGCCTGTGGTGATGGGCCAATCCACAGCTGATAAGTTGACCCCGGCGGCCTTCAGCTGGCCGGGGTCAACCACGCATCAAGATAGATTTCCAATCTGTCCTTAAAGCTCTGGGATTCGTGCAGGGCGCAAAATTTCAACGACATCGACTGAATGGCGAAAGCCTGAACGCCCTCGGCCAGCAGGTCGGTGGAAATGTCTTTGCGGACTTTGGCGGTTTCCAGCCAGCCGGCGACCATGCGCACGTAACGTTCAAAGCACTGCGCGATCGGACCCACTTCGACGATTGCCGCAGCGCCTGAATAGCGAATGATCAGGTCAAACACGTATCGCTCCGAAGTCATGAATGTATGGATTGGTTCCAGCGCGGTTGCGATTTCCGGTGCCGTATGCGGAACTGGCCCCTGCTCGACCTGGTCAAAGCAGGCAACCAGCTTTTCTCCAATCAGGCGCTCCATCAAAGCGTCCTTGTCGCGAAAATGCGCGAAGAAGGTACCTTTGGCGACACCTGCTGCCTGAACCACTTCTTCTACCCGAAGCGCCTGATAGCCGTTCTTACGAATAACGTCCTCTGCAGCTTCGATCAGACGTGCGCGCGTTTTGAGGGTTCGTTTTTGAATTGTCTTTTGCATACACCCTGTTCGCATATTTTTTGACCACGGTCAAATTTGATATTGACCGTGGTCATTTTTTTAGCCTACAAAATGACCACGGTCACTTTTAGGAGATTCCCGATGCAAACTAAGAAAATACTGATCCTCGACGGACACCCCGGCGAAACCAGCCTGTCCCGTACTTTTGCCGAAACCTATGCCGATGCCGCGCGACAAAAGGGGCATGATGTACGCATGATCCATCTGAGCGAATTGCAGTTCGACCATGACTTTGGTCAGGGCAACTACGAAGATTTCAAACCGCTGGAGCCGGTGTTGGAGCACGTGCTTCAGGACCTGGAATGGAGCGAACACCTGGTTCTGACAGCACCGATGTGGTGGGGTGGCCTGCCCGCCAAACTGAAAGGTTTGATCGACCGGACATTCATCCCCGGGCGAACCTTCGACACACGGAACACGACCAAGATCGGCTTTCCGGCACCAATGCTGACCGGGCGCACGGCCCGGGTCATCCTGACATCGGACACGCCCGGCTGGTTCATGCGTCTGATTTACCGGCAAGCTCTGATCCGGCAGGTTCGCGACCAGATTCTGGGATTTGTCGGCTTCAAACCAACGCGGTTCACCTATTTCGCAGGTGCCAGCTATCCAAAACCCGGCAGCGTGGAGCGTTGGATTTCAAAGGTGGCCAAGATCGGCGCTGCGGCGGCCTGATCGCGGTGCTTACCACATTGTCTTCTCGGCGCGCGCGCCCCATTCCCGATCATAGCGCGCGCCACCTTCCTCACCATCGGACGCCTCGGCAAGGATTTCACCCACGGTGGGCAGATGTTCCGTCTCATCCCCGCTCGTCCAGGTGCGCGCTCGCATCAGCGCGCGAGCGCATTGCGTGTAAACCTCAGAGATCTCTATGACGATGACAGTAGCCGGGCGTTTGCCCTGCTTTTCAAACCGGGCTCGCAAGGAATCGTCGGTAGTAACGCGAGCGGCTCCATTCAGGCGCACCACATTGTTCGAACCCGGCACCATGAACATCAGCGACACTCGCGGATCGCGCACGATATTCCGCAAGCTGTCCAGCCGGTTGTTTCCGCGCCAATCCGGCATCGCCAGCGTTTGCGGATCAAGCTCCAGAACAACCGGGCCGTCATCGCCGCGCGGGCTGCTATCAACGCCCTCGGGGCCCACGGTAGAAAGCACGCACAGACGCGAGGCCATAATCCATTTGCGATAAAGCGGCGTCAGATGCCGCGCCACCTTTCGCAGCGAAGGCGCACCGGGCTTGCCGTACAGAGCTTCGAGCGTTTCGATGTCCTTAACGAATTCCATCCGGATCAAACCCCACTTCGCGCATCAACTCATTGGACCGCGTTTCGATAACGTCTTCGAGGCGCCCAAGAAATGCATTCCGTGCGATCCCCGGTTCGATTGGATCCAAAAAATCGACGATCGCCAGACCGGGTTTGCGCATCACCCCCGTCCGGGGCCAGAACACACCGGCGTTTGTGGCAACAGGAACGCAGGGAAAACCCAACCCCTCGTACAGAACCGCAGTCCCGACCTTGTACGGTTTATTCACCCCGGGCGCGACGCGCGTACCCTGCGGATAAATCACCAACTGACCAGGTTCCGAAAACTCTTTGGCCACGTCCTTGACCATCTTGGCCACTGCTGCACCCTTTTTGCCGCGATCGACCGGAATGCAGCCAAGGCGGCGGGCATAGAGGCCGATGATCGGCGTCCACAGCAACTCCTTCTTCATGATGAATTTACCGTGTGGAATGGCGTCGAAGATCATGATGATATCGAGGAACGACTGATGCTTGGCTCCGATCACGACCTCGTCGACAGGTGCCGTTCCACGCACTTCGCATCGGATACCCACCATCCATCCAGCCATCCAGATCGTCGTGCGCGCATATGTCTTGCAGGCCTGCAAGGCCCCGCGTTTGTTGAACAACGCATAAGGAGCAAACACGATACCCAGTATCAGCATCCACGCATAAATCACGATCATGAAGATCAATGAGCGGACCCATTGGATCGCTGTAGCCATCAGGAAAGCTCCTTTAATTTACGCGCTGCGGCTGTCCATGTGGCCAAAAACGCCACCGCAGCCCCCAGCAGGGGTATCAGCGCAGGCAACAGCCAGCCACCCCCCTGAAATCCCAACCCGGTCAGAAAGCCGCCCTCTTCCGCGGCTTCGGGCAATAGCAAAACGCCGGTCATGCCGAACAGCACCCCAACCAGAGAGCCAAAGAACGCACGGTAGGTGAAACGACGTACAAATGCACTGGCGATAAAACGGTCACGGGCTCCGACAAGGCGCAGCACCTCGATAATCTGCGCGTTGGCGGCAAGGGATGCATTGGCGGCTAGCGTGATCATGGCCGCCGTTGCGCCACCGATCAGCAGAATGGACACCCAGCCCAACCGCCGCAGTGAGGTCGCCGCATCCACCAGCGGTTCGCGCCAGCGCGAATGGTCGTCCAGCACGGCCCCCGGCACCTCTGCCCCCAGTCGCAGGCGCAGACCTGCAGCATCCAGACCCGGCGCACCCTCTACGATTTCAATCAGTTGTGGAACCGGCAGCGTGTCCAAGGGCAGATCGGGACCAAACCACGGAGACAGCAGGGCGACCTGTTCTTCCGCGCTTAACGCGCGGGCCGAAGCGACACCGGGCGTTTGGGCCAGAACTGTCAGCGCGGCCTCGGTCTGGGCGGCAAGCTGTTCAGCTGGCGCATTGATACGCAGTGTGGCGGCCCCGGCCAGTTCCGATGCCCAGCGGTCCGCAAGACGGCCCGACGCCAATGACAACGCAAGCGCAAAAACGGCCAGAAACGCCATCGCGCCCGCCACGAATAATGTCAGTTGCGCCGTATAGCCCGACGGCGGCACAACCCTGTCGGCGCGCTTGTCCCGGGTTAGCATGCTGCGGATGGTGCCCTTGCTCATAGGTCCGCCCCCGCCAGTTGAATCTGGCGCTGCGAAATACGCAAGACGCGGGCCTGAACCTGACTTTTTGTGGCTCGGATCAGGCTGAGGTCATGGGTCGCGATCAACACGGTCTTACCCATCTTGTTCAGTTCGACCAGCAGCCGCAGAAGGCGCTGAGACATCTCCCAATCGACATTGCCGGTCGGTTCATCTGCCAACACAACGTCCGGTGACAGGATCACCGCACGCGCCAGCGCCGCGCGTTGACGTTCGCCGCCAGACAGCTCGGGTGGGAGCGCATCAAGCCGTGTGCCCAGCCCCACCCAGCTCAGCAACTCCAGCAGGTCCTCTTTCTGGGCGTTCTCACCTTTTCCTGAAACCATCAGCGGCAGAGAGACGTTTTCGGCCAGGGTCATGTGATCCAGGAAACGACAATCCTGATGCACGACCCCGATCCGGCGTCGCAGCAATGCCATCTGGTCGCGGTCAAGGCGCGCAATGTCCTGTTCAAAGGCATTCAACCGCCCCGACGTGGGCAACAACGCACCGTAGCACAGCTTGAGCAGAGTGGTCTTTCCCGCACCGGACGGCCCGGTCAGAAAGTGGAACGAACCCGGCTGCAACTGAAGCGACACATCGCTCAGCAATTCACCATCACCATAGGTGTAGCTGACGTTTTCCAGCTCGATCACAGGGGCCCCCGTTCTTGTTGCCGCTCTTCTTGCCCGAGCGCGGTCGTGGTTTCAATGCCTGCACCGGGTCGAATTGGTGACACTTGCCGTGTGAAACCGAAAACACCCTTTGCGGTCAGGTCTTAACGGAATATCATCCCTGAAAAAACTATTATCAGGTCGACACCCCGACCGGGAGGCAGCATGCGTCTTACTTGTCCGAATTGTGGCGCTCAGTACGAAGTACCAGACGAGGTCATTCCCGAGGAAGGCCGCGATGTGCAGTGTTCCAACTGCGAAAAGACCTGGTTCCAGGCAAAGCATCCCGAAACTGAGGCTGAACCGGTAAAAACGGAACCTGCAGCGCCAGTTGCTGAACCCGCGGAAAAGGCTGCAAAGCAGGAACCAGAAGAAAAGCCCGCTGAAGACCCCAAACCAGCGCCCGAGCCCGCCGAGGCATCCTCGACCGGGAATGTCGATCCCGCTGTCGCCAATATCCTCAAAGAGGAAGCCGAACGTGAGGCTGGCCTGCGCGCGCAAGAGGGCGGTAGCCTTGAGACGCAGACAGATTTGGCCCTGGACGCTCCGCCCGAAGCGGAAAAAGTCGCCAAGGACCTGATCGCCACAGAAACCGCCAAGGATTCAGGTCAGAAGGACGCGTTGCCGGATGTCGAGGCGATCAATTCCAGCCTGCGCAGCGACGAACCCATATCGGAAGTGGAAGAGGATGAGCCTCTGCCGCGTAAATCCGGAGGCTTCCGGCGCGGATTTCTTTTGGTCCTGATTATCGGTGTGGTCCTGTTTCTGATCTACGGCAATGCCCAAAAGATCTCCGAAGCGGTTCCGCAGGCCGATCCAGTGCTGAACAGCTATGTCTCGCTGGTCGATCAGGCGCGCGTCTGGCTTGAGACGCAGGCCGGTACCAGCACGACATCGAACTGACGGAAGCGATCAGAACCGCTCCAGCAAGCGTTTGAGGTATTCCAACTCGATCTGGGGGCGATCCGTTTCACCGGTACGGCGGCGGATTTCATCCAGCAATTCGCGCGCACGGCGATAGACGTCTTCGCCCTGCAGCAGGTTTTCATCGGTTGAGATTGACCCGTTCGCGCCCGGGCTGCGTCCCAGAGGGTCGCGGTTGTTGGCCTGCATATCGCCGTCCTGTGATCCCTGGCCCGGCTGGTTTTGCTGGTTTTGCGCCAGCGCTTCGCCCAATGAGCGCATACCTTCACGCAGGGCCTCCATCGCCTCGGATTGGCGGTCGATGGCTTCGGCCAGATCGTCACTTCGCAACGCCTCTTCGGCACCATCCATGGCCCGTCCCGCACGGTCCAGCGCGTCGCGTGCGGCATCACCTTCGGGGGTTCCGGCGCCAGGCAGACCTTGTTGCTGGCGGCTCAGCTCATCGCGCAAGGCCTGTTGGCGATCCGCCAGTGATCCCTGACCCTGCTGACCGCCACCGCCTTGTTCCGATCCCTGACCCTGATTGCCCTGTCCTTCATGGCTTTGCCCACGGCCCTGACCGCCCGAGCGCCCTTCGTTGCCCTGGCTTTCACCAGCCTGCGCACCGGGGTTGAACTGTTCCTGCAAGTCGCGGAACGCCTGATCGCTCAGACCCTGCTGTTCGCGCAGAGTTTCGGCCAACCCCTCCATCGCCTGCTGGCCTTCTGATTGCTGGCCCTGGCCCTGACCTTGGGTGACGCGCATGTTTTCCATCATCTGCTGGAACTCTTCCAGCGCCTGCTGCGCCTCGGCCATGCGACCCTGTTCCATCAGCTCTTGAATGCGGTCCATCATGCGTTGCAGATCATCCTGCGTCATCTGAATGGACTCGCCATTCTGGCCCTGTTGGTTCTCGTCGAATTCGCCGTTCTCCTGTGCCAGGCGCTGCAGTTGGCGCATATAGTCCTGCGTTGCCTCACGAAGTTCCTGCATCAGTTCGGCGATCTCTTCGTCACTTGCACCGTTCTTCATCGCTTCGGACAGACGTTCCTGCGCACGGCGCATCCGTTCAAGCGCATCCGCAAGCGTGCCGTCTTCGATCAGAACGCCAAGCTCCCACAGGGCTTCTGCGATCTCCGCCTGTTGCTCTGGCTTAAGGCCGTAGTCGTTGAACGTCTCCAACCGGCGCAGGATCACGCGCAGACGCAGATAGGCGGTATCGGAACGGAAAAGGTCTTCGGGCAGATGCGAAACCGCGCGCAGGATCTGAGCAACCCGAGTGGCGTTATCGCGCGTCCACAGAAGATCCCGGCGCTGTTCAATCACGGCCGCCGCCAGCGGGTCAAAGAAGCGACGTGCGGGCAGCGCGGTCATATAAGGTTCGGATTGCCCTTCCTGATCAGCGGCATCGCGAGTCAACAGGGTGATTTTTACAGGCAGATGCGCCCATGGGTGCTGAGAAAAGTCTTCGATCAGGTCCTCGCTGAAATCAGCCCGGTCGCCCGTAATGGGCATCGGCAGCTCGACCTCGATCACCTCGCGCGACTCAGGGGCGGTGGTCAGACCATAACGGCGGTCCACAGATGGCAGATCAAGCTCAATCAGTGCGGAACCGGACACAACGCCATAATCGTCGCTGGCGGCAAAGGGCAGTTTCATTTGTCCACCGGCTTCAGCCTCGGCCACACCGGCGACACCGACTTTAGGCGGCATATCCGCCATCACGTTCAGCGCCCAGTTGCGGCCGGATGGGCCATCGATCGTCAACTGCCCGGTCTGTTCGGCGACAAAGTCCTGTTCCGGCTGGGTCGCGCCATCAGTTCCCAGAGGCGTAATTGTTTCCGTCAGGCTGTGCGCGCCGACCTCGCCGTAGAACCGCAAAGTAATTCGGCTGCCTTGCGGGACCGTCAACGTCGGATCGGATTGATCAGCCAGATAGAGCGTCGGCAACCCGGTATATCTGGGTGGCTCGACCCAGCCTTCCCAGCTTGGCCCCTGCCCTGCCACTGCAGCGCCCGGAGTCATTTCAGCCACCGAACCAATCCGCCAGAACGAGCCGAACATCGCGGCGATCACCAACGCCAACAAAGCTGAATAGCGCAGTGCGTAAGGATCGCGACTGGCCAGCCGCAGGTCCGGTTTGACCGGTTCGGCCTTAGCGACACGCTGCGCCATTCGGTTCTGATGCGCATGCCACAATGCCACCGAATCCGCGTCCATCGCGCCGATGGCCTGTTCATCCATCAAGGCCTGAATGGGCCGCCCCGGAAGGGCCGCATCCAGCCGCATCAGCGCCTCGGCCCGCGTGGGGAAATGGAATCGCCTTGCGCCGACGAACAGCGCGGCGACCAAGCCCAACAGCGCCAACGCCCCGAAACCCCAAACGATTTCAACCCTGACTTCGTCCTGCAAGCCCAGCATCAAAGCCGCCAGAATTGCCATCAAAACCGAGAAAAACGGCCAAAATGCGCGCAAAACCTGCTCGGCCAGCATCCCTGCGTGCGTCAGCCACAGGGACAGTCTTGGGATCGGCAGGTTCTGTCTTGCGCTCAAGGCGGGCCTCCTGACCGGGCCCGCGCGCCTATCGCGTCAAAGCCACGTAGGTATGGTATCGCGGTTTATGATTTCGTCAAAGCTTGGGCGTTCACGAATAACTGCAAATTGATCCCCATGCACCAGAACCTCGGGGATCAGGGGGCGCGTGTTGTATTCGCTTGCCATCACCGCGCCATAGGCCCCGGCACTGCGGAAAGCGACCAGATCGCCTGGTTCCAGCGGTGGCATATTGCGTTGTTTGGCGAAGGTATCGCCGGTTTCGCAGACCGGACCCACAATGTCATAAGGCTGTTGTTCCGCGCCCGGTGCGGGTTCCTGCACGGCGACGATGTCGTGATGCGCCTCGTACATGGCAGGACGGATCAAGTCGTTCATCGCGCCGTCGAGGATCAGGAAATCGCGACCTTCGCCTGATTTCACATATATAACCTTGCTGACCATCAATCCGGCATTGCCGGCGATCAGACGGCCGGGTTCGATCTCGATCTCGCAATCCAGATGACCCAGCGTTTTCTTGATCAGCGCTCCGTACTCAACGGGCAGCGGCGGCGCATCATTCGAACGCGTGTAGGGAATCCCCAAACCGCCGCCCAGATCAAGTCGACGGATATTGTGCCCTTCTGAGCGCAGCTTTTCGGTCAGTTCGGCCACTTTGGTATAGGCCAGCTCGAACGGCTCCAGCTCAGTCAATTGTGAGCCGATATGGACGTCGATCCCGATCACTTCCAAACCCGGCAGGCTGGCAGCGTGGGCGTACACCTCGGACGCGCGGGCGATGGGGATGCCGAACTTGTTCTCGGACTTGCCGGTCGCGATCTTGGCGTGGGTCTTGGCATCCACGTCCGGGTTCACCCGCACGGTGATCGGGGCAACCACGCCCAGCTCCAAGGCAACGGCATTGATCACTTCCATCTCGGGCTCAGATTCCACGTTGAACTGGCGGATACCGCCAGTCAGCGCGGTGCGGATTTCGTCCGCCGTTTTGCCAACGCCCGAGAACACGATCTTTTCGCCAGGTACTCCGGCGGCCTTGGCGCGCAGGTATTCCCCACCCGACACCACATCCATCCCCGCGCCCGCCTGTGCGAGCGTTTTCAGGATCGCCTGATTGCTGGCCGCCTTCATCGCATAGCAGACAAGATGATCGGTGCCCTCCAGCGCATCGTCGAACAGCTGAAAGTGCCGCGACAACGTCGCGGTGGAATAGACATAGAACGGAGTTCCGACCGCGGCTGCGATTTCGGAAATCGGGACATCCTCGGCGTAAAGCGCGCCGTCGCGGTAGAGAAAGTGATCCATGACTGCGCGCTTAGACCAAAATGGCCTCGCGGATCAATGGATTCTGCGCGAGTCGCGGTGTTGCATCAGTTGGACGTTGAGACGCCAACGCGGCCATAGCCCGATACTTTGATGCCGGATCCGCTTGATGTGTCCGAAGGTTCAGGACTGGGTTTGTACGAAGGGTCGCAAGCCGCCAGAACAGCAAGGGAAAGAATCAGGCCGATGATTTTCATTTTTTGGTCTTCTTTTCAGAACTTGGCGCAACGCCGTTACGCCCGGTAAATGGGCATAACCACAGCGAAATGCAAATTTTCGATTACAGCCCCAGGAAAACGCCAAACCCGCCACGCTGCAGGCCCACGCCGACGCCGCCATAGGTGCCGCTGCTGCCGACACCGATATTGGCGCTCATCGAGGGCTGAATGGGTTCGCCATCCACACCGCACCCGGCCAGGGCAATCCCGGCCGAGATCAGAAGGACCACACGTAGTAATTGCATCACACCAGCGCCTTCCATCGCTCAATCTGGGCGCGGACCTGATCGGGTGCCGTGCCACCATAGGATTGGCGGGAGTTTACTGAATTTTCCACGGTAAGGACAGAATAGACATCATCGGTGATGTCCGCATGAACCGATTGCATGTCTTCCAGCGTCAGATCCGGCAGATCGCAGCCCTTGCTTTCGGCCATCGCCACCAATGATCCGGTGACATGGTGCGCATCGCGGAACGGCAGCCCCAGCACCCGCACCAGCCAGTCGGCCAGATCGGTCGCGGTCGAGAAACCCGAGCCCGCTGCCGCAGCAAGACTGTCGCGGTTGGCGGTCATGTCCTTAACCATGCCTTCCATCGCCGCCAGCGCCAGCATCCAGTTGTCGGCCGCATCAAAGACCTGTTCCTTGTCTTCCTGCATGTCCTTGGAATAGGCTAGCGGCAGGCCCTTCATTACCATCATCAGCGCGGTATTCGCACCGTAGATCCGGCCCACCTTGGCGCGGATCAGTTCCGCCGCATCGGGGTTTTTCTTCTGCGGCATGATCGACGACCCGGTTGAGAATCGATCGGATAGCGTCACAAACCGGAACTGGGCCGAGGACCAGATCACCAGTTCTTCGGCGAAGCGCGACAGGTGCACGGCACAGATCGAAGCCGTCGACAGGAACTCCAACGCAAAATCGCGGTCGCTGACCGCATCCAGCGAGTTCGCGGCGGGGCGGTCAAAGCCCAGCGCTTCGGCTGTCATCTGACGGTCGATTGGGAAAGACGTTCCGGCCAACGCCGCAGCACCCAACGGGGATTCGTTCATCCGAGCGCGAGCATCGCGGACGCGGCTCAGGTCACGACCAAACATCTCGACATAAGCCATCATGTGGTGGCCCCATGTCACCGGCTGCGCCGTCTGCAGGTGGGTAAAGCCAGGCATGACCCAATCGGCGCCTGCTTCGGCCTGCGCCAAAAGCGCGCGGATCAGGGCCAAAAGGCCTGATTCCGCCGCGTCCAACTGATCACGCACCCACAGTTTGAAATCGGTCGCAACCTGGTCATTCCGCGACCGACCTGTGTGCAAACGGCCTGCCGGCTCGCCAATGACCTCTTTTAGCCGCGCCTCGACATTCATATGGATGTCTTCCAGCGCGGTCGAAAACTGAAATTCTCCGTTCTGGATTTCTGACAAAACGGTGAGCAGCCCTTCCCGAATAGCCTGCGCATCACTATCAGTTATAACGCCTGTGGCCGCGAGCATGGCGGCATGGGCGCGCGAGCCTGCGATGTCCTGGGCTGCCATCCGCTGATCGAACCCGATCGAGGCATTGATCGCCTCCATGATCGCGTCTGGACCAGCGGCAAAGCGGCCGCCCCACATCTGGTTCGAGGATTGATCGGTCATGTTGGAAAACCCGGAGTTGATATGCGCCTATTTCGTCTGATCCCCCTTTATATGGCCCTTGCGCTGGGTGCAAACGCGGCTTTGGCCACGGATGCCGAAACTCTGGCCCCGCTGCGCGACGGCACACTGAAGCGGCTGATCCTGCACAAAGAGCCCAAACCCGTCGAAGCGGTAGATTTCCAGCTTGAAGATGATGGCGGCGTTGCGACGCTGGAGGATTACAAGGGTAAGTATGTCCTGCTGAACTTCTGGGCCACATGGTGCGCACCCTGCCGCAAGGAAATGCCTCAGATTGCGGAACTGCAGGAGGAATTCGGCGGCGACAAGTTCGAAGTTCTGACGCTGGCAACCGGGCGCAATTCGCCAGCCGGGATCAAGAAGTTCTTCGAGGAAAACGGCATCGACAACCTGCCGCGTCATCAGGACCCCAAATCGGCCGTCGCGCGGGAAATGGGTGTTATCGCCTTGCCCATCACGGTCATTCTGGACCCCGATGGCAATGAAATCGCACGCCTGATCGGCGACGCCGAGTGGAATTCGGACAGTGCCAAGGCAATCGTGGCGACCCTCGTGGGCGCTGAAAGCTAACCTACCAGCGAAACACGGCGAATGGTGGTATCCTCCTGGCGTTTTAACCAGGAGGATTTTTATGAGACGCTTGAGCGCTGTGGTCGTGCTGGCCAGCCTTTCTTTGATCGCTGCCGGATCTGCCGGGGCGAAAGATCTTCGCAAAGAAAATCAGTTTATGGAGGCTGTTGCCGGGAAAAAACTGGTCAGTGGCGACACCTGGCTGGTCATTACCCCTGACGGGAAAATTGACGGTGTTGGCCGCAACAATGCCAAGCGTACCGGTGCGTGGGTGTGGAACAAGAGGTTCTTTTGTCGAAACGTTGTGGTCGGTCAAAAGGCGTTTCCCCAAGACTGCCTGACAGTTTCGGTCGACGGCAACCAGATGCAGTTCAAAAGGAACAAGGGCAAAGGTGACGCCATTGTCTATACCGTCTCCAACTAAGGCGGCGGCACAGTTTCTTTTTTTGTGATACTCTGAAACCGGCCCCAACGGGCCGGTTTTCGTTTGCGACTTGAAGGAAGGGAGAGTGCGATGAAACCGGTAGTTCTGTTGATTGGGAAACTGCCCAATGTAATTGGAGATGTCGCGCGCCAACTGGATCACCTGCCGATTCAATGGCTTGGTGCGCACGATCAGGAAGAAGTCAGGCGACAATTGGACGAAGAACCACGCATTTCCTGTGCGATCATGGGCGCCGGACTTGACGACAAGGTCCGCGGAGAGATGGTGGGTATCATTGCGGCACGCAGGCCAGATATCTGCATCCACCTCAAGGATCGCGCCTCGGGCCCGGATGGGTTGGTGCCCTTTGTCCAGCGCGTTGTTCAGTATGAGATTTTGGACAGTCTCGAACATAGCTGACGCCACGCCACCTTTGACAGTTTGCCTGCTGCTTTGCACTCTGCCGGGCGGGAGGACGGAATGCCGCTTGAAATTCTATTGGTTCTGGTGGTCGGAGGTATCGCCGGGATAACAGTGATGTTGCATCTGACGGGCAAATCGCGCTTACGCGTGCTGACACCCGAAAGTGCGCGGTCGGAATGGCTGCGCCACGCGCCCGATGACGCAGTCATCGACGTCACTGTTTCGCATGACGGTCATGCGGCATTGATCCGAACCGATGCCGGTAACGGGCTGCTGTGGTCTTTCGGCGCGGACACCGTCGCCCGGCACCTTCTGGATTTTGATTTGCTGGAGCATCCGCAAGGTTTTGAGGTTCAGTTCCACGAATTCGGAACGCCCAAAGCGATCATCCACCTCGACGAACTCGAACGCCGCCATTGGCAGCACCTGATGGAGCCCGCATGACGGACCAAGTGACTTTCCCGGACGCCGTGCAGTGGGCTGTCCCTTTCTTCATTGCTGCCATTCTGGCCGAGTTTCTGTGGATCGCCGTCAAAGGCAAAGGCGGGCGGTATGAGACGCGGGACGCCGTAACTTCTCTGATTATGGGCGCAGGCAACATCGCCTCGGGCTTTCTGCTGGGCTTTATCGCCTACGCGTTCTTCATGTGGCTATGGCAGATCACGCCTCTGAACCTGGGCACGTCGATCCCCGTCATCATCTTGTGCTTTGTACTGGACGATCTGCGCTATTACTGGGTGCATCGCTTTGGCCACCGGATCCGCTGGGTCTGGGCCAGCCATGTGAACCACCACAGTTCGCAGCATTACAACCTGACCACGGCGCTGCGGCAGACATGGACCTATACGTTCACATTCATGATGGTTGTCCGCGCGCCGTTGATTCTGTTGGGTTTTCACCCCGCGATGGTGCTATTCTGCGGTGGCCTGAACCTGATCTACCAGTTCTGGATCCACACCGAGGCCATTGGCAAGATGCCCCGCTGGTTCGAGGCTGTGATGAATACCCCCAGCCATCACCGCGCCCATCATGGTCGCAACGCCCGGTATCTGGACTGCAACTATGCCGGCGTGTTCATCATCTGGGACAAGATGTTCGGAACTTTTGTACCCGAACAGGAAGATGACCGCGTCGACTATGGCCTGGTACACAATATCGGCTCGTTCAACCCGCTGCGTGTGGCCTTCCACGAATGGGTCGGTATCTGGCATGATGCGACGCAGCCGGGTCTGACACTGCGTCAGCGGCTGGCCTATTGTTTTGCGCCTCCGGGCTACAGCCACGATGGCAGCAGGGACAATTCCAAGCAGATCAAAGCCAAGCATCTGGCCCGCCACCCCGAAGATCGCGGAACGCCCGGATTCGAGCAATGTGAGGCCAAACAGCCCAATACACAGGCAAAACAGGCCTGATCCCGCCGAGCCGTCCGACCCGATTCTTGAAATCCGGCCCTCACGCCCCATATCCACCCGATGTGCAAAGTGTGAGTAACCGGAGGCCCAGATGACCAGATTGACAACCCTGTCCACCGTTATGGGTCTGACTGGTATGGTGCTGGCCATGCTGACGGCTCTGGCCAGCGGCGCGGCTGCAATTGTCGCATTGGGCTTTGGCATGATGCTTTTAGGCTTCATGGGCGCAGTTGTCGGCGGGTTCGCCGCACTCGGACGAATTTGGGAAACATCCCGCTAATCCGACGCATCCACCTGCAACTGAGTTTGTCTTAACCGCAGATTCATACCTTTCCCCTGAAATCGTCACCGAACCGGCGACATATAGGGAAACGGGTTGCGCATGCGGAAAAAGGAACTGGCAGATTTGCCCGAAGGTGGGGACAGCCCGCTGAACGCGGCCGTCAAATCCCGCGACGCATCCACAGTCGATATGGCGACCGAGGCCGTAAAGCACAAACAGTGCAAACTGGCCTTCCAACCGGTCATGCAAGCCAACGCTCCACATGAGGTCGCCTTTTATGAGGGCTTCATACGCGTTCTCGACGAAACCGGTCGGGTCATCCCCGCGCGTGAGTTCATGCCGCAGCTGGAAAATACGCCCATCGGTCGCGAGCTGGACTGCGTAGCGCTTGAAATGGGTCTCCGCACACTCACCAAAAACCCGGACATTCGCCTGTCGATCAACATGTCTGCCCGCTCGATCGGGTATGCCCGCTGGTCGCGGGTTCTGGAACGGTTTCTGAAAAAGGACGCCGGAATAGGCGAAAGGCTTATTTTGGAAATCTCGGAAAGTTCGGCCATGACGGTGCCGGAATTGGTTATCGATTTCATGGATCGCCTGCAGCCGCGCGGCATCGCCTTTGCTCTGGACGACTTTGGCGCCAGCAATTTCAGCTTTCGCCACTTCCGCGAGTTTTTCTTTGATGCCGCCAAGATCGACGGCCAGTTCATCCACGGTATCAGCGAAAACCCGGACAATCAGGCTCTGGTCCGGGCTCTGATCGCCGTAGCGCGCGAATTCGAAATTCTTGTCACCGCCGAATCAGTCGAATCCCGACAGGATGCCGAATTCCTGATCGCCAACGGTGTAGACTGCCTGCAGGGCTTCCTGTTCGGCGCCCCAACTGTATCTGCCCCGTGGAAGGCGGAAAACCGCAAGCGTACAGCCAGTTAGAGTGAATTTCCCGGTCCACAACCCGCCTGAGACAAGCTGACCGTTGCTGCAACTGCAGCGTTGCGTTATTCCATGAGGAGTTGGAGCGGGGAACATGAGGCGCTCTTGCTATCACAGGGCTCTCTCTGTGCGATCCGCGCCGTCGAATATCCCGCAGGACCTTGACGGTAAAGGATTGTCTAAATGACCAACGTAGTAATCGCATCCGCCGCGCGTACCGGTGTCGGCAGCTTTGGCGGCTCGTTTGCAAACACACCCGCGCATGATCTGGGCGCCGCCGTGCTGGAGGCCGTGGTCGAACGCGCAGGCGTGGACAAGGGCGAAGTCAGCGAAACCATTATGGGCCAGGTGCTGACGGCCGCTCAGGGTCAGAACCCCGCCCGTCAGGCACATATCAATGCAGGTCTGCCGCAGGAAAGCGCGGCCTGGGGCATCAATCAGGTTTGCGGTTCGGGTCTGCGCGCTGTGGCTTTGGGCGCACAGCACATCCAGTTAGGCGATGCCGACATCGTCGCTGCGGGCGGTCAGGAAAACATGACGCTCTCGCCCCATGCCGCTGCTCTGCGCGCGGGTCACAAGATGGGCGACATGAAGTACATCGACACGATGATCCGCGACGGTTTGTGGGATGCATTCAACGGCTATCACATGGGCCAGACCGCCGAGAACGTCGCCGAGAAGTGGCAGATCAGCCGCGACATGCAGGACGAATTCGCCGTTGCATCGCAGAACAAAGCCGAAGCCGCACAAAAAGCCGGCAAATTCGCAGATGAGATCGTGCCCTTCACCATCAAAACCCGCAAGGGCGACATCGTGATGGACAGCGACGAATACATCCGCCACGGCGCGACCATCGAAGCAATGGGTAAACTGCGTCCGGCCTTCGCCAAGGACGGCTCGGTCACGGCCGCAAACGCTTCTGGCCTGAACGACGGCGCCGCGGCAACTTTGCTGATGTCCGCCGAGAACGCTGAAAAGCGCGGTATTGAACCTCTGGCCCGCATCGCATCTTACGCCACCGCCGGTCTGGACCCGTCGATTATGGGTGTTGGCCCGATCTACGCGTCGCGCAAAGCGCTGGAAAAAGCAGGTTGGTCGGTTGACGATCTGGATCTGGTTGAAGCCAACGAAGCCTTTGCAGCACAGGCCTGTGCTGTGAACAAGGACATGGGCTGGGACCCGTCGATCGTGAACGTGAACGGCGGCGCTATCGCCATCGGTCACCCGATTGGTGCTTCGGGTTGCCGCGTTCTGAACACGCTTCTGTTCGAAATGAAGCGCCGCGACGCTAAGAAAGGTCTGGCGACCCTCTGCATCGGTGGCGGCATGGGCGTTGCCCTGTGCGTGGAGCGCGACTAAGTGCTTTGACAACCAAATAGAAAAGGGCGTCCGCTGGGCGCCCTTTTTTGTTACATTGGGGTTCCACCCCTTAGATGCGACGATATTGCTAACTGGAATTTTTAGATTCATGACGAAACAATATTGCGCACGATCACCTCTCAAAGTAACAGCATTACCAAGACGACTTAAATTGGAGGATTCCTAAATGGCACGTACAGCACTCGTTACCGGCGGCTCCCGGGGCATCGGCGCAGCAATTTCCAAGGCGCTCAAGGCCGAAGGGTACAACGTTGCAGCCACCTATGCGGGGAACGACGAAGCCGCCGCGAAGTTCACCGAAGAGACCGGCATCGCGACCTACAAGTGGAACGTCGCCGACTATGACGAGTCCAAGGCCGGAATCGAAAAGGTTGAGGCCGAGGTGGGCCCGATCGACATCGTCGTGGCAAATGCCGGCATCACACGCGACGCGCCGTTCCACAAGATGACACCGGAACAGTGGCATCAGGTGATCGACACCAACCTGACCGGCGTGTTCAACACCGTGCACCCCGTCTGGAACGGCATGCGCGAGCGTAAGTTTGGCCGCGTCATCGTCATCAGCTCGATCAACGGTCAGAAAGGCCAGTTCGCGCAGGTGAACTATGCCGCGACCAAAGCGGGCGATCTGGGCATCGTGAAATCGCTGGCGCAGGAAGGTGCGCGTGCAGGCATCACCGCAAACGCCATCTGCCCCGGCTACATCGCGACCGAGATGGTCATGGCGGTTCCGGAAAAAGTCCGCGAATCCATCATCGGCCAAATCCCGGCTGGCCGTTTGGGTGAGCCGGAAGAAATCGCCCGCTGTGTGGCGTTCCTGGCGTCCGATGATTCTCAGTTCATCAACGGTTCGACGATCTCGGCCAACGGCGCGCAGTTCTTCGTCTGATCCAAGGCGCAGTAAAGACAACGGGCCGGTCCTTGCGGACCGGCCCTTTTTTATCCCGTAAGAACGCGCGCGCTGCGCTCAGCGGGAACCGAAAAGCCAATTCAGGGCTTGTTTGATCATCTTTCCGCGTTCGGCATGGGCCCGCTGAAAGGCGCGGGCGGCGGCTGGGTTGGTCGTCATCTCGATCATCGCAGTCCTCCTTTCAGTTCAGCTTTGTTTGACTTGCACCCAATATGAAGCTTATCAATTAAGGCGGCAAACGAGCTTTTTTCCGACTTCAGTTAAGAAAAATTTACGCAACATGAGCGACTATCTCCCCCCTCTTACCGCCTTGCGCGCCTTTGATGCCGCTGCGCGCCATATGTCCTTTGCCAAGGCTGCGGAAGAGCTGCACGTAACCCCCGCCGCACTTTCATTCCAGATCAAATCGCTTGAGGAACATCTAGGCCGCCCTTTGTTTCGTCGCCTGAATCGGGCGGTGGAATTGACCGAAGCCGGCCGCGCCCTTGCCCCCGGAGCAGCAGAGGGTTTCGGCGCGCTGCAGACGGCCTGGCAAGCCGCAAGGCGTCAGGGCAACGACACCAGCCTGACCGTTACCGCAGGGCCTGCGCTAACGGCGAAGTGGCTGGCTCCGCGTCTGTATGAGTTTGCGAGGGCGCATCCCGAGATCGACCTCAAGTTCTCGGCAACGTTGCGAATCATGGACCTTGAACGGGACGATGTGGATGTCGCCATCCGGTTCGGCTATGGCGGCGATGAGGGGCTGTATTCCCTTCCGGTCCGCAAAGAGTGGCTGACCCCTGTGATGACCCCGGAACTTGCCGCCCAGTTCCCAACTCCGGAGAGCCTGAAAGAAGCCCCCCTGATCTTTGACGATTCGATCGCTTTCCTGCAGCCCCCCAGCGACTGGCCAACTTGGTTCCGGGCCGTGGGGGTGGACTTTGCGCCCACGCACGGTGCGCATTTCTCGAACGCGGATCATGCCATTGACGCCGCTGTCGCAGGCGTTGGGGCGGTGCTGGGCCGTCGGGCGATGATCATCAAGGACTTGACCGAAGGTCGCCTTGTCGCCCCCTTCAAAACGGCTATCGAAACGCAGGGCCGGTTTCGCTTTCTGTGCCTGCCGGGTGCGGAAAACCGGCCACAGATCGCGGCATTCCGTAACTGGTTCATGTCCGAGATTGAAAAGACCGCACATATCTCGGATGAGTTCGACATTATCCCGGTGGAACAGGTTCCGGCCCCATGACCAGAACGCGCGCTACCGCCATCGGATTTGTCGCCGTTTTGCTGTGGTCTCTGCTGGCGCTGTTTACTGTTGGTTCCTCGCCAACGCCGCCGCTGTTGTTGAATGCCATCTGCTTCTCAATCGGAGGCACACTGGGTCTGATTTGGACCTGGAATACCGGCGGCCTGCGCAAGTTGCGCGAGGTTCCGTGGACCACCTATCTGTTTGGCACTGTTGGCCTGTTTGGATACCACGCGCTGTATTTTTCTGCGCTGCGAATGGCTCCGGCAGCTGAGGCCGGATTGATCGCCTATCTCTGGCCCCTGTTGATCGTGCTGTTTTCGGGGCTACTGCCGGGAGAGCACTTGCGCATCGGACATTTGATCGGCGCATGCCTGGGTTTCGCCGGAGCTGCCGTAATCATCGCCGGTGGCGGCACAGGGTTTCAGATCCAGCATCTGCCGGGATATGCGTTGGCCTTGCTGTGCGCCCTAACGTGGTCTGGCTACTCGGTCCTGTCGCGCCGTCTGGGCGATACACCGACCAGCTCTGTAGCTGTATTCTGCATTGCCACGGCAGTCGCATCCGGTGCACTACACCTTGCCATCGAAGACACCGTATGGCCCGACAGCGCCTTCGGCTGGGCATCGGTCATTGCATTGGGGCTGGGGCCTGTTGGGCTGGCGTTCTATGTCTGGGATATCGGGGTAAAGCAGGGTGACATACAGGTCTTGGGCACGGCTTCTTACGCGGCACCCCTGTTGTCTACGCTTGCTTTGGTTTTGGCCGGGATCGCCGCCCCGTCGTGGGGTCTGGCGATCGCGGCCTTATTGATAACTGGCGGCGCGGCGATTGCCGCGCGGGCTAGTATGGAACGCTAGTTAGACAGGCGCTCGATCTCTTCCTTCAGCTTTAGTTTTTGCTTTTTGAGTTGAGCGATATGGAGATCATCGATGCCTGGCGAGCGTTGGGCTTGTTCAACTTCAAGACCGAGATTTTCGTGCTTTTTCTTCAGTTCGGTCAGGTGTGCGCTCACGCTCATGGCGATACTCCTTTGTTGGTGTCTGAGTTTCACGTAGGAAGTTGACCACATCGTTTCCACCCTGTCACGCCGCAGACGCACAGAATCTGTTATAAATCCGACAATTTCGGCTGGTTAATGCCTATTGGTTGAAAAAACCGGGTAACGCTGCCCCCTCACGTAGTACAGCCGATACCCGTGGCGCATAGCTTTCGCCGTCTTTTTCATGCCGGTCCCCGCTGTGCAAAATCAACGGCGCGTGCAACTGAAACGCCGCTTTTCCCCCTTTTTTGGCGCGTAAAATCACCAATTCAGCCTTTCGACCGGTCCGGGCAGCAAGAGGCAAGACCTCGACCGACCCCAAGCGCCCGTCGCATGCTGTTATCATATCGGGCAGACGGTCGGCTTTTTGAATCATGTGCAGATACCCACGCGGCGCGAGACGTTTGGACGCAGCGTCGAACCACTGACCCAGCGGCGTTTGTTCGCCCAAAGCAACACTGCGCCCTGTGTCAGAGGCTGAACTGTGCGCCCCCGCACGATAATAGGGGGGGTTGGCAATCACATGGTCGAATTGCCGCTGTTTGAGGTCTGCAGGCAGGGCACTAAGGTTCGCCTCGACCACCTCCAGATGTGCTGTATTCTCAGCAGCGTTTCGACGCGCCAGATCGGCATAGTCCTCCTGAAGTTCGACCCCGACACCATGCAGCCCCGGAACGCGGGCCATCAGGCACAGGATTGCGGCACCGGCACCACAGCCCAGCTCCAGTATGGTGTGACCACGTGTCGCCGGGACCGCAGCCGCCAGCAAGACCGGATCGACTCCGGCACGATATCCCGATCGCGGCTGCAGCAGTCGGACGCGCCCGCCCAAAAAGTCGTTTCGGGTCAGTTCATTGTCGGAAAACAGGCTCATCTGCCCAACGGGATGTCGTTGTCGCGCATCACCCTTTCCGCGCGGGTCAAGTCATCCGCTCGCACCATCAGGCGCCGCGGGAAGATTCCGATGCCTCCTTCGAGGATGCTCATATTTACGTCCATCTGAAAGCAGTCTATATCCTCGCCTTCAAGAAGGGCGGATGCAAAGGCCAGGATCGTCGGATCGGTGCTGCGCAAAAGTTCTTTCATGGGGATGGATGTAAGGGCAAGGTGCGCAGGAAGTCGAGCCTTGTATCAGGAGTGTGATGAATATCGACACGATCTCGAAACCGCATGAACGACTGGCAGAAATTCTGGCTGGCGAAATGGATGCAGTTAATGAACTGATCCGCACGCGGATGGCCTCGGAGCATGCGCCGCGCATTCCTGAAGTGACTGCGCATCTGGTCGAGGCGGGCGGCAAGCGCCTGCGCCCCATGCTGACGTTGGCTGCTGCACGTCTGTTTGGATACGCGGGCGATCACCACGTACGTCTGGCCGCGACTGTCGAGTTCATTCACACAGCGACCCTTTTGCATGATGACGTGGTCGACGAAAGCGCCCAGAGGCGCGGTCGACCGACGGCCAATCTGTTGTGGGACAACAAATCCAGCGTTCTGGTGGGCGACTACCTGTTTTCCCGTAGTTTCCAGCTGATGGTTGAAACCGGATCCTTGCGCGTTCTGGACATCCTGGCCAATGCGTCGGCCACGATCGCCGAGGGCGAAGTACTGCAGATGACCGCAGCCACCGATCTGGGCACGACCGAAGCGATCTATCTGCAGGTTGTGCGCGGCAAGACCGCAGCGTTGTTCTCTGCCGCGACCGAGGTGGGCGGCGTGATCGCCGGTGCCTCAGAGCCTCAGGTCAAGGCACTGTACGACTATGGCGATGCTTTGGGTATCGCGTTCCAGATTGCCGATGACCTGTTGGATTATCAGGGTGACAGCAAGGCGACCGGAAAGAATGTCGGCGACGACTTCCGTGAACGCAAACTGACACTGCCGGTGATCAAGGCCATTGCTCAGGCAACTCCGGACGAGCACGCGTTCTGGGAACGCACAATCGGTCGGGGGCGTCAGGAGGATGGCGATCTGGACCATGCGCTGAGCCTGATGAACAAGTACGGCACGCTTGAAGCCACTCGGTCAGATGCGTTCGGCTGGGCAGCCAAGGCCAAGGTCGCATTGGACGGGTTGCCGGACCACGAAATCCGCACCCTGCTAAGCGATCTGGCAGATTACGTGGTTTCGCGCCTCAATTAAGCTGCGTCGCGCGGCACCACCAATCCGGATGGGCCGCGCCAATCTCATAGGCGGCAAAATGCGCCGCCTTAATCGTCGGATATAGCGCGAAACAGGTTGAGCCTGAACCGGACATGCGGGCCAGCAAAGCGTCCTTTGTATCCGTCAATTCATCCAGCACACTGGCCACCTCTGGGGCGAGACCTTTTGTTGGGGGCTCTAGATCGTTACGCTGCTCCCGTAGCCAATCCGCGCAGGTTTGTGGCGTCTCAATAGGCGGAATATCGTCGGGCATGGGCGGGTTGTCGCGGCACTTCAATGCCGAAAAAACCGCTCCGGTCGGAACTTCGACACCCGGATTGACCAGCAGCGCGGGCAATTTCGGCAAACCAACCGGCTCCAGTCGTTCGCCAATTCCGCGCATTCGGGTGGCACGCGCAGCCATACATACGGGGATGTCCGCCCCCAGAGACAGGGCGGCCCCCTCTGGAATCGCAATACTCTGATCCGCAATCATACGCAGCGTGGCGGCTGCATCGGAAGAACCGCCACCTATCCCCCCGCCATGCGGCAGAACTTTGTTCAGGTTGATATGCCCTGCCCAGCCGGCTAACTCAGCCGCCTTCCAGACCAGATTTCGGTCATCTGCCGGGACGCCGGCCGCATGCTCACCCGTGACGGTCATCGATAGCTCTGACCCCGGCGCAAAATCCAGCGTGTCACCGACATCCGCAAAGGCCACCAGGGAATCCAACAGATGATAACCGTCATCGCGTCGACCGGTCACATGCAGGGTCAGGTTGATCTTGGCGGGCGCGAAGGCCTTAATTGCCATCGGCGACCTTCAGCGGCTCGGCCCCTTCCTCGGCCAGAACCGCGTCCAGCCCAATCTCAAGCTTGCGGCGGATGCGGTCCGGGTCGGCCTCGCCGTCGGTATCCGAGGGGTCGACGAAGGAAAGCGCACGTTTCCACTGGAATTCAGCCTCACGCGCGCGGCCTACAGCCCAGTACACGTCGCCCAGATGATCGTTGACCACCGGGTCGACGGGCATCAGTTCAACCGCGCGTTCCATATGGCCCACGGCCTCGTCATAGCGGCCCAGACGGAACAAAACCCAGCCAAGACTGTCGACGATGTACCCACTGTCAGGGCGCGTCGCGACGGCCCGTTCAATCATGTTCAGGGCTTCATCCAGTTTTTCCTGACGCTCGACCAGCGAATAGCCCAGGTAATTCAGCACCTGTGGCTGATCGGGATTCAACTCCAGCGCGCGTCGGAAATCAGCCTCGGCCAATTCCCAATTCTTAAGACGCTCATGCGAGATTCCGCGGGCATAATACAGAAACCAATTGCCGCTGACCCCTTGTTCGGTCAGTTCGATGGCAGTGTCATAGGTCGCCACTGCAGCGGTGTAGTTTTCCTCACGCCTTTGCAGATCGGCCAACGCCACATGGACGCTAGGCAAATTGGGGCTTTGCGCTGCAAGGTTCTGCAGAACTTCCGCCGCAGCATCCGTTTTGCCGGAACGACCGAGAACCTCGGCCCGGCCCAGTTCGGCCGCGTGATAATCAGTGCTGGTATTGGGCACCATCCGATAGGCTTCCACGGCCAGATCATATTGTTCCAGCGCATCCAAAAGCTCTGCGCTCAGAAGGATTGCGTCCACATGGTCCGGTCGCAAGAATGCGGCAATCCGGGCGTAGAGGAGAACATAATCCTGGGACGCCTCGCTGCTGAGCGCGGCACCGACGGAAAAAAACACCTCAGCCATGCCATCCCGCGCCGACTGAACATGCGTAAAGGGCAGCGTTTCGCCAGCCTGCAGACGGGCTACATAGCCTTCGATGGACGGGTCACTGCCTGCCGCGAACACGTCATCGAGGTATTGCAGCGCATCTTCGTTGCGGTCCAGCTGGGACAGGACCTCGGTCCGGGCCAAAGCGGCGCGGCGCGAGAACCGGGAAACGGCACCATTGTTGGCCGCAAAAATCTCTTCGGCGCCTTCGAAGTCACCAATCGAAGCCAATGCCAACGCCTTGTGGAACATGGCGAATTCACGCAGCCCCTCTTGCGTGCTGACCTCGTCGAACTTTTCCATCGCTTTGGTCATGGCACCCTGCGCCACGTGAACCCAGCCCAGGATCAACCCGTCGACCAACGGCCCGACGCCTTGTGTTTCCGGATCGCGCGCCAGCAATTCATCCAGCTTATCGTCAGCGATCAGGTTGGCCATGATGATCATTTTCGCCGCCTGACTTGGCAGCTCGAGCGCTTCGATCGATTGGGCGACCGGCAGCGCACGTTCAATCTCGCCTAGCGCAAGACGTGCGACGACGACGTTTTCAAGCAACTTGCCATTTTCAGGGTCGGCACTCAGGGCCTGCGCATAGTATTTCTCAGCGGAAATATAGTCGCTCTGGTAGATCGCCTGACGTCCAGCCAGATAAGCCCCAGATCCAGTATCCGACAGGACCGGGAGTGCAAATGACGAGGTTAACAGCACAGCCAATGCCGTGCGACGAACGAGGGAAGCCACCAAAATCCTGCCTTGCTATCGTTGACTGGGCAACAAGCTAGGGCTTTGACCACAAAGAGGCAATGGCAGAGCCTTCACGACCCTGCCATTGCCCATGATTTCGCTTACATGTTGGGGTAGTTCGGTCCATCCCCACCCTGCGGCGTGGTCCAGGTGATGTTCTGGCTGGGATCCTTGATATCGCAGGTTTTGCAGTGGACACAGTTCTGGAAGTTGATGACGAATCGCGGACCGTCTTCGTCCTCGACCATCTCGTACACGCCTGCCGGGCAATAGCGCTGCGCCGGTTCGTCGTACTTGGGCAGATTCACTTTGACCGGGATTTCCGGGTCCGCCAGCTTCAGGTGGCAGGGCTGGCTTTCCTCGTGGTTGGTCATCGCGAAGGACACGTTGGTCAGGCGGTCAAAGGACAGCGTGCCATCGGGTTTCGGATAGTCGATGGGCTGATGCTTGCTGGCCTCTTCGGTCGACTCGGCATCGTTCTTGCCATGGCCCAGCGTGCCCAGCAGCGAGAAGCCCAGCGTGTTGGTCCACATATCCATGCCGCCCAGCACCAACGAGGCGGTCAGGCCGTATTTCGACCACAGCGGTTTGACGTTGCGCACCTTTTTCAGGTCGTCGCCGATGGCACCGTCGCGCACGTCGACTTCGTAGGCGGTCAGTTCGTCACCCGAACGGTCTGCCTTAATTGCGTCGTAAGCGGCCTCGGCTGCTGCCTTACCCGACAGCATCGCGTTGTGGTTGCCTTTGATGCGCGGCACGTTGACCATGCCCGCTGAACAACCCAGCAGCGCCACACCGGGCGCGACCAGTTTCGGCATCGACTGCCAGCCACCTTCGGTGATTGCACGCGCGCCATAGGCCACACGCTTACCGCCTTTCAGCAGGTCGGCCACCACCGGGTGGTGCTTGAAGCGCTGGAATTCCATGTAGGGATACAGGTGCGGGTTCTTATAGTTCAGGTGAACCACGAAGCCGACATAGACCTGATTGTTTTCAAGGTGATAGATAAACGATCCACCGCCCGCGTTGCTGCCCAGCGGCCAGCCCATCGTGTGCGTGACGCTGCCTTCCTTGTGCTTGGCCGGGTCGATCTCCCAGATCTCTTTCATGCCAACGCCGTATTTCTGCGGCTCTTTACCGGCAGACAGGTCGTACTTGGCAATGACTTCCTTTGACAGCGAACCGCGTACACCTTCCGACAGGAAGACGTATTTGCCGTGCAACTCCATGCCCGGCTCGGTCTGCGGACCATATGATCCGTCGGGCTCCAGACCGAAGACACCAGCGACAACGCCTTTGACTTCGCCATTGTCGCCATAGACCAGTTCGGAACAAGCCATGCCGGGGAAGATTTCCACGCCCAGCTCTTCGGCCTGCTCGGCCATCCAGCGGCAGACATTCCCCATAGAGACAATGTAGTTTCCGTGGTTGTTCATCAGCGGCGGCATCGGGAAGTTGGGGATGCGGATCTTGCCCGCCTCGCCCAGCATGTAGAAGTTATCTTCATGCACCGGCACGTTTAGCGGCGCACCTTTTTCCTTCCAATCCGGGATCAGAGCGTCCAGACCGCAGGGATCCAGAACCGCGCCCGAAAGGATATGCGCGCCCACTTCCGAGCCCTTTTCCAGAACCACGACATTCAGGTCGGCATCCAGCTGTTTCAGACGGATGGCCGCCGACAGGCCCGCGGGGCCTGCCCCCACGATCACCACATCGTATTCCATCGCTTCGCGTTCAATCTCGGCCATCGCGGGCTCCTTAGCTAACTTTCCGAATTGGCGCTTTCACTGCGTGGTCTGCGCAATATTGTTTCACGGCTGATTACATGGTCACAAAGACCTTGGTCAATCAAAACACGGCGTAACATTGCTGCAATGCGGCAGTTATGTATCCGGAGCGTCACCCATCAGGTATCTGGGACCGCTACCATGCGACTTGGCGCGGTCATCGGGGTTGTAAAGGGCGCATTTCGGCAGGCTAAGGCACCCGCAGCCGATGCAGCCGTCCAGATTGTCGCGCAACCGCATCAGGGTGTCGATTCGCTGGTCCAGATGCGCCCTCAGCCCTTTGCTGATATCTTGCCAATCCCGCGGTGTGGGTGTGCGGTTACCGGGCAGTCCTGAGAGCACTTCGCGAATCTCGGGCAGGGTCAGACCGAATTGCTGCGCGATCATGACAAAACTCAGCCGCCGGATGTCGGCGCGCTGATAGCGCCTTTGCCCGCCTGCATTACGCCAGGGCGCGATCAGACCCTGCGCCTCATAGTATCGAATGGCTGAAACCGCCAATCCGGTACGTTTTGCTAATGCGCCGATTGCCAGTCCTTCGGAAGCCGCCATTTCAACCTCGTAGAAAATTACCTTGACCTAAAGTTAGGTTTAGAAATTACGGTGAGTCGGGACAAGCCTCAAGACCGAAAAGGAGATCCCATGATGGCGACACTTGAACATACCAATTTCACCGTACGCGACCCCAAGGCTTCGGCGGCCTGGATGCAACAGGTGTTCGGATGGAAAACACGTTGGGAGGGCCCCGCCATCGCAGGCGGCTATACGGTCCATGTCGGCAGCCAACACACCTATCTGGCGCTTTATGCTCCCA
Source organism: Ruegeria sp. CE8 (assembly GCF_056537465.1). Classification (NCBI taxonomy): domain Bacteria; kingdom Pseudomonadati; phylum Pseudomonadota; class Alphaproteobacteria; order Rhodobacterales; family Roseobacteraceae; genus Ruegeria; species Ruegeria sp. CE8. Next base: position 213,083 of record NZ_JBQFRP010000004.1, read on the forward strand.
GTGATCCGCAGCCATCCGGCGAAAGCAGTTATGATATCGTCGGCGGGCTGAACCATGTGGGCGTTCTGGTCGAAGATATCGACGCGACTGAGGACAAAGTGAAAAAGGCCGGGTTTACCCCTAAGTCCCATGCGGATTATGAACCAGGGCGGCGGTTTTACTTCAATGACGACAATGACATCGAATTCGAAGTGATTAGCTACGACTAGGCCGTAATCCGCGCGTCGCGCGACCAAGCCCCCTTGCAATTCACGCCTCATTTGGGTCAGGTATTTGACGACCCATCAAATCGCCCCGACGCTTGTCTCATGCGGCGGGGCGAAACAATTTATGCGTGGACGACAAGAACATGGAAAAAATTCCAATGACGCCTGCGGGCAATGCCGCTCTTGCGGCGGAGCTGAAAAACCTCAAGTCGGTCGAGCGCCCGGCGATCATCGAAGCTATTGCCACAGCGCGCGAACTGGGCGACCTGAAGGAAAACGCCGAGTATCACTCGGCCCGTGAAAAGCAGGGCTTCATCGAAGGTCGTATCAAAGAGCTGGAAGGCATACTGTCACTGGCTGACGTGATCGACCCCGCCAAGCTGACCGGCGCGATCAAGTTCGGTGCCAAGGTCACGTTGGTGGACGAGGACACGGACGAGGAAAAAACCTGGCAAATCGTTGGAGAGTACGAGGCCAATATTGAAAACGGCCTGCTCAACATCAAATCACCAATTGCACGCGCCCTGATCGGCAAGGAAGAGGGTGACAGCGTCGAAGTGCGCACTCCAGGTGGTGTGCGTTCTTATGAAGTTCTAAGTATCGAGTACGCCTGACCGGAGCGTTGACAATGTCAGAGCCCAAGCCAGAACAGGAGCCCGAACGGCCGACACCGCTGGGCATATATGATAAGCCAGCACAGCCTTCGGTGACCGCGATCGAGATCGTAGCCATTGCGCTCAGCCTGGTGTGGCTGATCGTGTCGGTCGTGTTTCTGGTACTGCCTGACAACGTCGATGGCGGAGGGTTCGTCGTGACCCTGCTGGCCGTGTTCATGCCAGTGGCGATGATCTGGGTCGCCGCTACCGCCATGCGCGCCAGCCGCGTCATGCGCGAGGAAAGCGCCCGGTTGCAAACCGCGATCGACGCGATCCGTCAGGCCTATGTCATCCAGCAACAGCGCTCGGCCAGTTTTCAGGAACGGGGCGTCAGCAAAAAGCTGGACGAAATCGCCGAAGCCACCAAAAAGACCGAAAGCGCACTGGCGACGTTTTCTTCGAAACGCACCGAGCCCGTACGCGATGGCGTTCCTGTCGAAGCCGGCAACCAAACATCTTTGGAGTTGGGAACCCCGGCTGAAGACATTGCGCCGCCCCTGACGACCGACATCTTTATCCGCGCGCTGAACTTTCCGGAAACGCAGGATGATACTGAAGGGTTCGACGCATTGCGGCTGGCGCTTCAGGATCGCAAGGTTGCGCAACTGGTGCAGGCCTCACAGGATGTTCTGACACTGCTGAGCCAGGAAGGTATCTATATGGACGATTTGCGCCCGGATATGGCCCGCCCGGAGATCTGGCGGCAGTTCGCGCAAGGTGGCCGGGGACGCGCTGTAGCAGCGCTGGGTGGGATCAGGGACCGGTCCTCGCTGGCGCTGACGGCGGCACGGATGAAGCAGGACCCGATCTTCCGGGACGCGGCGCATCATTTCCTGCGCCGCTTTGACCATATGATCGTCGAGTTCGAACCGGATGCCAGCGATGCCGACCTGACGGCCTTGGGCGACACAAGAACTGCGCGGGCCTTCATGCTTTTGGGGCGGGTCGCCGGGACCTTCGATTAACTAAAGCCCAAAGCTGCCGTACGGAATGAACCGGACCGGATCACCCGGCTGTATGTGACGCGCGCCATCCTCAATCTCGACCAACCCCTCGGCCCAACTGAGGCCGCTGATCCGGCCCGATCCTTCTGAAGCGAATACCTCGACCCGCCCATCGCGGACACGAGCACGCAGATATTCGCGCCGCCCCGGTTTCTTACGCTTTTCGAAATTGGCCGGCAGGTCGAAGCCCATCGGTTCGGACCACCCTTCCCCCGCCATCAGGCCCAGTGCCGGGCGGGCAAAGATCAACGTGCAGACTTTGGCGGCCACCGGGTTCCCTGGCAGGCCGAAAACGGGCGTGCCATCCCACATTCCAAGTGCCAGCGGTCGACCAGGTTTCAGCGCAATCCGCCATTCCTGCATTGCTCCCGCTTCGCGCAATAGGGCCGAGACGTGGTCTTCATCCCCAGCTGACGCTCCGCCACTGGTCAGGATCACATCCGCCAGTTCCGCCGCTTTGTTCAATCTGTTGCGCAGGTCCTCTCGGTCGTCCGAGACTCGCCCCATATCCACGGGCTGGAACCCCATCCTCTCCAACAAAGACAGCAACATCGGGCGGTTCGCGTCGAATATCTGACCGGGTCCAGCGGCGTCACCGGGCTCCACCAGTTCGTCTCCGGTCGAAACCACGGCGACCCGCAGCGTTTTGCGCAAAGGTACGTCAGAAATCCCCGTCGCTGAAAGCAACGCCAGATCGGCCGGGGTCAGCCTGCGCCCGGCTGGCAGAACCAAATCACCCATCGAGACATCCTCGCCCGCCTTGCGGGTGTTGGCGCCTTGTTTCAAAGGTCCGTGAAATGCGATGTGACCGTCCTGCACCGTCACGTCCTCTTCCAGTATCACCGTATCCACCCCAGGAGGCAGTGCCGCGCCGGTCAACACGCGCAATGCCGCACCCTGCTGCACGACACCGTCAAAAGGAATCCCTGCGGCTGCGCGACCTTCCTGCAAGGGTATTACCTGCGGACCACGCGGGGCAGCCCCGGCAAAGCCGTATCCATCAACTGCGGTGTTCGGCTGCGGAGGGTTCGACCGTTTGGCAAAAACACCTTCCGCCAATATTCGCCCCGTCGCCTGCGCCAGAGGTGCGGTTTCGACGGGCGTCACCACCGTCAGCCGATCCCGCAACAAGGCCAACGCATCGTCCACAGGTGTCCAGTTCACCCCAGCGGGCAAAGCGAAGCAGTCATTGCGCAGTGGCGGAGGAGAGATGTCCGGTTTGCTCATAATCCGACCTCTTGCAGGATGAAGTCTGCAATCGCCGCTGTATCATTCAGATCAAACACCGGAATATTTAGCTCCAGTGGCGTATCGCTGGCAACCGCTCGAACCGAGTCGTTTTCGTTGGCGATCAGCGGGTTGTTTGCTACGGCCCGAAATGCCTCGACCTTGGGGTGAGGTTCTCGTTTGAACCCTTCTATCAGCACCATATCGACCGGAGACAGACGAGACAGAAGTTCACTCAGAGACGGCTCAGGGGCACCGCGCAGCTCTTGCATCAGGGCGATGCGCTGACCCGAGGCCAAAAGCACCTCGGACGCGCCGGCCGCCCGATGGCGATAACTGTCCGTGCCGGGCTGGTCGACATCAACGGCGTGATGCGCATGTTTGACTGTCGAAACCGTATAGCCGCGCTCCGTGATTTCCGTTACCAGCCGCTCCATCAAGCCGGTCTTGCCCGCGTTCTTCCAACCGGTGATGCCGTAAACCCTCATGCCTGCTCCAGCAGTTCTTGCGCCCGTGCCAGATCGTCGGGTGTGTTCACGTTGAAGAATGGGTCGAACGGCTCGGCATCGAACAATGCCTCGCGCCCGTCATGCTTGTCGGTCCACAGCACAACCTTGCGCAGCCCGTGGTTCAAAGCCGCCCGCAAGTCATCGCGCAGAGCAACGGGCCACAGGCCAAAGGTCGGGTGCCGGTTGACCCGTTTGCCGCCGCCCGATTTCAGCGCCTCGTCACCGGTACGAGGTGTGGTCGCCAGAACCAATGGATGTACCTGCCCCTCGGCGGCCTGCATCAATCGCTCGGTCAGGTCGCACGGGAAAAAAGGCGTATCGGCGGCGGCGGTTACGATGCTGTCGGCCCCCTGCTCAGCCGCCCAGTCCAGCCCGGCCAAAACGCCAGCCAGTGGTCCAGCGAACCCTTCTATCGTGTCAGGCAGGACAGGCAGGTTCAGGTCTGCGAACCGCTCAGGGTCGCCATTGGCGTTCAACGCCAGCCTACCCACCTGCGGGCTCAAACGATCGATCACATGCGACAGCAGGCTTTGCCCGCCGATAGTCAGCAGGCCTTTATCCCCTCCGCCCATTCGGGTGGCGAGACCGCCAGCGAGGATTACTCCGAGAGGGGTAGTCATTGCTGCACCATGTTGCTTGCATCCAAGTGATCAATTGTTCGCAACTTTGTAGATCGAACTCAATTCAATTGGAACGCGGTTGGGTGCAGATGATGCAGGACAAACAGCCACAGGATCAACGTCCCTACCGCCAGGAACGACGTCGCGGACACTATGTGAGCTGCTAGCTGAGGCTCCTGATCGTAATGCTTGGCCAAAAGGAAAATGCTCTTCGCCGTGGGCGCTGCCGCAGAGACAGTCGCCGCAATGGTCCAAAGCGGATCCAGCCCAATCAGATGTGCCGCAAGCAGCACGAGCCCTGGAACAACGAGAAGTTTCATTACCGTCAGAAACAGGATCATCGGACCCGTCTGAACGATTGTGCGCACACTTGTCGTGAACCCGATCGCGAACAGAGCGACAGCTGCCAGCGCCTGGCTCATCAGTTCCAGATAGTCAGACACAGCCTCAGAAAACCCAATGCCCGTGAAGGAATATAAAACCCCCAACAAAGTCGCTGCGATAATCGGATTCTTCAGGACATTGAGAACGATCTTGTAGATGGGGGTCTTGGCACTTGCCTTGTGCCCCGCCGAGGTTTCGAGAACGGTGGTCATGATCAACAGCAGAATGGCGACAACAAGGTTCGCCAATACCGCCGGAAGCGCGCCCTTTGACCCGAAAATCGCATGGAGGATCGGCAACGCAACCAACGCAGTATTCGAGGCCACACCAGCGAACGCCAAAACGGTGGCCGAGCCGACCTGAAAACTTGTCAGCGCTTTCAGACCGATGAACAAGACAGCGAAGAGTGCCAGTATCGTACCGCCGTAGGACAAGTAGAAACCGTAGTTCAGAAGGTTCTCAAATTCCTCCTGACCAATCAGGTAAAACATGATGGCGGGGATCAGGACGTAAACCGCGAATTGCACCAGGGCATCCGACGTGTCCTCGCTCAGAAGTTTCGTCCACGAAAACACATACCCTGTCAGGATCACCGCGAAGACCGGTGCAATTAGGCTGATTAACTCCATAGCGTCCTTAGGTTGCTGACACCCGATGTTGCACTTCGATTTCCATCACCTTAGGGCATATCTTTTGGAATTCGCAGAGTTTTTTGAGAAAGACCGCGAGTTGAACGGAATTCAGGACTGAGAGCTTTTCCGTTTGTGCTTTTTATCTTCCACCGCAACGGTAGACGGATCCACATCGCGCACCAGACGATCTTCGCCTGACAAACACACAAATCGCTGCCCCCGCATGCGACCGATCAGGGTCAACCCGACTTCGCGCGCGATCTCGACACCCCACGCGGTGAAACCCGATCGAGAAGCCAGCACAGGAATACCCATCATCGCCGTTTTGATCACCATTTCCGATGTCAGACGGCCGGTCGTGTAAAGGATTTTATCCTCGGCCCCCTCGCCTTCGGACAGCATCCAGCCTGCGATCTTGTCGACTGCGTTGTGACGGCCAACATCCTCCATATAGACCAGAGGACGGCTTTCGTGGCACAGCACCGTGCCATGGATCGCACCGGCCTCAAGATACAGCGACGGGGTGCGGTTAATCTTGGCGGCCAGGTCATAGAGCCATGAGGTACGAACCTGAACCTGCGGCAGGCGCACGTCCTCAAGGCCCTCCATCATATCTCCGAATACGGTGCCCACGGCGCAGCCGCTGGTGCGGGTCTTTTTCTTCAGCTTGTCCTCATACGAGGTCTCGCGCGCCGTGCGAACGATCACGGTTTCCAGATCGTCATCGTAATCGACGCGCGTGATCTCATCATCGGCCAGCAACATCCCCTGATTGCGCAGGAACCCCAGCGCCAGGTATTCGGGATAGTCCCCAATTGTCATTGCCGTCACGATTTCCTGCGAATTCAGAAAGATCGTCAGCGGGCGCTCCTCAACCACCGAAATCTGGCTGATCTCGCCATTCTGATCGACACCTTCGACTGCGCGGGTCAGGCGGGCTGCGCCGGGATCGGGGGCGATGATGTAGTCTGACAGGTTCAGTTCCGTGGCCAATTGCAACCCTTTCCCAAGACGGCTACTGCTGCGGGGATCACCATAGGATTTTGCCATGGCAGACACCACATCCAAGTCATACTTCTGGAGGGGATTTCGCGACGGGACCCCGTTCATTTTTGTAGCGATCCCCTTTGGCACCCTGTTCGGCGTCTTCGCAACCGAGGCCGGTCTGAACATCGTGCAAACTATGGCATTCACGTCGACCGTCTTTGCAGGAGCTGCCCAGTTTGCCGCCCTGCAACTGCTGCAGGATCAGACACCCACGGCGATCATCCTTGTTTCTGCGCTGGCGGTGAACCTGCGGATGGCGATGTACTCTGCGTCGCTGACGCCCTATTTGGGGGCCGCCCCGATGTGGCAACGGGCGTTCGCCGCTTATCTGACCGTCGATCAATCCTACGCCTGCTCGATCGTGCAGTTCGAAAAAGAACCCAAGATGACCGTACCGCAACGCATGGCTTATTTCGTGGGCTCCGTCACGCCCATCACGCCGCTGTGGATACTCGCCACATATCTGGGGGCAGTGCTGGGGACTCGAATCCCGGAAAGCTGGGCACTGGATTTTGCTTTGCCGATCACGTTTCTGGCCATGATCGGCCCAATGATGCGAACCATGCCGCATGTCGTGGCTGCGCTGGTTGCTATTGTCGTGTCGTTGCTGACCGTCGCCATCCCTTACAATCTGGGCCTGCTGATCGCAGGGTGCGCAGGCATGATGGCCGGCGCACAGGCCGAATTGTTCGTCGAACGCAGAAAGGCCACGGCATGACTCCTGTTGATCCAGTCACAATCTGGACCATCATCATCGGGCTTGCCATTGGCAGCTATGGCCTGCGCTTTGTCTTCATCGGCCTGGTCGGAGATCGTCCGATGCCACCATGGCTGCTGCGCCACCTGCGCTATACCGCCGTGGCAATCCTGCCCGCTTTGATTGCGCCATTGGTTGTGTGGCCGACGGCAACCGAAGGCCAACCCGACATTCCCCGCATGGCTGCAGCGGCCGTAGCACTGACCGTCGGGCTGGTCACTAAGAACGTCTTGGCGGCAATCTTTAGCGGTGCTGGAACCCTGTACGGGTTGCTGTACTTACTGGGTTAAGGCCGTATCCAGTTGATTCAGGCGCGCGTTGTTGAAGGCCAAGCCTTTTTGCAGGTCGGCGTCGTCGTTTTCACGATATTCGGTTGTAACAACACCCGGCAACTGACCGAACTGTTCTGACAGTTTGTTCGGGAAAAAAGTCACGTCGATCTGTTCAAGCCCCGGAACCTGTTGCAGCAAACTGGCGGTAGAGTTCGCACAGAAAGACCCCGCAACCGGGCCGGATTGCTTGGCCAGCTGCAACGCAATCTCAGCCTGCTGAGGGCTCACCTCAATCGTTTGAATACGTGCGAAATGCGTTTCGCGCGCGTGCGAGCTGCGATAAGCGCGTTCAACAGCCGGCGTGATGCCGTACAACACGTCGTCCTTGACGGGCACGATATCCGCGCGGAATGACCCCGCAGGGTCAAAGATCACGCGCTCGCTGCCGCTGATCATCAGCGATGTATGCGCACCTGACCCGCTACGCGTATTGACCATCGTATATAGCGTCAGCGTCGAGGGTCCCGGATCACGATAGGATCGGGAAATAATCTCTGCCTTGTCGGCCTGTGGACGCTGCGAGCCTGTGCAGCCAGTAACAGTTGCTGCCAGCAGGCAGGCAATCAGAATCCGGATCACGGTGAACCCCGTTTTGGATTAAGAGGCGAAGACCGCCAGGAACAGGCAAAGGAAGACAATAGCAACCACGCACCATGTGGTGGCCTTGATGAACCCTTCAAAGGTCTTGGTTTGAACGGTGATGTCCATTTCGCCGTGCTTGTATTCAGCCATGAGTCTCAGATTCCCAGTTCGCGTATTTCAAATGTTGGATAATGGAAAATCCGAGGCCTGTCACCACGTCATTCGCGCGCAGGGGACAAAGCTTGAAACACCGAACAGCCCGGATAGCCGAAACCCCACCGCCAGGGCAGGCCCGAGCAGGGCGCGCCGCCGAATCGGACGGCGGTATACATCGCCTCGGCTGTGACGGAATGCGCAGTGCGAATCTGCGCGGCTGTCATGTCATAGCGTTCCGCATATTCCTCGGCATGGTCTTCTCCGTGCTGCGTGACACAGGCGCGCAACGTCTCATCTGCGGAAAGACGCGCGTCATAGCTGTCTTCTGCTCGCAACCCTCCGCCCGCGTGGTGATAGGCGCGATCATGGATCACGCAGCAGTATTCCCAAGGTGGGTGCGCCTCGTAGAGCGCCTGAAAGCTGGGAAAGGTGTCTGCAACAAATCGCCAACTGGTCGACAGCCCGCCCGAACAGCCATCCGTTTCGAACGGGGTCAGCTCCCCGTCACCGCGCTGTGCCATCAAAGCCCGATGCGCCGGCAGCTCGAAACTGCGCATAAAGTCCTGCGCAACTGCCGGGCCAGCCATCAGCAAGAGGATGACCGCAAGATTAAGGGCTTTCATCGCGCATAACCTCGGTATCAACGGACATGCCGAAGGTGGTCGCCATCCACAGCAGCAACCGCTCTGCCGGTCCCATTTCCGCACGCACACGCAGAACTTCATTTGCCATCGCAGGGCGGTCGGTGATCAACCCATCCACCCCCATCGAGGCCATGGCGGACATTTGCAGCGGATCGTTCACCGTCCAGACATAGATATCCTTGCCTGCCGCGTGGACCGAATTTACCAAACCCGGCGTCGCCATCGCTGCGTTCACGGCAACGAAATCGCCCTCAAGCCCAGACAGATCGCCCACGGCGGTCGCGGCCAGAACCCCGGCCCGCCAGTCGGGGCGAATTGACTTCATCTTTTGTACCGCGGGGTACTTCAGCGACATCGTGGCAATGTCGTCCTGCATGCCAAGCTCCTCGACAATGGCGACAACGCGGTTCTCCAGATCGACGTCGTGACCATAATACTTGAGCTCGATGATGACCTTTGCCTTGCCTTTGGCGACCTCCAGAACATCGCGCAGGGTCGGCGTCCGTTCATCCGCATATTCGGGGCCAAACCAACTGCCGATATCGATCTCCGCCACGTCCTCCATAGTCGCGTCCCAGACCTTGAGGTTCACGCCTGCCAGCTTCATGAAATCGCTGTCATGGGCGACAATCACCACACCATCCACCGTTTCCTGAACATCAATCTCGACCCAATCCGCCCCGTCCTCAATCGCCTTGAGGACCGCGGCCATGGTGTTTTCTGGCCGTAACGCCGCTGCTCCGCGATGGCCGATGACCTCGGCCCGGTCGGGGGCTTGCACCCGTTCCAAGAGGTGCTGACCGGACCACAACCCGATCAAGACCGCGACGGCTGCCGCGCCAACGGCCGCGAACAATGGGATTCGCAGACTGCCCGGCTCAGGATGGGGCGGTTCCGATGTTTCAGTCTCAAAGAACCCATCCAGCAACACGGCCAGTGCGCCAAGCGCTGTGGCCGCCAGAACCAAACCGGCCAGCGACCAGATTCCGGCAACGCCAAGGCTGTAGATCAACGCCAGCCTTAGGTTTGCCGCCCCCTGAAGCGGCACCAGCGCGAACAAAAGCCCCGCCACCCAGGCGATCAGCGCGGCAATGACAAGGCGCATCCCCAGCCATATGGCCAATTCTGTTTTGAGACGACCGCGTTTGCCCTCCATCCGGTTGGCGCTGATGTTGAACGCATGCCCCGGATGGACGCTTTCGAACAGAACCAGATGCAGGGACAGAGCCCAGGCCGACAATCTGCGGATCAGCACCCAAGCCATCAGCAGCACAACGACACCGATCAGGATAACTGCCACCCAGAATGAGGGTGGATGGAAAGTGAGGTAGTAGTTGATGTCGTATTCGGTCAGCGTCCACCAGGCGATGACCGCAGAAACAACCGCGAAGGGTAGGATCAACAGCAAAACGCGTAGGACAAAGCGTACAGCGAACCCAAACAGCGCAGGCAGGCGTGACAGGATCAGTCCGATGGCGGAACTGCCCGCCCGCCATGGATCGGATTCGCCCATACGCAATGAGCCCGCCATGACCGAGAACACAAAGACCTCGGCCAGCAGGAACAGGCTGAGGACGGCAATGGCCGCGATGAAACCGGCCGGCGACAGGATGAACGCTGCAATAGCCTGATCCGTCAGCGCGGTTTGATTGGATAAGCTCACCGCCAGGTTCACGGCAATGGCCACACCTGGTGCGATCAGGGCAACCAGCAGCAGGCGCACGACGATATAGATCGGCACAAAGACGCGACGGCGCGCCCATGCCCGTCTGTAGGCAGTTGAAACGGCTGAGAAATGTGTCACGCGCTGCGCCCCCTCGAATGGTGCGCTCATTCAAGGCTGCGCAGACGTGAATTGCAAGTCAGGCGATCAGCTTTCTTCCAGATCGGCCGCCAGCCGGAAACCGATGCGATTTGCGGGCTTGTCCTCGACCGATTTGGGCAAGGCCCGCAGCATCACGTTCAACTGGCTGACATGCTGCACCAGCTGGGTTCGCGCACCCGTCGCATCCGATCCGTAAAAGGTGATGATATCGGGGTCGAAATACCCCATGCCTTCGATCCGCATGACCCCGGCATCGCCGCCGGTGAACCCCATGGCGACCTCTTGATCGCCGGTCAGGGTCTTTTCGAAATTCTGGATATAGAGGATCAGGCGTTCATATGCCCATTGAGCCGGGCTTTTGGTCTCAACCGGCTTTTGCAGCGGACCGGGTAAGTCCTTGGCACCAGACGGCGATTCAGGGTTCGCATGCACCTCGTAGCAACGCGGCAAGGCCGCGGCTTCGGCGGCTTCGGCCGATGTTTCGATCTGATCCTGCATGGCTTTACCCTTTGCGTTGAAACTCCCACGCCCCGTCCGCGCGACGCGTCCGGGTGACAGTTCCAATGTGGTAAAGATGGTTCAGATGTGCAACCGCTTCGACCAGCGCGAGGCCATACTCGCCCTCGCTGATCTGCCGTTTGAACAAGGGCATAAAGCATTCGGCAGCGGTTTTGGGCTGATCCAGATAGTCCTGCAAACGATCCAGCGCGCCATGGTGGTTGGCGATCAGTTGCTTCATCCGCGTAGGCAATCCGGTGAACGGCAGTTTGTGCCCGCCCAGCGCCAGATGATCCGGTCGCGCCAAACCCTGCAGCCGCTCGCAGGCCTCAAGCCATTCGGCAACCGGGTCGGCCAGAGGTTCAGTGACATAGACACCTAGGTTCGGACTGATCGAGCTGAGAACCTGGTCGCCAGTGATCACAAGATTGTCGTCACGGCTCCAGAAGGTCGCGTGTTCGGGCGCGTGGCCATTGCCCATGTGCACATCCCAGTCGCGACCGCCTATGCGGATGACACTGCCCTGCTTGATCCGGGTAAAGCCCAGCGGCATGGGATAGACCGTATCGCAGTAGTTGAATGGGCGCTCGGCCATCCGCTTGGCCAGAACTTCTGGTGCCATACCGGCGCTGCGGTAATAGTCCAGCGTTTCCTGCGGCCAGCTTTCCTGAACGTCCAGTTGCAGCATGCGGGAAAACAACCAAGACGTCCGCGACGCGACCAGTTCTACGCCGTGCTCGGACTGAAACCAGCCCGCATTTCCCACATGGTCGGGATGGTGATGCGTCACCACAACCCGGTTGATCGGCTTGCCGCCAAGTGGGCCCGACATCAGCTTTTCCCAGATGCGCCGGGTCTTGTTCGACGACATGCCCGTATCGATCACGGTCCAGCCGTCGCCATCGTCCAGCGCGTAGATATTGACGTGATCCAGCGCCATAGGCAGCGGCAACCGCATCCAAAGCACACCCTCGGCGATTTCGATCGCCTCACCCTCGGCCGGAGGTTCGGGCCACGGGTACCGGATCGCCAGAGGTGTATCGCCGTCCATCAGCCTGCAAGCTCCTCGGCGCTGAGGCCATAGACATCGTCAGCCCCGTTCTGCGCCTGCGCGAGCAGACCGGCATATTCGGGCAACAACGCGTTGATGTAAAAGCGCGCCAGCTTGAAACGTGGGCCTCTCGGTTCGGCCAATGCCGCTTTGAGGTGGTAATGCGCCCCCAACACCCGGGCAAACGCATGCAGATACGGCACCGCGCCAGCAAATCTGTTGTTCATCTCGGACTGCGCGACCATCCACTCAGTGGTCTCGCGCAAGCTCTCCGTGGCTTCCCAAACCGGACCCGCCAGTTCGGGCATGGTGGCCCGAGCCTCTTCGGCGTGATCCTCGATCTCATCCAACAGACGCGAGGCCGCTTCACCACCATCCATCATCTTGCGCGCCACAAGGTCCATGGCCTGAATGCCGTTGGTGCCCTCGTAAATCGCGGTCACACGGACGTCGCGGTAGTACTGGGCCGCACCGGTTTCCTCGATAAAGCCCATGCCACCGTGCACCTGAACGCCGGTCTCGGATACGCGCATACCTGTCTCGGTACCGAAGGCCTTGCCGATCGGCGTCAGAAGGGCGGCGCGAGCGACCCAATCCGCATCACCAGTTGCATTTGCCATATCGATTGCAGCGGCGTTGGCCAACATGATGGAACGCGCGGCGAACGTGTCCGCGCGCATGCTCATCAGCATGCGACGCACATCCGCGTGGTCGATTATCGTGCCAGAGGGCGTCTTGCCCTGCTTGCGCTCCAACGCATAGGCCAGCGCATGCTGATAGGCACCTTCGGCTGCACCCACGCCCTGACCTCCAACGCCCAGACGCGCGTTGTTCATCATTGTGAACATCGCGGCCATCCCGCCATGTTCCTTGCCGATAAGCCAGCCTTTTGCCCCGTCATACTGCATCACGCATGTCGGTGAGCCGTGCAGGCCCATTTTGTGCTCCAGCGAGACAACCTTGAGATCATTGGCCGCGCCGGAATTACCGTTCTCATCCGGCAGGTACTTGGGCACCAGAAACAGCGAAATCCCTTTGGTTCCAGGTACTCCGTCCGGCAACCGCGCCAGAACCAGATGGCACACATTCTCGGCAAAATCGTTATCTCCCCATGAGATAAAGATTTTCTGCCCCGAGACAGAATAGGTTCCATCGCCATTCGGTTCCGCTTTCGAGGTCAGCGCACCCACGTCCGACCCGGCCTGCGGCTCGGTCAGGTTCATCGTGCCCGACCACTCGCCCGCCATCATCTTGGGCAGATACAGCGCCTTAAGCTCATCGCTGGCGTGATGTTCCAGCGCCTCGATCTGGCCCTGAGTCATCAGCGGCGCGAGTTGCAGCGACAGGCAGGCCGCCGACATCATCTCGTTCACGGCAGTCGTCACGGTCATCGGCAGGCCCATGCCTCCGTATTCCGGATCACCGCTCATCCCGATCCAGCCGCCTTCGGCAATGGCTTTCCAGCCATCGGCATACCCGGGCGAGGTGCGCAGAACGCCGTTTTCCAGCCGCGCGGGTTCAAGATCACCAGGGCGTTGCAGAGGGGCCATCACCTCTTCGCACATTTTCCCGGCTTCGGTCAGAATGGCACTGACCACGTCCTCGCTGGCTTCCGAGAATTTCTCGGTCGCGGCGATCTGGTCAAAGCCGATCGCGTGGCGGAACAGGAACTCATAATCAGAAATTGGCGCGCGATATGGCATGTCTTCCCTCGGGGCTGTCTGAGTGGCGTTTACGCCGGCGGGCTTGGAATTTCCAGCGCCCGCGTTTATGCATCTGGGTTCAGTCGATTACGTATCGGTCCACATGCTACACGCAATCAAAACGCGGCGTCACCACCCATGATCCCTAACGGCACAATGAGTTTACCCGCCGATCCGGCTGGAATCGCAGAGGCTGCGGACCTTCTTCGTCAGGGGCTTCTGGTCGCCATCCCAACCGAGACGGTTTACGGCCTTGGTGGGGATGCGCGGAATGGGGAAGCTGTGGCCAGCATCTATGCCGCCAAGGGGCGTCCCAGTTTCAATCCGCTAATCGCACATGTCGCCTCAGTTGAGGCCGCCCAACGTTTCGTAACATGGTCCGTTCAGGCCGAAGCGCTGGCCAATGCGTTCTGGCCCGGTCCGCTAACGTTGGTCCTGCCGCTGCGCCCGGGTCACGGGATTTCGTCTTTGGTGACTGCCGGACTGGAAACTCTGGCAGTCCGCGTTCCGGCCCATCCGGCAGCGCGTGCCCTGTTGACCGAGTTCGACGGGCCTGTCGCCGCCCCGTCGGCCAATCCGTCGGGTCAGATCAGCCCGACAACCGCAGAACACGTGTTATCTGGCCTGAACGGGCGCATTGCGGCGGTATTGGATGACGGCCCCTGCGGCGTTGGCCTTGAGAGCACAATCGTCGGCCTGTCCGGTGAGCCTGCGCTGCTGCGCCCTGGTGGTGTCGCACTGGAACAGATCGAAACTGTTCTGAACACACAGCTGCATATCCACAAAGCCGGGGACGCGCTGAACGCGCCCGGGCAATTGCAATCGCATTATGCTCCGGACGCACCTGTCCGTCTGAACGCAAACTCCACTCAGGGAGACGAAGTTGTGCTGGGGTTTGGAGCGGTGGATTGTGATCTGAACCTGTCTGCGACCGGCGACCTTACCGAGGCGGCCGCAAATCTGTTTGCCGCCCTGCACACATTGAATGACACTGGTCGACCCATCGCCGTCACGCCAATTCCGGATCAAGGGTTGGGCGCTGCCATCAATGACCGGTTGCGCCGCGCTGCGGCCCCGCGGCACACCTGATCAGGCGCGCCCTGACTCGGCCGACAGGATCAGCGGGTCGACACCCAGAGTGGCCAGCGCGGCCTCCCATTTCTCATCGTCGGGAACATCGAAGACCAGCTTGGACGACGCTTCGGTTGTCAGCCAGCCGTTCATGGCGATCTCATCCTCAAGCTGCCCCGGACCCCAGCCCGAATAGCCCAGCACCAGTGTCGAGTTCAAAGGACCCCTTCCCGACGCCAGATCCTCGAGGATGTCCAGCGTCGCAGTCATACTGAACTCATCTGTGATGTGCATGGAATGCAGGTTCGCCTCGTAATCCGAGCTGTGCAGGACGAACCCTCGCGACATCTCGACCGGTCCACCGAAGTGTACAAGGCGTTCACCCACGACCGGTATTCGGCAAGGGATATTGAGCTGGCCCAAAAGGGTCTTGATCCGCAGGTCCGAAGGCTTGTTGATTATCAGCCCCATGGCGCCATCTTCACCATAGCTGCACAGGTACACCACCGAATGGTCAAAGCGTGGATCGCCCATTCCGGGCATCGCAATCAACAGTTTACCGGTAAGATCCATAGGCCGACATCTCTTGCTGGGTCTTATTCAACAATGACCCTTGGTCACCGGTAATGGCAAGGGATCAGCGCATATTTCCGCAGATTTCATTCGGGTGACCGGAACGTGACTTGGAATCCCGGTCCTTACAGCGCATTTATAGGGAATGAGCATGAAAATGACATTTTCGGCGATTGCCGTAGCCTTGGGCGTGGGTTTCGCCCAGCCTGTAACTGCACAAGTGACCGGGTCCGTTGCTGAGTTGCAGATTCTGGACGGCGGGCGAACGGCTCAGGGCACTTATCTGGGTGCCGTGCGTGTGACGCTGAAGGATGGATGGAAAACCTACTGGCGCGCGCCCGGTGATGCCGGGATTCCGCCGGAATTCGACTGGAACCGCTCGGACAATGTGGGTGACGTGTCGATTACATGGCCTGCACCGGATGTCTTTGACCAAAACGGATTGCAGTCCATCGGGTATGAAAACCAACTTGTTCTGCCGGTAGAAATAACGCCCAGAAACCCCGCCAAACCGGTCCGGCTGAAGGGAACGATGGATTTGGGTGTCTGCAAGGACGTTTGTATTCCTGAGCAACTAGATTTCGATCACACCTTGGATGCGGAGGCTGGGCGTAACCCGGCCATCGCTGCAGCACTTGCCCAGCGTCCGTATTCGGCGCAGGAAGCCAGCGTGGTCCATACCAGCTGCCATTTGACGCCGACGTCTGACGGAATGCGGATTGAGGCGCGCGTGACGATGCCTTCGGCCGGTGGCCAGGAAGTTGCCGTGATCGAGCCGGGAAACCCCGCGCTCTGGGCCTCACAGACGGATACTAAGCGGCAAGGCAACACCTTGGTCGCAACGTCCGAGGTGATCAACGCCGCTGGTGGACCGTTTGCGCTGGATCGCTCGGAGATTCGCATCACAGTGCTTGGTTCCAATCACGCAGTTGACATTCAGGGGTGCAGCGCAGGCTGAACCCGGTGGTCCCATGACACAAACCCCGAAAATCGGCGCATTGGCGGTAGTTCTGCATGAGGATCGCGTGCTGCTGGTGAAACGCAGCAAGCAACCCGATGCAGGTCTATGGGGGTTTCCCGGTGGGCATGTCGAATGGGGAGAAACCGTTCTGCGCGCCGCACAACGCGAACTGCGCGAGGAAACCTCGGTAATCGCCGAACCGCTGCATTATCTGGACAACCTGGACCTTCTGCGCCGGGGCGACAGCGGCGAAACCCTGTCGCATTATCTGCTGGTGGGCGTGGCTTGCCGTTATCAGGCGGGCGACCCCGTGGCAGGCGATGATGCACTGGATGCGGGATGGTTCCCCGTAGATCAGATTCGCAGGGGCGAACTGCCGATGAGCGACCGTGTCGTCGACCTGCTGGAAACCGCCCTGCGCCGGGCTTAGGCAGCAGGCCCTCTGAGCCGCGCAAACAGAAGACCCGAGAGTGCGACGCTGAGGACAAGGATCAGCACTGCGCCGGCGGCAAATGCGCCCAACCCCATCTGCAGAGCCGCAAGTCCGTCTTCGCCTCCATAGAAGCCAGAAAGCACGCCGATGGGGGCGCCATTTATCGCCGGCCAAACCATTGTCATCCCGAACCACAAGATCAACACGAAACCAGTGCACGCCACGGCACCTTGCACAACGCGGTCCGGAGCACGGGCGGCGCGGCGCATTGCAGTCATCGGCCGCGACAGGTCATTCAGGATGGCCAGCAACGCGGGCACCAGAAGCAGAACCAACAGCATCCCGAAGCCAAGCCCGTAAACCAGCGTAATAACGGTGGGTTTAAGGAATTGCGCCTGCTGCGATCCTTCATACAGCAATGGGGTCAGCCCCAGAACCGTGGTCAGTGTCGTCAACATCACTGGTCGCAGACGGTCCGCTGTGCCCTCGACGATCGAAGGCACAAGCCCCCGCTCTTGTTGATAGCCGTCAATGGTCGTCACCAACACGATCGAATCGTTGATGATGATTCCGGTCATCCCCAACAGGCCCACGACGGTGAACATGCTTAGCGGGACATCCCAAAGGTAGTGACCCCAGATCGCGCCCACCAATCCAAACGGAATGATTGCCATCACCACAAGCGGCCGCGTCCAGCTGGCAAACACCCAGGCCAGCACAAGATAGATGCCCGTCAGGCACAGGATCAGACCGGTTCGGGCCTCGGACAGGAACTCGTCCTCTTGTTCGCTCAGCCCTGCCATGCGCCATTCGACTTGCCGTTCCGAGGCGATTTTGGGCAGGATTTCATCATTCATTGCTCTGGCAATTTCTTCCGCCCGTTTTGGATCATCCTCGGAGATATCGCCGTTCACCGAAATCACCCGCAGACCATTTTCACGACGAACGGTCGAGAAACCGGATTTTCGCTCGACCGAGACGATATCGGCCAGTGGCACATACACCCCCTCGGGGGTTCGCATCAGGGTGCGTTCAAGGAAATCAGCTGTCAGTTCGCCTTCGGGCAGTTCCACGCGGATCTCGGCGCTGCGCGGACCATCGGGGAAGGTCGCGGCCTCGATCCCATTCAACCGGTCACGCAACACGCGGCCCAGCGTTTCAATGCGGAAGCCCAACGCCTGACCCTGTGCCGTTAGGTCCAGAATGTACTCTTCCTTGTCATAGGCAAGGTTGTCTTCCAGTGCCGAAACCTCGGGGTATTTCGAAAGTTCACTCTGCAGGTCCTCGGATGCAGCCTTGAGCGTATTCACATCCGCGCCATAGAACTGAACATCGATGGCGTCGCCACCAGGTCCAGACCGCCAGCCGCGGAAGCTGAGCAGTTCGACCTTTGGATGGCGCGGGACGAATTCCTGCAACTCGCCGACAAATTCAAAGCTGGAATAGGGGCGCAGATCGGCGTCTATCAGTTCGATCGAAATACCGCCCAGCAAGTCAGTATCCTTGCCATCAGCAGCAGACAGTCCCCACCCGGCAGACCCACCCACCTCGGCCAGAACATAGTCGATAGGGTTGCGACCATGACGTTCTTCATAGATCTGCCCCAGCTCTTCGGTCGCGCGCTGCAGCTCGTGCATCATGGCCAGCGTATCGGCGCGTGTGGCCCCCTCGACCATGATGAAATTGCCGGTGACCGAGCCACGTTCGGGTGCATTGAAGAACCGCCAGTTTACGTCACCTTTAAGGAAAAGGGCGATCTGGCTGGCCAGGATTACGATCATAATCGCCACGACCACGTAGCGCGCCCAGACGACCCAGGCGATCAACGGTCGGAAAAGGGTGTCCCGCACCCACCGGAACCCGCGATTGACCACCCGGTTCGGAAAGTCATACCAGTGCTCTTTGGTGGAATGCGCGATGGCATGCGCCATGTGATTCGGCAAGATCAGGAAGCATTCGATCAACGAGGCAATCAGCACCGCGATCACCGTAAATGGGATGTCGCGGATCAACTCGCCAAACCGACCGCCAACCAGGGTCAGACCAAAAAAGGCAATCACCGTCGTCAAGGTCGCTGCAAAAACCGGCATCGCCATACGCCGCGCGGCGCGTTCGGCGGCGATCATAGGCGCCTCGCCCAATCTGCGCGCGCGGAAATCAGCGTGTTCGCCCACGACGATTGCGTCATCTACAACGATGCCCAACGTGATGATCAACCCGAACAGCGACACCATGTTGATCGACAACCCGCCGATATACATGAACGCGATCGCGGCGGACATGGC
The DNA here is from genome assembly GCF_056537465.1 of Ruegeria sp. CE8. Classification (NCBI taxonomy): domain Bacteria; kingdom Pseudomonadati; phylum Pseudomonadota; class Alphaproteobacteria; order Rhodobacterales; family Roseobacteraceae; genus Ruegeria; species Ruegeria sp. CE8. The sequence continues at coordinate 232,239 of NZ_JBQFRP010000004.1, forward strand.
GACAGGTATCCCGGCGGCGACCCAAAAAGCGATGCGTGCATTCAGGAACAGAAACAGTAGGCAGACCACAAGGCCCAACCCGACAAGGCCATTGTCGACCAGAATATCCAAACGGTCGGTGATTGCCTGGGCGCGAGTTCGGATCAGCTCGACCGTGACGCCTTCGGGCAGGCTGGCCTGCATTTCGCGCACGACATCTTCGACCGTGTGCTGGATTTCAATCGCATCCCCAAGGTTCGAGCGGTCGACCCGCACGGACATCGCCGGGTTTTCGCCGACAAAGTAGCTGCGATCGCGATTGACCCCTTCCACGCGGATATTCGCTACGTCGCCCACCAGCAACTTGGACCCATCAGCAAAGTTGCGTAGGGCGATGCCTTCGATTTCTTCTGGCGTGCGTTTTTCCGTTCCTGTGCGGATGCGCGCGTTCGCTCCGGTCACATCGCCTGCAGGGTTGGCGTTGACCTCTGCTGCGACGGCCGAGGCGACCTCGGACAGCGTGATATCATTGGCAATCAGCTGGGCGGTGGGCACTTCGACCACAATGCGCGGCGCTGCAAGGCCGCGGATCGTGGTGCGAGTGACACCAACGGCAAACAGACGGTTGATCAATTCGTCCGTGAACTTGGCCAGATGATCCGGATCGACCGGTCCCGTAACAACCACGTCCGTGACCCGATCCCGCCACGCCCCACGACGGATTGTTGGCTCCTCTGCATCATCTGGCAGGCTGGTGACACTATCGACGGCGGTTCGGACCTCTTCAACAGCGCGGGACATGTCCCAGTTGGGCTCGAACTCCAACTGGATACTGGCCCGCCCCTCGCGTGAGGTCGATTCCGTGCTTGCAACACCTTCGACAGCCAGCAGGGCGGGTTCAAGAACCTGAACGATACCGTTGTCCACATCCTCCGGACCGGCGCCATCCCAATCAACGCTGACGTCCACACGTTCAAGGATTACATCGGGAAAGAACTGTGCCCGCATGTTCGGGATGGCCGCCGCGCCCAGAACCAGCATGACCAGCAGCAACAGGTTTGCCACCGTCCGGTGACGCGTGAAGTAGCTAAGGATACCGCCTGCCGCGCCGGGGATTTCGCGCATCATGGCGCCTAACCTCCTGCCCGGTTTTCAATTCTCTGGACCAGCGATGCGGGCACTTTCGCCTCGCCCAACTGCCCCAGAACCCGATCCTTGACGTCCTTTGGCATGCGCGTGCTGGCCTCAACCTGCGCCATAAGCTGCGCGCGGCGTTCTTCGGACAGTTCAACCATGTCGGGCGTTGCTTCAGCGCTGTCATCGATCCGCAATGGGCGCACACGCACACCAGACCCCAGCAACGGCGTCCGGCCGATCACAACCTCTCGCCCCACCAGCCCTTCACCGCGCAGCAGCACCTCGTCGCCCTGGCGTCTGATCAGTTGAACCGGCAGAGCCTCAAGCCGATCATCTGCGTCCAGCACCAGAACTGTTCCAACTGCATCGAGAACCGAGGATGGAAGGCGTACCACGTTATCCAGCGGCTGCTCCTGCACAGTAACCGTCACGAAATCGCCCGGCTTGAACCCCGACGCATCATCGAGGCGGGCATAGATCAAACGTCCGGTCTGCCCTTCGCCCGCCGATCCGCTGTCACGGCTTATCCGCCCTTCTGCGGTCAGATCGGTGCCCGTCACTTCAAGCGAGACCGTCACCGACGCATCAATCAGTTTGCCGTTTGCGTCCAGCAACCGAACGTATTGCGCGGTCGAGACTCGAAAGGCGACCTCAAGCGCATTCGGATCGACCAGTTCCGCCAGTTTTTCGTTCGCGGACACCAGCCGCCCTTCGACCAGCGTCACATCGGTTAGAGTACCACCAAAGCCGGCGCGGATGGTCATGTCATCCAGATCACGTTCGGCCGCTTCTAGTGCGATACGGGCGCGGGCCAAAAGCGTAGTCGCCTGATCAACTCGGGACTCGGCTTGGGCCAGCGCAATCCGGCGTGCCAGAACCGCCTGTTGCGCGGCAGCTTCGGCCAGTTCAGCCTCTTCCACAGCCGCGGCAGCACCCACTCCGCGGGCCTGCAAATCCTGTTGACGCTGCAAGGCGCGCCCGCGCAGTTCAGCCTGCGCTTCGGCCGAGTTCAGCTCATCCTGCGCCAGTAACAGGGACCGCTCCGCGTCACGCTCTTCGAATTGGGCATCCAGCAGATCCGACTTTGCCCGATCCAGCGCGGATTGGGTGTCTGCCGGATCAAGTTCGACCAGAACTTCGCCAGCGGAAACAACTCCGCCATCTTCGAAATCTTCGGCCAAAGAGACAACGCGACCGCCCAGCGCCGCCCGCAATTCCAACCTGCGGCGGCTTTGAACCTCACCAAATGCTTCCAGATACGGGGTGACCGTTTCCAGTTCCGCTGGCCGCACCGTCACTGCAAACACCCGCTCACGGGCTTGCGGCGCGGCCTGTTCCCGCGTCAGGACGTCCTGCACCGCGCCCGCGATCATCTGTGCCGCCACGAACAACAGGGCCAGCGTCAGGGACGCCAGAAAGACTCCTACAAGGCTTTGCCTCAGAAATCGCATTAATATTCACCCCGGTTGCATCAGGCTGCCATTTGCAAATGGTAGCTGGGCAACAAAAAATGCCAAGCCACAAAGCGGTTATGAACAGTTTAACGTGCGACCAGTCTACTTCCGTCGCAAATGTTCGTCCAATCTGGGCATTATTTCCACGAAATTGCAGGGGCGGTGACGGTAATCGAATTGTTTTTCCAAAATACCGTCCCACGCGTCCTTGCAGGCGCCCGGACTGCCGGGCAAGGCAAACAGATAGGTTCCTCCTGCAACACCACCCGTGGCACGGGATTGCACGGCTGAGGTGCCGATCTTTTCCATTGAGATGATCGTGAAAACAGTGCCGAACGCCTCGATTTCCTTCTCATAGACATCGCGATGCGCCTCGACTGTCACATCGCGACCCGTCAGGCCCGTGCCGCCGGTTGAGATCACCACGTCAATTTCTGGGTCAGCAACCCAGGCCCGTAGCTGATCGGCGATTTGGTTGCGCTCATCCCGGATGATTTTTCGATCGGCAACCGCGTGCCCAGCCGCTTCGATCCGGTCCACCAGCGTCTGACCTGAACGGTCGTCATCCGGCGAACGTGTGTCCGAGACAGTCAGAACGGCGATCCGAACCGGGATGAATTCCATGGTTTCATCAATGCGCGACATGTGGCGTCAGGCCCTTTCCATAACAGCAAGCCGGACGGCGAGGGCCGCGAAAATGCCCCCGGTCACCCAGCCCATAATTCGCGAGGCGCGCGGGTTCGAGATCAGAACCTTACCCGCGCCTCCGGCAAAGATTCCCACCAGCCCGTTCACCACAAACCCACCCAGCGCAATTACCGAGCCGAAAATCAGGAATTGCAGCAGGATCGAGCCTGCCGCCGGGTTCACGAATTGCGGGATGAAGGCCAGTACAAACAGGATGACCTTGGGGTTTGTCAGGTTAACCACCAAACCGTCCCGGAACGCAAATCGGGTGGGTCTGGTTGACGCATCCGCCGAGACTGCCCCATGTCGAAACACACCCCAGGCGAGATAGAGCAGATAGGCCACACCCATCCAGCGGATTACGTCAAACAGCCATGGCATGGTCGCGACAGCGGCCCCCAAACCAAGGCCTGCCACCAGAACGTGGACCATCGCACCAACAGAAATACCCGCGCTGGCGGCGATTGCCGGTTTTGCACCGGACCGCAATCCCTGCCCAAAACAGAACATCATATCCGCACCGGGCGTAAGGTTCAGGGCAATGGCCGCCGGAATAAACGCCAGAAGAGTAACGGTTTCGATCATGTGGCTGCCTCGAACCAGTTTATGGTGGGGCCGAGATTGGCGATCTGGGTGACACCGATAGTTCCTCGGTAGCCCCAGCTGTCGTGGATATGGCCGCAAAGGGCAAATTTCGGTTGCAGCCGCTCGATAGCGTCCCGAACAGCAACCGATCCAACAGCGTCCCCCATCGACGTGGTATCACCATACCCTTTGGGCGGAGAATGCGAAATCAGGATGTCGGCGGCGTCGCATCGGTTCAGCAACTCCGCCGCCTCGGGATCGCTCAGGTCGCACGACCAACCGCCGAAAGGCGTGACCGGTACGCCGTATCCAAGACCGAACAGACGCAACCCGTCGACGGTCATGCCCGTGCCATGCAGAACATGGACGCCGTCTGGCGCGGCATCGGTCAGTTCACCGGCACTTTCCGCGTTGCCGGGTATCAACACCAGTGGCGCGTTGATCCCGGACAGCATCGCCATCGCCTGATCCAACCCTTGCCGCGAGTTGCAATAATCTCCGGCGCCGATAACCAGGTCGGCTTCGTCGCTTGCAGCCACTATTTCAGCAGCGCGGTTACGCGCCATATGCAGGTCCGAGAATGCGAGGATCTTCATGCCTTGCCCTCCAGCCGCGCTTTCAGTTCAAGCAAATCTGCCCATGCCTGCCGTTTCATCTGTGGCTGTCGCAACAGGTAGGCAGGGTGGAACATCGGGATGACCGGCAGGTTCATCGCCTGATCCCACTGACCGCGCAGACGCGTGATACCGCGTTTGCCCAGAACGGCCTGACAGCTGATATTACCCATAACCACCAAGACCTCTGGCTTGGCCAGTGCCACATGCCGTTCAAGGAACGGCTTCATCATACCGATTTCTTCGGGTTTGGGGTCGCGGTTCTGCGGCGGGCGCCACGGAAGGACATTGGTGATATAGACGTTCTCGGACCGGTTCAGATCAATTGCGGCCAGCATCCTGTCAAGCAGCTGACCAGCGCGACCGACAAAGGGCTTGCCTTCCCGGTCCTCATCACGGCCCGGAGCCTCTCCGATGATCATCACCCGGGCTCCCGGCGTACCATCGGCAAAGACCAACTGGCGCGCACCGCGTTTTAGGTCGCAATGGTCAAACATACCCATCGCCGCTTGCAACTGCTCCAACGACCCGGCGGCCTGAGCCGTGGACTTCGCAACCGCAACCGGATCAACCTGCTTGGGTTTTTGCGGCGCAGTCTGCGCTTGCGCAGGCTTTTTGGCCTTGGGCGTGATGTCGGGCAACGCATAGCGATCGACCGGTGCGTCACCGATTGCATCCGTTGCGCCCAGTTCGATCTGCCATTCCAGCAGAGCCCGCGCGGTATGATAGTCCAGGGCCGATTCCATAACCCTCAATCTAACCACCTTTTGAACGAGGGAAAGCAGATAGAACTTGATCGGGCGGTCCGTCGCACCGACCATTGGCACATTCATGTTGTGTGTATTCCGATTCCTTTTCTTCAGCTTGCTGTTGACCATGCTCAGCGGTCCGGCTTTTGCGCACTTTCACGACAGGTATGGCCAATGCCGCGCCGGCCAGTTCAAGTGCGGAAACACGTGCTGTTCAGGTGGGCAGCGATGCAGCTTTGACGGCCACTGCATTCCCTTGGGTGGCACTTATTGCGGTGGTGGCAGAACCTGCGGACCGTTCGAACGGTGCGTTGCGGGCGGCACGCGATGCGCTCCGGCCGGCTTGAACAAATGCACGTCGCGTCTGGACTGCCCTGGCGGCAGCTTCTGCAATGCTCGCGGAGAATGCGAGAAGAACACGCCCGACATTCTGGAACTGCCCTCTCTGACATGCGACGACGGGAGAATCTGTGGCTCTGGATCGTCTTGCTTGCCGGGCGGTGGATGCTCGCGCCCCGGCTGGTTTGTTTGCGAAAAAACCGGGTCGCAGTGCCGTCAGGGTTTCAAATGTTCCCGCAATCAGGGCTGTGTTCCCGTCAAAGCCATCGACTGCGGATATGGCAAGTGGTGCAAGCCTGGCGAGCAATGTTTGCCCAAAGGCGGGTGCGAGAAATTGCCCGAGTGAACCGAACCTTAGGTTGCCTCGGCGCGCGGACCTTCCTATAAGCGGCGCGATTGTCAGACAGGAGCCCGCCCATGCGTTTCGCCCATCGTCACCTTCTTGGCATCGAGCATCTGTCGCAGTCCGATATCACCGCCATCCTCGATCTGGCCGAGAAATACGTCGACATGAACCGCCAGTCGACCAAGCATTCGGACGTGCTGTCGGGCCTGACCCAGATCAACATGTTCTTCGAAAACTCTACCCGGACGCAGGCCAGTTTCGAACTGGCGGGCAAGCGGCTGGGTGCAGATGTGATGAACATGGCGATGCAGGCCAGCTCGATCAAAAAGGGCGAGACGCTGATCGACACGGCGATGACGCTGAACGCGATGCACCCCGATCTGCTAGTGGTGCGCCATCCGCATTCCGGCGCGGTTGATCTGTTGGCGCAGAAAGTGAATTGCGCTGTACTGAATGCAGGTGACGGGAAGCATGAACACCCGACTCAGGCCCTGCTGGACGCTCTAACTATCCGTCGCGCCAAGGGCCGTTTGCACCGCCTGAATATCGCGATTTGCGGCGACGTCGCTCATTCCCGCGTGGCCCGGTCGAACCTGATCCTGCTGGGCAAGATGGAAAACCGCATCCGCCTGATCGGCCCCCCGACACTGGTCCCAAGCCAGTTCGCCGAATTCGGCGCCGAGGTTTACGACGACATGAACGAAGGTCTGAAAGACGTCGACGTCGTCATGATGCTGCGCCTTCAGAAAGAGCGGATGGATGGCGGGTTCATCCCATCGGAACGCGAATACTACCACCGCTATGGCCTGGACGCCGCCAAACTGGCACAGGCCAAGCCGGACGCCATCGTCATGCACCCCGGCCCGATGAACCGCGGGGTCGAGATTGACGGAACGCTAGCAGACGACATCAACCGGTCAGTCATTCAGGAGCAGGTCGAAATGGGCGTCGCCGTCCGTATGGCCGCTATGGAACTGCTGGCCCGCAACCTGCGCGAGGCCGCATGAGTGATCTGACCGTCGCCCCCCACGAACTTGGCGTCCTGCGCCTGTTTCAGCTCGACATGCGTCCGGAAGAAGCGAAGTTCCTGCGCGAACCCGGTGCCGCCGATCAGGCATTGGGCGTCGACGGTTTGGACCGGGACCAGATCGACATTTTCCCGGTATCCGACCTCGAGGATTTGGGGCTTTACGGCTATCTCAACGAAGGGTGCGGCGTGTCCCAAGACCAACTGGATCGGGACATGCTGGAAGCCATTGAAGGCTGGGTCATGGTCCTGCGCAGTGCGGCGTTCAAAGGCCGCGCCGTCACGATAAAGCCGGACCCGAAGGTCCGCCTCATCGGCCTGTACACCGAAGAAACAACGAACTGGACCGGCGGAAAAATCGAAACCGAAAGCGCGAAACCATTCTCGGCTCCGCAAACGCCGCCGCAAGACGACAGCCCCCGACGCATTGGGTCGGCCATGTTGGCGGTTGTTGCGCTGGTGGTCATCGGAGGCATCCTGTGGCTGATCCTGTGACCTTTTCCCCCGACAAGAGCGCCTATATCCGCACGAATACATGGCTGGCCGCCGGGGCGATGGCCGCCGCAATGGTCATACTCTGGCTGATCGGTAACCCCTATGTCTGGACCGGTGCACCGGCCGGCCTCGCCGCCGTTGGCATCCGCGCATGGTATCTGGCCTCGGAAGAACTGACAGCCAACTGGCAAATGTCCAAAACCAATCTCACCGGCCCCGGCCCGCGCGTTGTACCGCTGAATCAGATCAAGGCGGTCAAAATCATGGGCAGTTTTGTCCAGATCGTCACCAAGGGCGGTGACAAGCACCTGATCAAGTATCAAGCCGACCCCGCTGCCACCAAAGCGGCCATCGAAAGGGCGATTGGATGACCGCCGCCGACGACGATTGGTGGCACGAGCGGATTCCCGATGGGGAAGAGGTACTGTGGGCAGGCCGCCCGGATCAGGGGTATTTTCCACCTCGGTTTGCATGGGCGTACAAAGGCGTGCTCGTTCTGATCGCTGCCATTTGGCTGGCAAGCCCCTGGCTTTTTGACACCGTTCGGGATTATTGGAAGTTGTTTTTCTGCACTATCGCGTTTGGTTTTGTGTTGTGGGTCGATCGGTTTGTCCGGTCACAACGGATCTATGTCGTGACCTCGGAAAATGCATGGAAACTCAACAACGACCTCAAGTCAAAGTCCCTGAATATCGACCGGTTTCTGAATTTCCGCTCCGGTCGTCGAGCAGTGATGTTTTCCCGCCACCCCTTTTTCGCATTTGAACATCTGTCCGACCCCGATGCCGCATTGAAGGCACTGACCCAAGCCCGAGAGGCCTCGAAATGACTGCTGTACTGTTTTCAAACGCCCGCCTGATCGACCCGGAAACCGGTACGGACAGCCTCGGCTGGCTCCAAGTGAACGACGGACGGATTACCGCGCGCGGTGAAGGGGATGTTCCGGCCTCGGACGCGCAGGTCATTGACTGTAACGGCCAATGCCTTGCCCCCGGTATCGTTGATATCGGCGTCAAGGTCTGCGAACCGGGTGAGCGGCACAAGGAAAGCTATAAATCCGCAGGTCTGGCCGCCGCTGCCGGGGGGGTGACCACTATCGTCACCCGACCCGATACCAGCCCTGCCATCGACACGCCGGAAAGCCTGGAGTTCGTCACCCGCCGCGCGCAGGCCGACACGCCCGTCAACGTCCTGCCCATGGCTGCATTGACCAAAGGCCGTGACGGGCGCGAAATGACCGAGATCGGGTTTCTGCAGGATGCCGGGGCCGTCGCCTTTACCGATTGCGACCATGTCATTGCCAATACCAAGGTGTTTTCCCGCGCTCTGACCTATGCCCGCGCCTGCGGTGCGCTGGTTATCGCACACCCGCAGGAACCCATTCTCAGCAACGGAGCTGCGGCGACCAGCGGCAAGTTCGCCGTGTTGCGGGGCTTGCCAGCCGTTTCGCCCATGGCCGAGCGGATGGGGCTGGACCGCGACATCGCCTTGCTTGAAATGACCGGGGCCGCTTATCACGCCGACCAGATCACCACTGCCCGCGCCCTGCCCGCACTGGAACGGGCCAAGCGAAACGGGTTGGACATCACCGCCGGCACCTCGATCCACCATCTGACGCTGAACGAACTGGACGTGGCCGACTATCGTACCTTCTTCAAGGTCAAACCGCCGCTGCGGTCCGAAGACGACCGGCAAGCGGTGATCGAAGCGGTACGGACCGGCTTGATCGACACGATCAGCTCGATGCACACGCCGCAGGACGAGGAAAGCAAACGCCTGCCGTTTGAAGAGGCCGCATCGGGTGCGGTGGCGCTTGAAACGCTGCTGCCTGCGTCGCTGCGTCTGTACCACGCGGGGCAGCTGGACTTGCCTACGCTGTTCCGTGCTATGGCCCTGAACCCGGCCAAACGCCTTGGTCTGGACAGCGGACGCCTGTCCGAAGGAGCCCCGGCGGATCTGGTGTTGTTCGACCCGGATGTGCCCTTTGTGCTTGACCGGTTCTCGTTAAAATCGAAATCGCAGAACACGCCGTTTGACGGCCAGCGGATGCAGGGTAAGGTCACCGCAACTTTCGTTGCAGGACAAGAAGTTTACCGGAGACCCTGATGCCCATAATTGACAGTTCCACGGACCAGCTAATCCTCTGGGCCGCTCTCGGGTATCTTATGGGCTCGATCCCGTTTGGCATGGTCGTCGCCAAGGTGATGGGGCTGGGCAACCTGCGCAACATCGGGTCAGGAAACATCGGCGCAACAAATGTGTTGCGCACAGGCAACAAGGCCGCCGCTGCCTTGACCCTTGTTTTCGACGCCGCAAAAGGAGCGGTCGCCGTACTGGTGGCACGAGCGATGGCCGGAGAAGACGCCGCACAGATCGCCGCGCTGGCCGCATTTTTGGGCCACTGCTTCCCGGTATGGCTGGGGTTCAAAGGCGGAAAAGGCGTTGCCACGTTTTTGGGCCTTTGGCTCGCATTGGACTGGCGCGTCGGCGTTGCCTGCTGCCTGACTTGGCTGGTGGTCGCAGTGATCTGGCGCATCTCGTCCCTCGCTGCATTGGTGGCTGCAGCCATGTCGACGATCTGGGTTATGGTGCTGACAGACACGAGAACTCTGGTGCTGGGCGCTATTCTGACACTGCTCGTCTACTGGCGCCACAGCGCCAATATCGCCCGTATCCGTGCCGGGACCGAACCAAAAATCGGACAGTCTTGAGCGCCTCGGAGTCCTTTCTGAGCGCATTTTTTGCCATCCCGACGGGGTCATCAACCGGGCACGTCGGTGGCAGGCGATACATTGTCAGCCGAACGGAACTGGCCGGGGGCAAATCCCACAAACTGGTCGCGCATGAGTTGGGCGGCGGGGATTACATCAGCTTGAACCTTTATCTGACCAGGAACACTGGCGCCCTGCTGCGCCCCTGCGAAATGTCGGTGCAGAAAGTCACAGACTTTGTCCTGAGTATTAAGCCCGATCGCTAATCTGATCTCTGCATTTCTGAACAGCACCTATTCACCTCCGCACAATCACAATTGATTGCTTTGAACGTGATTGACGGTCTGCCCACTTGGGTTCCGTGACGACCAATTACAGGTCTCATGGACAAAAAAACACTTGGGTTGTCTGGGCGCAATTTTCTGCGTCGCGTGGCCGCCCCTTTCACGAAAGGTGAAAACAATGAACAAGTTCAAATCCATCATCGGCGGCGTCGCGCTGTCTGTTGCCATCGCAAGCTCGGCTCTGGCTGCAGGTGTAGAACTGAACGCAAGCTCGACCGGTCTGGCGATGCAGGGTTACGACCCGGTTGCTTATTTCACTGCAGGTGAGCCGACCAAAGGCGACTACCGCATCACCACCCTGCACAACGACGCGCTGTATCGTTTTGCCAATGAAGAAAACAAAGCCGCGTTTGAAGCCAATCCAGAAGCCTACCTGCCCGCATATGGCGGCTACTGCGCATTTGGTGCGGCGATGGGCTTCAAGTTTGACGGTGACCCGACCTATTGGAAGATCGTTGACAACAAATTGTACCTGAACCTGTCGCAGGACATTCAGGAACGCTGGGAAGGCGACATTCCGGGCTTTATCGAGCAGGCCAGCACCAACTGGGAAACCATTGCCGACAAGACCCCCGCAGAACTGCAGCAGTAACGCGCGGACACTATTAAAGAAGGCGGCGGCAGATCACTCTGCCGCCGTTTTTTGTCAAAACTCTCGATTTCCATGTGTGTCCTAGGGTTCCAGAACGGTACTACCCGTGGTTTGGCGGGCCTCAAGTACCCGGTGGGCCTCGGCCACCTGATCCAGAGAGAAACGTTGGTCGATGTGGATCTTGACCTCTCCGCCCTCGACCTTGCCAAACAGACGCCTTGCCATCGCCTGACAGACAGCATGATCAGCGATATGGGTAAACAAGGTCGGCCGGGTGATTTTCAGCGACCCTTTCTTGCCCAGAATACCGATATCCATCAATGGCACTGGTCCTGAGGCGTTGCCAAAGGAAATCATCATTCCCAAGGGCTTCAAACAATCCAGAGAGCCGTTGAACGTATCCGCCCCGATGGAATCCATGACCACGTCCACGCCTTTGCCACCTGTGATCTCGGCCACTCGTTCGGCAAAGTTCTCAGTCCGATAGTTGATGCAATGCGCGGCCCCATTGAACTGGGCAAGGCTGCATTTTTCGTCGGTTCCCGCCGTCCCGATCAAGGTGATCCCCTCAGACTTGGCCCATTGACAGGCGATCAAACCAACGCCACCGGCAGCCGCGTGGAATAACACGGTATCGCCCCGTTTCAGGGGGGTTGTGCGGTGAAACAGATACTCGACCGTCATCCCCTTGAGCATCATCGCCGCCGCCGCATCAAAGGAAATCCCGTCTGGCAGCGGGCATACCTGTGCTGCGGGCATCACGCGCGCCTCGCAATAGGCACCTGACGGGGCTGCGGCGTAAGCGGCGCGCTGTCCCGGTTCCAAATGGGTAACGCCTTCGCCAACAGCCTCGATCACGCCAGCGGCTTCCATACCCAGCGCATGCGGCAATTCCAGCGGGTACAGCCCCGTTCGCTGATAGACATCGATGAAGTTCAGCCCGCAGGCGCGGTGGCTGATGCGAACCTCTCCGGGTCCTGGGTCGCCCAATAGCCGGTCTTCGATCTTTAGAACTTCGGGGCCGCCGTGTTCGTGAATGACGACGGTTCGTGCCGTTTGCTGCATGCTGACCTCCTGTTGCCTGATGCCAAGCTAACACGACTGTGAAACAGGGCAATCGGCACGATTGCACCGGACGCAACCGCAACGCGAAAAAATGTGCTATACTGGGATCCGAGCGTTGCCGGCTGGTCCGGCCAAGGGCAACTCATGCCGGATTCACTCTGCTGCGCTGTTGGCAAAGGGAGGGGATGATGATGGCTAAAACCATTGGGAATCCAATTAGCTGGGCCGCCCGGAACCTTGGCGCGACCGGCGATCACATTGCAGAAAGCGTGAACCGTATCGGCAGCGCCGATACGCGACATCTGCCAAAGGTGCAGACTCTGACAATGCAGGATTTGCGCGAGTGTCTGTCGGCGGGATATCACGACTTTCTTGAAACACGGGCGGACGCGATTTTTGTCATCCTGATCTACCCGATCGCCGGACTGTTGATGTTCGGGTTCGGTCTGAACAGGAATATGGTGCCACTGTTGGCGCCATTGGTTATGGGGTTTGCCCTGATCGGCCCGATTGCAGCAGTTGGTTTATACGAAATCAGCCGCAAACGCGAAATGGGCGGAGAAGTCCACTGGCTGGACGCGTTCGGAGTGTTCCGATCCCCGTCATTTGGAGCAATTCTGGCGCTGGGGTTTTATCTGGTCATGCTTTTGCTGGTCTGGCTGATGGTCGCGCAGGCCATCTATGTCCATACGCTTGGTCCGGATCTGCCGACCTCATTTGGCGCGTTCGTTACCGAAGTGTTCACCACCGGCGCAGGCTGGACCATGATCATCTTCGGCAACGCCGTCGGTTTCCTGTTTGCATTGGTCGCACTGGCCGTCAGCGTTGTCAGCTTTCCCCTGTTGCTGGACCGCAAGGTCGGACTGCCAGTGGCGGTCGTGACCTCGGTACGGGTGTTACGGCACAACCCCGGTGTCATTCTGGCATGGGGTTTCATCGTAGCGGCCCTGCTGGTCATCGGAGCCATCCCGATGCTGCTGGGCCTGATCGTCGTGATGCCGGTCCTGGGCCACGCGACCTGGCATTTGTATCGCCGCGCGGTGGCCTGAGGGCAAAACGCGCGGGATAGACCCGCGCACCGAACTCTTAGCCTGCGACCTTCAGGACGATCTTGCCAATATGCCCCGAGCTTTCCATCCGCGTATGTGCCGCGGCAGCATCAGCCAGATCGAACTCGCTGTCCATGACGGGGGCAACCTTCCCGGCCTCCAGCAATGGCCAGACCGCCTCGCGCAGATCCTGCGCAATCTTCGCCTTGGCCAGATCGCTTTGCGGGCGCAGGGTGCTGCCAGTCAGGGTCAGGCGCTTGACCATCATCATTGCAAAGTTCAGCTCGACCTTCGGCCCCTGCAGGAAGGCGATCTGAACCAGACGCCCATCCTCGGCCAGTGCCTTGACGTTGCGCGGGATGTAATCGCCACCCACCATGTCGAGGATCAGGTTTGCACCACCTTCGGCCCGCATGACCCCAACGAAATCCTCGTCGCGGTAGTTGATCGCTTTCTCGGCCCCTAGCTTCTCGCAGGCCTCGCATTTTTCAGCGGAGCCGGCGGTCGCAAAGACGCGCGCTCCAAACGCGTTGGCCAGTTGGATCGCCGTTGTGCCGATACCGCTGGACCCGCCATGAACCAGAAATCGTTCGCCCGCCTTCAGGCCACCACGTGTGAACACATTGGACCAAACCGTAAAGAAGGTCTCGGGCAGACAGGCGGCCTCTTTCATTCCCATGCCCTTGGGCACAGGCAGGCAGTGCACCGCAGGAGTCGCCACGTATTCCGCGTACCCGCCGCCGGGCAGCAAAGCACAGACCTGATCACCAACCGAAAGCCCCTCAACCCCGGCACCGACGGCAACCACCTCGCCCGAGGCTTCAAGCCCGGGCAGATCGCTGGCACCCGGAGGCGGATCATAAGCCCCCGCGCGCTGCAGAGCGTCGGGGCGGTTCACGCCTGCATAGGCCACCTTGAGGATCACCTGACCGGTTTGCGGTTCTGGCACCGGGCGTTCGGTCAACTGCAAAACATCGGGGCCGCCGGGTTCGGTGATTTCGACAGCACGCATCATCTGGGTCATTGGCAAATCTCCTTTGCCCAATGCCTAACAGGCAATTTCCGGAACGCCCAGATGCTTACTTGCGCGGGTTCAGCATCCCTGGCAGATCGGCCCGCATTTTCATCGGCGGCTTTACCTGACCGGCCAGCCAGTTCGGAACCGCTAGGAACGGCTTGAACAATGGATTGTCGTTGACCTGCGCCTTGATCTTTTCGATCTGCATCACGTCCGAGATGCGCCGATCCAGAAACTCCCACGTTTTCTGATGATCGGGGGAATCGTCACCCAGCCAGTACAGCAATGTCGAGGAATACACGCCCGACAGTGTCGCCCGCTTGGTATACCAGTTCACGTCATCCGACGTGTCTCCCAACGTGTCCCAGATTTGATCGCAGGTCTGCCACAGAGCCTTTGCCCCGTCCGCCGCATGGGTTGGCAGGGAAAACAGGGTCATGCCGCGACGAACCAATTCCTTATCCGAAACAGCCTCAAGCCGAAAGCGAACAGCGGCAGCGATGCGGTCGCGAAATTTCAACTCGCTCAGGTCCGTGGATTTCAGGCGATCCACCATGGCCTCATCCCCACGTGCGTGAAATGCCAGCGCCAGATCGACCGCCCCGCGCGGGCAGATCGCACGGGCCAGAACCTCGTCCATATCGCAATCCGTGACAGCCATGCGAAAGCTGGTCTCGGACCAGCCGTCAAAGGGCACATGGTTCAGCATCGCGTCCAGCAACTGTTGCTTGGCATCTTCGTAGGTGGTGGTCATGGCGGTTCTCCGGTTCTCGGGGCCAGTACTAGACAAGATAGAGGCGCTTTGCTATACGGCCAACTCCTGCAATTTCCTTGCAACTCTATCTAGAAAGGTGGTGACAACCACATGCAGGTTAGTGTTCGCGACAATAACGTCGATCAGGCGCTTCGTGCCCTGAAGAAAAAGCTGCAGCGCGAAGGCGTGTTCCGTGAAATGAAGCTGAAGCAACATTTCGAGAAACCGTCCGAGAAAAAAGCGCGCGAGAAAGCTGAAGCGATTCGCCGTGCCCGTAAACTGGCACGCAAGAAAGCCCAGCGCGAAGGTCTGCTCTAAGATCTCACTCGTCCAGCTTTGGATGACACTATTTGACGACCCCCGAGGCATCGCCCGGGGGTTTGTCGTTTTCTGGGCCTGCGCGAATCCGCCGATCAGGCGGACGCATGTGCGACAAGCCGCCAATTCCGTGCTGGCAGGACTTTGCCCAGCATAATACAGCGTACGAATCACCCTCTGAAAGCACTGTCCCGCCGAATCCCGACCGGATTTCTCAACGCCCTGTCGGACCCGTCAGATGATTCATTAATTGGCGACGTCCACTCAAAGACAATCCCCCACGGAGGCAAAATGTCGACTGCAAGTTCTTTCGAGCGAGAAATGCTAGCGCTCATCAACCAAGAGCGCACATCCCGCGGTTTAGAGCCGCTACAACTTGAAACCCACCTGAACGCGTCATCCGAAGACCACAGCGAATGGATGTTGAACACGGACTCGTTCAGCCACACCGGTGCTGGCGGGTCATCGGCGACAGAGCGTATGCGCGACGCTGGCTTTGATTTTTCAGGCGGCTGGCGTTCCGGCGAAAACATCGCCTGGCAATCCGAACGCGGCGCACCCGGGATCAGCGATGATGTTGCCCAGCTTCATCAGAACCTGATGGACAGCCCTGGCCACCGCGCAAACATCCTAAATCCCGATTTCAAATACATCGGTATCGGGATCGAAACGGGCAATATGCAGGGCTATGACGCCGTAGTGGTCACCCAGAATTTCGCGACGACCGATGGCGAAGTTGTACTGGATACTGGCGATGCGCCGGCCACTCCGGTACCCACCCCACCGCTTGTTGTTGAGGAACCTACCGAGTCTGAGCCCGAAACGCCGGTCGTTGTGGTCGAGGAACCCGTCGAGCCGGATCCGGAAACACCACCAGTTGTTGTCGAGGCGCCAGCTGAGCCGGAACCCGAAGCGCCAGTTGTTGTGGACGAGCCGACCGAGCCGGAAGCTGAAACACCTGAGACTGTTGTGACCGACACCACCACGCCAGTCGTCGAAGAACCGGATGCAGGCGTTGTGCAGCCAGAGGAACCTGTAACTCTGACACCCGGCACAGAAGTCGCTGAAACCGAAACGCCCGAACCCGAGATGCCGGAACCAACCCCGGTTGACGCAGGCGATTCCTGGGGTGGTGGCTTTGACGCAGCAGCCCTTCTGGCGCAGCTCGAAACCATCTTCAACGAGTGGCAGACGAAATTCGATAACTTTTATTGGAAGCAATCGGCCGACACCGCCGACACCTCCAATTCAGAAATCTTCGATTTCGTGTCTGTCAGATCCAAAGACAGGGACACAGCCACTCCGGAACCTGCGCCGGAAAACAACGCGTCTTGGGGCTTTGACTGGGTCGATGAATTCGACTTCAACTGCAATGTCGAAATCGCCTGATTTACCAACTGAAACGAGGCCGGTCATGACCGGCCTCGTTTTCTTTCATCAATAGATCTTTGGAACGTAGAGCTCGTCAGGCAGAATCCGACGCTCGTATTCCGGGTTGTACTTGCGATCTGGCAGATTGACCTTTTCCTGCGGCACATCCGTGTACGGAATTTTTGTCAGCAGATGCTCGATACAATTCAGGCGCTCACGCTTTTTGTCATTCCCTTCGACGATGTACCAAGGTGCTTCGGGGATGTTCGTGCGAAAGAACATGTCCTCTTTGGCCTTGGTGTAGGATTCCCAGCGGATACGCGACTCCAGATCCATCGGAGACAGCTTCCACTGTTTCATCGGGTCGTGAATGCGCATCAGGAATCGCAGTTGCTGCTCTTCGTCGGTGATCGAGAACCAGTATTTCAGCAGGATGATACCCGAGCGTACCAGCATCCGTTCGAATTCGGGAACGTCCTGAAAAAACTGTTCCACCTGATCTTCGCTGGCAAAGCCCATCACACGTTCAACACCCGCACGGTTATACCAGGACCGGTCAAACAGAACGATCTCACCGGCGGCCGGCAGGTGTGGCACGTAACGCTGGAAATACCACTGGCTTTGTTCCCGGCGGCTGGGTGCCGGCAGGGCGACCACACGGGCAACCCGCGGGTTCAGGCGCTGCGTGATCCGCTTGATCACGCCCCCCTTGCCGGCGCTGTCGCGGCCTTCGAACAGAATGCAGACCTTGGCGCCGGTGTGCTGAACCCAGTCCTGAACCTTGATGAGCTCGGCCTGTAACCGCAGCAAGTTTCGGAAATAGACCTTACGGTCCAGCATATCCGGATGCTGATCCTTATAAATCTTGCGGACTTCCATCGAGAGCATCGGTTCGCTGAATTCGATCTCAAAATCTTCGTCCAGCGTGTCTTCCAACTCGGCTTCCAGCCAATCTTTGGGCGCATCATTGTGTTCGTAAGCCAAGGTCTGCTCCTTATCAGTCAACGGGTTCCGACCGTACCGGGGGAGTGTAACTGCCTGATGTCATAAGAAGAATTGATGAATGTCTTGCGCCAAAATGCGGCCGCCAGCAACAAGGCGAGTGCGAAGACATAGGCAGAAGATACGGTCTTTACCCATATTTGGACCTACCTGCATCGGGATACAAGCGTCAGTATTGACGCAATGCCAGCAAGTTGGTGTTGGCGGACCTGCTTTGGCCTTGCCATTCGGCAGTGCCCGGCTGCATCAACGGCCGTATCAACACATGAGAAAGTCGTGGCACATTTCGTTTCCCTTCTGCCCCAGATCTGGCCCTGGTTCATCTTGATCGCCGGTATGGTCAGTGCTGTGTCGGGCAGGCGGCAGCTTAGCCTGACATTGCTGATGGT
Organism: Ruegeria sp. CE8; assembly: GCF_056537465.1. Classification (NCBI taxonomy): domain Bacteria; kingdom Pseudomonadati; phylum Pseudomonadota; class Alphaproteobacteria; order Rhodobacterales; family Roseobacteraceae; genus Ruegeria; species Ruegeria sp. CE8. The sequence continues at coordinate 250,264 of NZ_JBQFRP010000004.1, forward strand.
GTTTGGTGTTGCCGCCCTAGCAATGGGACTGGTCACGCCTCTGGCCGTAGGCATTGTCATGGTCGGCCTCATCGGCGCGGCGGGCCTGCACCATCTGTCCGGTGTCCCGGCCACCTTGGGGCACATTGCCCTGACACTCTGGTGCCTGGCGTTGGGTGCGCATCTGATACCCGGCTTTCACAACCTGTTGGTTCTGGACAAAGTGCATGCCGGGCCCGAAAGTTCTGCGTTTTCCATGTACCTGAACATCGACAAGCCAATGGTGCTGTTTGCGGTTCTACTGGCCTGGCCCGGAATGATTGGTAGTGCAACGCCCATCAGAAAAACACCTTTGTTCGTTGGTCTTGCAGCCCTGCCCGCCCTGTTTGTCCTTGGGTTGGCCACAGAAGCAATCCGGCCAGAGATCGACCTGCCGCCATGGTGGCTGATCTTCGCGCTGTCCAACCTGTTTCTGACCAGCCTGACCGAGGAGGCCTTTTTCCGCGGGTACCTACAGTCGATCATCGCGTCAAAACTTGGCACGGCGCTTGGAATTGCTCTGGCCAGTCTGTTGTTTGGTCTGGCTCATTTTGCGGGCGGTCCGGCCCTTGTCGCTTATGCGGCAATCCTTGGGGCGGCCTGTGGTCTGGGGTATTACGCCACTGGTCGTCTTTGGGTCCCGGTTATGATGCATTTCGGCTTTAACGCCCTGCATCTGGCCCTGTTCACCTACCCAGCACCCGCCTGACTGTCACACGGGCAGGGCAGTCGTCTTGAACACGGTACGCAGCGCAAAAGAGCTTTGCATCTGTGCTACTCCGGGCAAGCGAGACAGGTATTGGCGGTGAATACGCGCAAAATCCTCGGTATTTTCGGCCACAACTTTCAGAATATAGTCGGCCGTTCCCGCCATCAGGTGGCATTCCAACACGTCCGGAATACGCGCCACTGCCTTTTCGAACGCATCCAATAGTTCTTCGGCCTGCCCCTGCAGAGTGATTTCGACAAACACGGTGGTCGGGACGTTCATCTTGCGGGCATCCAAAAGCGCCACGTAGTTGCGAATATACCCCTCGGCCTCAAGCCTCTGGACACGTCGGTGACAGGCGGACGGGGACAGATTCACCTGTTCCGACAGCTCTGCATTCGACATTCTGCCGTTTCGCTGTAGGGCCGCCAGAATCTTTCTATCAGTCGTGTCCAGGCTCATTCACGCAATTCCTTTGCAACATTTATCCATTATACTGAACAATCTCCTAAAGAAAATCCAAAACGCGGGCAGAGTTTCACAGAAATTGCGTCCCAGAATGCTCATAATTTAGGCAGTTTATGAACGGAGGAGCAAAACATGAAGATCGGTTGCCCCAAGGAAATCAAACCCCAGGAATTCCGCGTCGGCATGACGCCCAACGCAGCACAAGAAGCGGTTGCGCGTGGCCATGAGGTCATCATTGAAACCAACGCCGGCATGGGTTCCGGCTTTGACAACGATTCGTATATCGCCGCAGGCGCGCGCATCGTCGACACTGCGGAAGAGGTGTTCGCCACCGCAGACATGATCGTAAAGGTGAAAGAACCGCAGGCCGTTGAGCGCAAGATGCTGCGCGAAGGCCAGCTGCTGTTCACCTACCTGCACCTGGCGCCGGACCCAGAGCAGACCCACGACCTGATCGAATCCGGCTGTACCGCAATCGCTTATGAAACCGTGACCGACGCCAATGGCGGCCTGCCTCTGCTGGCGCCAATGTCCGAGGTTGCCGGTCGTCTGGCACCCCAGGTCGGTTCCTGGACGCTGCAGAAGGCCAATGGCGGCCGTGGCGTTCTGATGGGCGGCGTGCCTGGCGTAGGCCCGGCAAAAGTCATCGTCATCGGTGGCGGCGTCGTTGGTACGCACGCAGCCAAGATCGCTGCGGGTATGGGTGCTGATGTAACCGTACTGGACCGGTCGCTGCCGCGTCTGCGTTATCTGGATGACGTATTCGGCCGCACGTTCAAGAGCCAGTACTCGACAGCTGGTGCCACCGCTGAACTGATCCAGGATGCCGACATGGTCATCGGCGCGGTTCTGATCCCCGGTGCCGCAGCGCCCAAGCTGATCAGCCGCGAGCAGCTTTCGACCATGAAACCAGGTGCAGTTCTGGTGGACGTTGCGATCGACCAGGGCGGCTGCTTTGAAACGTCCAAAGCAACTACCCATGCCGAGCCGATCTACGAAGTAGACGGTGTGATGCACTATTGCGTTGCCAACATGCCGGGTGCCGTTGCACGCACTTCGACCATCGCACTGGGCAACGCAACGATGCCGTTCATGCTGGCACTGGCCGACAAAGGCTGGAAGCAAGCCTGCCAGGACGACCCGCATCTGCTGAACGGTCTCAACGTACATGCCGGTCAGCTGACCTACTACGCGGTCGGCAAAGCTCTGGGCATCGACGTGGTTTCCCCCAACGTGGTGATCAAGTCCTGATCTCTCCCGTCTCTGAAAGCGCCCTCTGACAAGGACGCTATACAGCGTTGGGCCAAGCGCCGCGTCTTTGACGCGGCGCGGTTGTTTTGGGCACAACGGTTTCGCAAGAAAAACGGCGCCGCGCGATCAGCGCGGCGCCGGGCCCAACCGGAGGAGGGCATGTAAATGCCCGCTCGACGGGCGGGAGGGCTTAACCCTGCTTTTGGATTTCGACCGAATGCGGATACGGAATCGATACGCCTTTCGCATCGAATGCTTCTTTCACGGCTTTGGTGATCTCGAACTTCAGATCCCAGTAATCCGCCGCGTTGCACCACAGGCGCGCAGTCAGATCGACCGAACTGTCGCCCAGATTGGTCACACGCACCCAAGGCTCGGGATCGCTGTGAATACGATCATCGGCCTTGGCGACATCCAAAATAATTTTCATCGCCTCATCAGCGCTGTCCCCGTAATCGATGCCGAACACCAGATCCACGCGACGCGTATCGTGGGCTGAATAGTTGGTGATGATTGAACCCCAGGATTGTCCATTGGGAACAATGATCTGAACGTTGTCCGGCGTCACCAGCTCAGTCGTGAACAGGTTCAGGTCCTTGACCGTGCCTGCGGTCCCGCCGATGTCCACATACTGACCCAGTTTGTATGGGCGGAACACAACCAGCATGACACCAGCCGCAAGATCACTGAGTGTCCCCTGCAGCGCCAGACCGATGGCAAGCGAGGCTGCACCCAAAATAGCAACGATGCTTGTCGCCTGAATTCCAAAGATGCCAAGCACGGCGACCAGCACCATGGCCAGTATCGCCCACTTCACCAGGCTGGCCATAAAATTCCCAAGCGTCTGGTCAATATGCGGCGTCGCATTGATCCGGCGCCGGACCATGCCGCCGATAGCACCTGCGACGATCCACCCAAGGATCAGTACGATCAGCGCCTTGACCGCGCTTACGATCAGCGGGGCAAAGGCACCCACCTGTGTTACGACCTCATCCACGCGTATCTCCTTTCGATTCACGACAAACCCGCGTCACCAGCGCGGGATTCGCGGAATAGTGAGCTATTCGCGTGCTTTGGTCTAGGTGTGAGATCCGCAGGTTTTCCCCGTTGTTCCAAAATACACAGGAGCTGACCGGGTATGCACAGCACAGATACTGGTATGCCGGCGTAACGCTGCCTAACTATTGTACTCAGGTAACAAGGAGCCCCTCATGCTGGACACCGCCTCACACCCGATTACGACCCGTTGGCCCGCGAAGTATCCGGACAGGATTCAGCTTTACTCCTTTCCCACCCCGAACGGCGTCAAAGCGTCTATCATGCTTGAGGAAACCGGCCTGCCGTATGAGCCTCATCTGGTGACCCTGTCGGATACGGACGTCAAAAGCCCCGAGTTCCTTTCGCTGAACCCGAACAACAAGATCCCAGCGATCATCGACCCAAATGGTCCGGACGGCGAGCCGCTTGGGTTGTTCGAAAGCGGAGCGATCCTGATCTACCTCGCCGAGAAAAGCGGGAAGTTCCTGGGTCAGACCAAAGCCGACAAGTATCGCGTGATCCAATGGGTGATGTTCCAGATGGGAGGCATCGGCCCGATGTTCGGACAGCTTGGCTATTTCCACAAATTCGCAGGCAGCGAAATCGAAGACCCGCGCCCGCGCGAGCGATACATCAACGAAGCCAAGCGCCTTTTGAACGTTGTGAACCAGCAGTTGGAAGGTCGGGACTGGATCGCGGGCGAGTATTCGATTGCCGATATTGCCATCGCGCCGTGGCTGCGCGGGCTGGAGTATTACGGTGCCCGTGATCTCGTTGGCTGGGATGACCATGCCAATGTTACGGCTTATCTGGACCGGTTCCTTGAACGGCCCGCCGTACAAAAAGGGCTTATCACGCCTGCGCGGGACTGATTGCGTCGGCGATCTTTTCAGCAATCATGATGGTGGGCGCGTTGGTATTGCCGCCGATCAGGGTCGGCATGACCGACGCGTCCACCACGCGCAGCCCTTCCGTTCCATGCACGCGTCCCTCGAGATCAACGACGGCCATATCATCGACGCCCATCTTGCAGGTCCCTACCGGGTGGTAAATCGTGTCGGCGCGGTTGCGAATATCCGCCTCGAGCGCCTGATCGCTGCCATCATGCGCATACAACCGTTTGGCCCGCCACGGCTTCAACGGCGGTGCTTCGAGGATCGACTCCATAATCCGCGCGCCCTGCTTCAGCAGGTCTAGATCCCGGTCATCGCTTAGATATGCCGGATCAATGCGCGGCGGTTCCCCGGCGCGGTCCGAGCTCAACCCGACGTTGCCCCGGCTGAATGGACGTAAAACGCAGACATGGCAGGAGAACCCGTGTTTCAGGTGCATCTTGCGCATGTGATCGTCGACGATACCGACGACAAAGTGCAGTTGAAGATCCGGCTTGGACACCACAGGTTCGGACTTGAAGAACGCGCCACCTTCGGCGAAGGGGGTCGAGAACAGGCCCGCTCCGGTCCGGCGCCAATCCATACCTGCCTTTGCCAAATCCCATAATCCGCCCGGTGTCAGCCCGATCACATCCTTGCGTTTGGAATGATAGCTCAGCACGTAGTCCAGATGGTCCTGAAGGTTTTGACCAACGCCCGGCAGGTCATGCAAAACCGGGATACCATGCTGTGCCAATTCCGCCTCGGGCCCGATTCCCGACAACATCAACAATTGCGGTGAACCAAAAGCACCGCTGGAAACGATCACTTCCTTGCGCGCGCGTGCTTCAACAACCTTGCCCTTTCGGCGCAGTTGCACTCCAGTGGCGCGCTTTTCCTCAAACAGGATTTTCTGCACCTCGGCCCCGGTCATTATCGTAAGGTTTGGTCGCGATTTGATACCACGCAGATAGGCCGCCGAGGCAGAACACCGCTCGCCCTTATGAGCGCCGTCGTGGAACTGAGTGACCTGATACAGCCCCGCCCCTTCCTGATCGGGCCCGTTGAAATCTTCCGTTTTTCGTATCTGCTGCTGGCCGCAAGCCTCAACAAATGCATGCGAGATGGCGCGCGGCTCGGACTGATCCGCAACCTGCAAAGGACCTTCCGCGCCGTGAAACTCATCCGCCCCGCGTACATTGCCTTCCGCCTTGCGGAAATAGGGCAGGACACTGTTCCAGTCCCACCCATTACAGCCCAGCTCAGCCCACTCGTCGTAGTCGCTGGGATGCCCCCGCACATAGAGCATTGCATTGATCGCGGACGATCCGCCAAGCGCCTTGCCGCGTGGCTGAAACCCTTTCCGGCCGTTCAGCCCGGGTTGTGGCACCGTGTGAAAAGCCCAGTTGTTCAACTTTGGCCGTCCGGAAATCATCGCCGCCACAAGGGCCGGCGCCCGGATCACCAGGTCTTCCCCCGCGCCGCCGGCCTCAAGCAAACAAACAGTCGTGTCAGGACGTTCGCTGAGGCGTGAGGCCATGACACAACCGGCGGAACCGCCCCCCACAATGACATAGTCAAATTCCACGACTGCCTCCCCGTTACTGCCTGACGCAACGGTAGAAAGCACCCAATACTCGGGCAAGAAGAACGTAACGTGAGTTACTGCGGCAGCTTGCCTGTCAGAACATAACGCAAAACCTCAACCACCTGCGAGGGATGCTCAGCCACAGCCAGGGCAGCAGCATCAACCTCTTTTAGCGCATGCTGGTGGTCAGGACCGTGCAGAACGATCAGTGATTTTCCCAACGCCGCCGCGTATCCCGCATCAAAGGCCGCGTTCCACTGTTTGTATTTCTCACCAAACCGCACGACGACCACATCCGCCTCTGAAATCCCCTTTCGGGTACGAATCGCATTGACCATCGCGCCCTTGTGGTCGTGCCAGTACTTGTTTGGCTCTGCACCCAGAATGGCTACACCGCAATCGTCGCTGGCATCGTGATCGGTCACGGGGCTGTTGAAGGTAATGTCCAAACCCTGTGCACCGTCGATAATCTGTTCGCGCCAGTCGGTGTGGATTTCACCAGAGAGGTATACGTTCAGGCCCATAGCAAACTCCGAATTTGTTTCAGAGCATGCATAGGGCACAATGGGCGCTGGCCCAATGCGGAAAGTGCCGGTTCGGGCTTAAATCTTGCGCGCCACCAAAAACCGTCTTGCATCGCGTGCCGGGAAACTGTCGCATTCGACGATTTCGAACCCGGCCCTTTCAACGGCTGCATCCAGCTCTGCTTCGGACAGGAACCGCACAAATGGCGCCTTTCCCAGCAATTGCATAAGCGGCAAAGCCAACCGTATGGCTTGAAACCGCAGGTTTATGCCGCGTTGTGGCGGGCAGAAGGTTTTTGAGATGAACAAACCACCCGGCTTCATCACCTCATGAACAGAGGCCAGAGCCGCATTCAGGTCTTCGACCAGATGCAACACGTTGAATGCCAGCACCACATCGTAGGACCAGGAGGGAGGACGGCTTGCATCAGCCTGAACAAAGGCCACGTTTTCGATCTGTTGCTTTGCCGCGTTCTTCTGACCGACCGCCAGCATGCAGGGGGAAACATCGCTGGCGGTAATCGTGTCGGCATAGGGGGACAGGCGCAGCGCGGTCATTCCCGTGCCACATCCCAGTTCCAACACGTCGTCGGTTTTCTTGAGATAGGAAGCTGTCCGTTCGAGCGTATGCTCATAGGAATCCATATCCTTTATTGGAGTTCGGGCATATTTTTCAGCCACTCCGTCCCAGAATTTCGCGGCGGTCGTCATGAGGGGGTCTCCTTTGCAGGCAAACTACTCATGCACATACAGAATAAAAATTGCCGAAATTTGCAGATTACTTATACATATTTGTATGAAACAACTCGGCGACTTTGACTGGAATCACATCCGCGCCTTTCTGGCGACGGCCGAGACCGGGTCGTTTTCTGCAGCCGCCCGTAAATTGGGACAGACGCAACCAACACTCAGCCGGCAGATCGCTGCACTCGAGCAAGATCTGGGTGTGATGCTGTTTGAACGCATCGGGCGCACGTTAGAGATCACACAGTCCGGAATGGAATTACTGGAGCATACCCGGTTGATGGGTGATGCAGCGAACCAAATCGCACTGACTGCTTCGGGGCAGGCACAATCCATCGACGGGTTGGTCCGCATCACCGCCAGTGATGTGATGTCTGCTTATTTCCTGCCAGACCTGTTGCGCGAAGTCCGGGCGCAGGCCCCGCGCCTGAGAATTGACGTGATCGCATCGAATGACATTCAGGACCTGATGCGCCGAGAGGCAGATATCGCGATCCGTCATGTACGACCGGAACAGCCCGAACTGATCGCCAAACTGGTGCAGGAAGCCTCGGGTCATTTCTATGCCACGACCGAATATCTGAACCACGCAGGGCGCCCGAAATCCAAGCGCGCCCTATCACAGCATGAATTCATCAGCTTCGGCAATACGGATCAAATGATCGCCTATCTGAAGCCACTGGGCATTCACCTGAGCGATGAGAACTTTAGGTTGGGATCCCAGAACGGAATCGTGGCCTGGGAATACGCCAAGCAGGGTTTTGGCATCGCACCCATGTCTGAGGTTGTTGGCGATGCAACGCCCGGCGTCGAACGAGTGATTCCCGGAATGGAACCCATCAAATTTCCAATCTGGCTGACCACCCATCGCGAGTTACATACCAGCCGCCGCATCCGGTTGGTCTTTGATCTGCTGGCTGACTACCTGTCCAAATAAACGCGCCCGAAGGCGCGTTTAATAAAAGATATGCAGTGGATTTTATCCGCGCAGGACGCCGCCGGTTGCCTTGGTGACCTTGGCGATGATCTTCTCGGCCACCGCTTCGATGTCTTTTTCCTTCAGCGTCTGGTCCGTGGGCTGCAAACGCACGGTGATTGCCAAGGATTTCTTGCCCTCACCCAGGCTGCCGCCGATGAACTCGTCAAAGACGCGGACGTCTTCGATCAGCGCCTTGTCGGCACCGGCCGCGGCATTGACCAGCGTCAGCGCCTCGACGCCTTCGTCGACAACAAAGGCAAAGTCACGCTCGACCGCTTGCAGGTCTCGCAGTTCCAACGCGGCGCGAGTCGCGCCCGATTTACGCGGCAGAGGCACCTCGTCCGGCCAGATGGTGAAGGCCATTGCCGGGCCTTTTATGTCCATCGCCTGCAGGATGCGCGGGTGCAGTTCGCCGAACACGCCCAGAACCTTTTTCGGGCCCAGACAGATCTTGCCGTGACGGCCCGGATGCCACCAGGCATCGCCGTCGCGCAGGATCTGAACCTTCGCGGGCGCACCAATGGCGGCCAGAACAGCCTCGGCATCCGCCTTTGCGTCGAACACGTCAACCGGGCGCGAGGCTCCGTGCACATCTTTGGGGCCATTGCGGCCAACCAGAAGACCGGTGATCTGGGTCTTCTGGTCGCCGGGCTCACCATCATGGAATACGGGGCCGACTTCGAACAGAGCGACATCCGCGTAGCCACGCGCCTGATTTCGGGCCGCGGCCTGCAGCAGACCGGGCAACAGATCGGGACGCATATGGCTCATCTCCGACGAGATCGGGTTTTCTAGCTGGGTCGCTTCATCGCCGCCACCGAACAGAGCTGCCGAGGCCTGATCAATGAAGGTGTAGGAAACGCACTCATTGTACCCCAGCGCCGCACAGGTGCGACGTGCCATCGACTGCCGGCGCTGCGTCGGGGTCATCACCGGCTTGGGGATGCCATCGGTCACACGCGGCAGCGGTTTGCCCTGCAGTTTGGTCAGGGATGCAATCCGCGCGACCTCTTCCACCAGATCAGCCTCGCCCATAATGTCGGGACGCCAGCTTGGGACGTGGGCCATCTCTCCTTCCAGACGGAAGCCCAGACGGGTCAAAGTCTGGCGCTGTTCAGCCTCGGGAATGTCCATGCCGACCAGCGACTGCACACGCTCGGCGTCCAGCTTGTAGGCCCGCGCGTGGTTGGGTGCTTTGCCGGCCTCAACGACCTTGGACGCTTCACCGCCGCAGATATCCAGAATCATCTGTGTCGCGTGTTCCAACCCCTCCAGCGTGTATTCAGGGTCCACGCCGCGCTCGAAGCGATAGCGGGCATCCGAGTTAATCTTCAGCGCGCGGCCCGTCAGAGCGATTTGAACGTGATCCCAGAACGCGCTTTCAAGAAACACGTTAACGGTCTCTTCGGTACAGCCAGTTTCCTCACCGCCCATGATACCAGCGATGGATTCGGGACCTTTGTCATCCGAAATCACCATCATACCGGGCTGCAGGGTGTATTCCTTCTCATCCAGCGCGACCAGCGTCTCACCACCCTTGGCGCGATGCACCCGCAGGTTACCCTGAACCTTGTCTGCATCAAACACATGCAGCGGACGGTTCTGGTCGAAGGTCATGTAGTTGGTGATATCGACCAGAGCCGAGATCGGACGCAGACCAATTGCCTTCAACTGATCCTGCAACCATTGCGGGCTGGGGCCGTTTTTGACGCCTGTTATCAGGCGTCCGGTGAAATGAGGCGCGCCGTCCAGCGTATCCTCGTCGATCGTTACCTTGATCGGGCTTTCGAAATCCCCTGGCACCGGCACATAATCACGTTCTTTCAACGTACCGACGCCGCGCGCAGCCAGATCGCGCGCAATACCCGCGACTCCCAATGCATCGGGGCGGTTCGGCGTGATCGCGATCTCGATCATCGGATCGACCTTGGCTGGTGCGTTCTCGGCCAACCATTCAACAAAGCTGTCACCAACTTCGCCCGATGGCAGCTCGATAATGCCGTCATGTTCGTCCGACAGTTCCAGCTCGCGCTCGGAAGCCATCATTCCATAGCTTTCGACGCCCCGGATCTTGCCGACGCTGATGGTCAGGTCCAGACCGGGGATATACATGCCAGGTTTGCAGACGACGACGGTAATGCCCTCACGCGCGTTCGGCGCGCCGCAGATGATCTGCAAATCACCCTCATCGGTCGCAACCGTGCACACGCGCAGCTTATCGGCGTCGGGATGTTTCTCGGCATGCTTCACATAGCCCAGCGCAAAGCCCGCCAGCCGGTCCGCAGGGTTCACGATCTCTTCGACTTCAAGTCCAAGATCGGTCAACGCCTCAGCAATCTCATCAACCGACGCATCGGTGTCGAGGTGGTCTTTCAGCCAGGAAAGAGTGAATTTCATCGGTCGCTATCCGCCAGAATTTTCGGGTCGGATCGCGTGTAGCGGATATTCCCCGCAGGTGGAAGGGCCGCTTAGCCGCCAGACACGAAATGCAGCCAATTGGCCAACTCACGGCTGCGCTGGGGCAACACAAGGGCCTCGGGATGGGTTCCCAGGCGCGCGGCAGAAGAAACATCCGCCTCGGCTTGCTCAAGGTCTTCGGCGAGATTTGCGTGATGGGCGAAAATACCTCTGCCGCGGACATAGATGCCGATATCCGCAAGGCTTAGTTCCGGGTGATATTGCGTGCCCCAGAATCTCAGATCGCCCTTTTCGTACACGGCGGCCTGCACCGGGGAATGGTCATTACCCGCCAACAGCGTTGCGCCTTCGGGCAGCCCCTGGACCTCATCCCGGTGGATGCACGGAACGCCAAACCCAGACCTACGCCCCGCCATCATCGGGTGCTCACCGCCCTCGCGGGTCAGAGCGTTGTTCTGTGCCATACCGACCTCCATGCCAACCGGCGAAGCGCCGACAGAACCGCCCAGCACAAGCATGGCAAGCTGCAGCCCGTTGCACGATCCCCATACCGGTGTGCCTGAGGCCAGCACGACCTCGGCCGCTGCGCGTTGGGGGGCCGCCTCGGGCGCGTCCACAGACCAACTGACGCCTGACCCGGTCAGTACGATGCCATCGACGCCACGCAGTTCCTCGGGGCGCAATGCGGCGGCATAGGGATTTATCAGATGAATTCGGACATCAGCAGCCAAGGCCGCAAAGGTGCGAATGAACCCGCTCGCGCCTGCATGGCCTTTGGCAACCATGTCTGGTGTATTGCCTTCTACGATCAGAATTGTGGTCATGACATCCCCGTTTTCGCTTGGATAAACGGGCGGCATTCACCGCAGCAAACCTGTTCGCGACAGGGCCATGTCGTATTCCGGGCTCAGGGGTAAGTCGGTTCGCGCCCCAACAGCTCATCCAGTTGCCGCCCGACCCAGCCGTGGGGGATAAAATGCCCGCCGGGATGCGTATCCAGCGCGACCTGGCCTTGAGCGCAATCGGTCCACTCCACCCGGCTGAGCGTCAGGATCGGTACCACGCTCCAGTCCCCACGCGGCATGGCTGTGCCACAGCCGAATTTCTGCCGCCACAGCGCCACCGGATAGGTCGTGTCGCCGCCCGGCCCAAACGGGAAGTCCATCACAGTATCGCTGGTTCCGTGCACATGGCGCACCTCTGCCGGGGCCTGAGGGCAATCCTCGGTCTGCCGGATGCTGCCTGCGATGCCCAGCAAAGCCGCCGTATCATTGCCCGACTGGCAGACATAGCGCCACGCCATCGCGCCACCGTAGGAATAGCCCGAGACATAGATACGGTCCGGATCAATCGGATAGCGCTTGGCCACATCCTCCAGCACCCGGTCCGCAAAGGGCACATCATCGGTGTCCGAGGTCCAGAAATCCCAGCTTTTGCCCAACCCGTTCGGGGCCACCAACAACACACCGCGCAGCTTGGTCGCGCCTGCGATCCGTTCATGGTTCACCACCACGGTCCCCTGCCGCGCCCAGCCGTGGAAATGCATCAACACAGGCAGAGGCGTTTTGCCGTCCCACCCGTCCGGCTCCAGCACATGGTACGAGCGGTCGCCAACCAGACAGGCGGTATCGCCGTGGCAGTCGTCATCCCAGGGGCCCATGGCATAGGCGACGGAGGCGGTCATCAGAAAAAGGCTGAGCAGTCGGTATATCATCTGACGAACCCTAGCGACCCTGCGCCGGCTGTCACGTCACATATATGTCAGCGTGTAAAATGCTATTTCGAAGCGGAGGAAGTCCCGGTTTTTTCCGCGTTTTCTGGTTCGCGATTCAAAACCGAGCTTGCGGCATCAAAAACTGCAATTGAAGTTACGATCACCAACAGAGCAACAGTGATTGTATTCCACAACCTATTTTTGGAATTGAACTTTTTCTCTTCCAAATACCGCAATGGGATCAAGTCAGGTCTGTTGTACTCATTTACCTTCACCCCGTTCAAAGTGACACTTCGTACTTGGAACGCCGCAATCCCAAAGAATGTAACTTTCACTTGGTTTGAAGGTTCAATCGCACCTAACCGCAACTCGACATTCCCGTCAGCGGTCTCTTTCTGATGTACCGCTACATCGGAACTTACCCTAATTCTTAGGGGTTCCTTTGAAAGTAAAATTGAAACTTCATTCGCGGGAATTTTCCCCAAATTGTGGATGACTATGCCCGTTGTTTCATAACCGCGGTTGATACTCTGCTTTAGATCAAAAAACTGGTCGCGATCCATAATATTGGCATCCGCGTCTCTCGCGGACCGATAAATCTCAAACAGATGGTTGTCGATTTCCTTTGGCAGTTCATAAGAAGCTTCATGCGTTACAAACCACAGCAGATTTGCAGAGCCGTTTAAGGCTTGCTCAATGTATTTCCAAAGGAATCTACCTACTAACGCCAACAAGAGCGTAAGAAATCCACCTACTAAGAGCGATGGAAGTTCCAATGCACTCAACGTGACAAACCACCATGCAGGTTCGGCATATCCAGCGCGGCAAACCCGTAGTGACGCAGCCAGCGCAGGTCGCTATCAAAGAACGCTCGCAAATCCGGAATGCCGTATTTCAGCATCGCCAGACGGTCTATTCCAATCCCGAACGCAAAGCCCTGATAGACCTCAGGATCAATCCCACCGGCGGCGATCACCTTAGGGTGGACCATGCCCGAGCCCAGAATCTCCATCCAGTCGTCGCCCTCGCCGATTTTCAGCTGGCCGTTATCCCAAGAACAACGGATATCAACCTCGGCCGATGGTTCGGTGAAGGGGAAGTGCGAGGCGCGGAAGCGCAGTTCGACGTCGTCGACCTCGAAGAAGGCCTTCACGAACTCTTCCAGAACCCATTTCAGGTTCGCCATCGAGATATCCTTGTCGAGGGCCAGCCCCTCGACCTGATGGAACATCGGCGTGTGGGTCTGGTCATAGTCGGCGCGGTACACACCACCCGGACAGATCACGCGGATCGGCGCGCCCTGTTTCTCCATCGAACGGATCTGGACCGGCGACGTATGGGTGCGCAGCACATGCGGCGGGCGATTATCGCCCTCGGCGCGGTGCATGTAGAACGTGTCCATCTCGGCCCGTGCAGGGTGGTGGCCGGGGATGTTCAGGGCGTCAAAGTTGTGCCAGTCAGTTTCGATCCGCGGCCCTTCAGCCACCGAGAAGCCCAGTTCGGCAAAGATCGCGGTCAGTTCCTCGGTCGCCTGGCTGACCGGGTGGATCGAACCCTGACGGCGCGCGCGGGTCGGCAGGGTGACGTCCAGCCATTCGGTGCGCAGACGCTCATCCAGTGCGGCGTCGGCCAGCGCGGATTTCTTGGCGGACAGGGCCGAGTTGATCTCATCCTTCAGGGCGTTCAGCGCGGGGCCTGCGACCTGGCGCTCCTCGGGTGTCATCTTGCCCAGCTCGCGCATCTTCAACGCGACCTCGCCTTTTTTCCCGACGGCCGCAACACGGATCGCTTCGAGCGCGTTTTCGTCGCCTGCATCGGCGATCTGACCCAGATATTTTGCCTTAAGATCGTCCATGACGGTTCCCTGAATGCTGTTGAGGCTCTGCTATCACAGCAGTCCGCGAAAGCAAGAGGGGCGGATCAGATCGCCTGCAGCATTGCCGCTTGCGGGCCGCACCTGACAGGGCGAATGGTCTGACCGTAGGTCTGCGGCTGCTTTTGAAGTTCCGGGAACAGCGCAAACAGCTCTTGCGCGACTTCTCGTTCGAGGCTCGAAAGAGCCTGTGCGCCCGGGAAAAAGCTTTCCGAGATCAGGCCGGACGTCGACACAAGCTGGTGCCGGTCAAAGAACAGGTGGACATAGCGGACGATGTCACAGGGCACCGACGTAATCGTGGTTCCATTGACCAGCGATTTGGCGGCGACAAGCACTTCATCTTCTCCGAACAGCAGCTGTGCCTGCCAACCTGTCATCAGCAGACGGTGCTGGGGCGACACGAAGATATCCTCCTCTGCCCCCAGCGCCCCGGCGCGTATGCGAACGGGTGCAAAACGACCCCGGCCCGCGACGGTTCGCCCGCCAATCCAACGGATGGGACAGGCACCATCGTCCTGCGTCAGAACCAGATCGCCCGGCTTCAGCGTCTCAACACTGCGCGGTCCATCCGGCGTGTCCACCAACGTCCCGGCCGCAAAACACGGCGCGCCTGTGTCACGGGGTGAGAGCGGTGCATGAACCAGAGTGTCCGGGTTCGGCTGGTTGAACTGCAACGTCGTCGTTGTCTGATTCGGCCCGACCAGAACCGGCAGGTTTTCCGACACGGCCCCCGCCGCCAGCCCGTTTTGCGCTACGATGTTCTGGGTTCCGCCCCCGATATCGTAGAAATCTATGACTTCGCTCGTTGCCGTGTTGGTCAGCGCATAAGCTTCGTAGTTGTTCGACCCGCCGCCATTGGGGTCCGTCAGCAGGATCGGAAAAAAATCCGCTGAAATGATAAAGATCTGCTCGTTGTTATCCGGATCAAACGATACGTCGACCAACGGGTGGTCCAGCGGGATCTCGATGCCGACCTGACCGTTCGCCTGATAGAAGGAGACCGTGAAGTCCGCCGGATCCTCATCGGATCTCAGCGCGACCTCGAGAAACTCCGATACACCACTTTGCGCGGCGTAGGCATTGGAATAGTGCAGTTCGCTGATACGGGCCATCGGTCATCACGCTCAGGAGTAGTTCGCAGAGAATAACCGAGTACCCCAGTCGGATGACAAGGGCACTTCGAAACATTTGGCAAATGCTCTCCTAATGGCAACACGCCTCTGCGCGGGCTTAGTAGCTGAACTCGGGGTAAATCCGGGTCAGGTCGCCATTCCAGTCGCCGTGGTAGTGGTCCAGCAGCTCATCCGCCGGAACCTTGCCGGATTCGAGACTGTCTTTCAGCGCATTCAGGAAGTGCGTTTCGTCCGGCACCAACCCGCCAGCGCCCGGACGCGCGCGTGCCTTCAGTCCGGCATCGGCGATCGACACGACCTCGCGCGCCAGTTCGTGCATGCTGATGTCGCCGACCTTGGCCTGCAATCCGTCCTTGGCGGCTTCGACCCGCAGTGCCTCGCGCGTCTCGTCATCCCAGCCCTTAACCAGATCCCACGCTGAATCCAGCGCGCCCTGATCATATGTCAGACCAACCCAGAACGCAGGCAAGGCACACAGGCGGCGCCACGGACCACCATCGGCCCCGCGCATTTCCATGAACTTCTTGATCCGTGCCTCGGGGAACGCGGTAGTCAGATGATCGGCCCAATCGGAAAGAGTCGGCGTTTCGCCTGGAAGAGCGGGCAGTTTGCCTTCCAGAAAATCACGGAAGGACTGGCCCAAGGCGTCGATGTATTTACCGTCGCGATAGACAAAATACATCGGCACATCCAAAGCGTATTCGACCCAGCGTTCAAAACCGAACCCGTCCTCGAACACAAAGGGCAGCATGCCTGTGCGCGCATCATCCAGATGCCGCCAGATATAGCTGCGCCAGCTTTTCTGACCGTTGGGCTTGCCCTCGAAAAACGGCGAGTTGGCGAACAGGGCGGTTGCCACCGGTTGCAGAGCCAGCGCGACGCGCAGTTTCTGCACCATGTCGGCCTCAGAACCGAAGTCGATGTTAACCTGCACAGTGCAAGTTCGGCGCATCATCGACCGGCCCATGGTGCCGACCTTTTCCATGTAATCGTTCATCAACCGGTAACGCCCCTTGGGCATCAGCGGCATTTCGTCATGCGTCCAGATCGGCGCGGCCCCGAGGCCAATGAAACCAACACCGATCTTGTCCGCGATATCCTTCACGTCGCGCAGATGCGCGTTCACCTCGTCGCAGGTTTCGTGAATGGTCTCCAGCGGCGCTCCCGACAGTTCCAACTGTCCGCCGGGTTCCAGCGAGACATTGGCCCCGTCTTTTTCCAGACCGATCAGCTTGCCGGCCTCTTCCACCGGGGCCCATCCGTGCAGATCGCGCAGCCCCTGCAGCACCGCAAGAATCGACCGCTCGCCCTCATACGGCAGCGGCTTCAGCGTGTCTTTGCAATAGCCGAACTTCTCGTGCTCGGTTCCGATGCGCCAATCCTGCCTGGGCTTGCAGCCCGATTCCAGATATTCGGCCAATTGCTCATGGCGTTCGATCGGCCCGCCGCCGGACTGAGGGATGGACATGAGACCCGTGCTCCGATCCTGATGTGTCTTTCGTTCGGTCTTTCGTGGTCTTAAACCGCGCCAGTGTCAATGCAGCCGCAGGTGGGCTGGACGCGAAGGGGTGCGTTCCCAGATAACCACCGGATGCGTCGCGCCACCGTTCAGTTCCGACAACATTTGTTCGGTTTTCAGCCCCGGAAGGGCTGAGAACACATCGAACAGAGCCTCAGCCCCCTCGGCATTCACAGGAATGTGAAGCGTCGGCTGCCCCGGCTGATCCAAAACCCAATGCGCCGGAGACGATGTCGGGTCCAACGCAAGGCGTTCGATTTCCCCTGTAGCAACGATTCCGCCGTCGAGCGGACCGAGATAGGTGATCTGGCCTTCGTCGATCGTCACCAGACCCGGTCCTCCTGCGCCAGTTCGGAACCGAGCGCGTTGCACGCCGACCACTGTCAACGCAGCCGAAACGGCGATCAGAACCCAACCCAACCAGCCCAGCAACCCGCCGGGTCCGCTGATCCAGCTGAGGCCGACCAACAGAACGACGCCAGCGATCAGAACTTCGCGCCAGCGCCACAGGGCCAGTTTGGCTTCAGGTCGGATGAAACTCATGCCGTGTCCTCGGGGTTTTTGAACAAAATCAGGGAATAGTGGCCGGCTGGCCGAAACCCAATTGCTATATAGGCACGTGCAGCGGCATCGCTAGCGGCAAACAGAACAGCGCGGGCCGCGCCATTTCTATGAGCTTCTAGTAGATGCAGCGCCACTGCCAGTCGTGCGTATCCGCTGCCGCGCGAGTCCGGCGGGGTATACACACCTCCGATCTGGACGACCTCGGGCAAGCGAGCGTTGAACCCGGTCATGGCAACCGGCTGCCCATCCATCAACAAGGCCCGGTGCGAGTCACGTTCAATATAGGCGGCGATGTCTTTCTTTGCCTGCCCGTGCGCGCGCGCAGCGTCGAAGTCCATCGCTTCGATCAGATAACTCTGCCGCCAGCCTTCGGTGATGTCCCGGTCCAGATCGCCAAGTGGCACAAGGTCAGCCCCGGCCGCGTCGGGCGTCACGATCTGATCCAAATCCAAAGTGAACCCCGGCTCGTCACTGTTCAGCGTTGCGGGCCTGTCTTCCCAACCGGCAAGCCGCATGATCCGGCGGGCCTGCGTGGCCTCGGCCGCCAGACCGAACAGCTTGCGCCCCCGGATCAGGCGAATCGCCGCGTCCAGTTCTTCGTCCGAACATTCAGGGCATTGCGGCAGGACCATGCCTTCATTCGTAATCCCAAAAACGGCGCGCGGGCCATCGCCCAACGTCCACATGTGTACGGCGCGCTGATCTGAGCCACGCAATCCGAAATCTCGCAGGTTAGCCAAAGGGAACATCGACGTCTGGATATGTTCGAACAGGAACCTGTCGATCCGTGGAACATCCTCTTCCTGCGCCAACTTCCAAGTCATGACCTATTCCCCGGTTTGTGTTGGGCCGTGACCCTTCCTGGTGAGAGACCAGGCAGGCTCATGCCAGCGCTTCAAACGAAAACGATATTGCGTAGCGGACAAGCAAAAGGTTGGGCACTGCTCTGGCCGCAGAAATCGTTCGTTGGTCAAAATCATGCGCAACGATCACACCTCTTATAGGTTGCTCCTCTCCCTCATCGATCAGATCACCCATGTATCCAAGGGCTTGCGCAACAACTCGTGCGTCGGTCTTCCCCGCCTTGAGTTCGACCACGACCAGCCCGCCCTTCACGTCCCGGCACAAAATGTCGATGAAGCCAGACGCTACCGCTCGTTCTGCACCGTCGTCGATGATCGTCAAATCGCTGTCCAACAGGCTGATTTCACGCCGAAGGGCCGCCTGCATGTCGCGTTCCAACGCAAATCTTTGCTTTTCGGCAACCATCGAGTCCGTCTGCGCCAGCGCTTCAGAAGGTATCGGTTCGGCCTCGACTTCGCCTGCTTCCCGGCGGAATCTCACATAGCGTTGAACGGCGTTTTTGTAAGACTGCAAGCCATTGCGCAAACTTCCATTGATCGGAATACGCGAAGGGTTCGCGGCCCCTTGCCGTTCATCGGCTGTTGAATAGGTCAAATCGGTTATGATTTCAGTCAGTTTTCCGGAGTTCAGCGCCTCATCCAGTGATCCATAATGATCTTCGACCTTCTGAACTCTATGCATTTGCGCTTGGCAGGTATTCTCGGCATAGCCCGCCGAAACGAGCCAATCGCGGTAGTTATCGAGCATTTTCTCTCCTAGTTCCAATCCCCAAGCGCCTGCTGCCACATGGCCAGCGCCGCAACGGCAGCCGTGTCGGCGCGCAGGATGCGCGGGCCAAGGCTGACTACATGAGCATAGGGCAACGCGGTAAGTCGTGCGCGTTCGCGGTCGGAAAAGCCGCCCTCGGGTCCGATCAGAATGGCCCAGGGCTGACCTTTTTCATTGGCCGCCAGCCGCAAAGCTGATCCGACCTCGGCCTCATTGCAGAACATCAGTTGGCGCCCGTCGGGCCAGTTATCCAGCACGCGGTCCAACCGCTGCAGGTCTGCGACCTCAGGCACATAGGTACCGCCGCATTGCTCGGCCGCCTCAACCGCATGAGCTTGCAGGCGGTCCTGACGGATGCGTTCGGAATTGGTGAATTCGGTCTGCACGGGCATGATCCGCGCCGCACCCATTTCTGCCGCTTTTTCAACGATGAAGTCGGTGCGCGCCTTCTTGATCGGAGCGAACAGGAACCACAGGTCAGGTGGCAGTTGCAACGGTTTGGCCTGTTCCACGCAGGTTAGAATACCGCCGCGTTTGCCGGCCTCGGCAACCTCGGTCAACCATTCCCCGTCCTGCCCGTTGAACAGGGCAACCTGCCCGCCAACCCCCAGACGCATGACGCCGAACAGGTAATGCGCCTGCTCACGCGTCAAATGAACCGATTGCCCCTGACCCAGAGGGTGCTCTACATACAGTCTGATCTTTGCACTCATGAGACCTTACATATGCAAGGCAATGCTCCAACACCAGACGGTCAGGTTGCCGACGCTGTCAGCGGCAACTGGGTCGACATCCATGCCCCTGCGTTCGCCCGCCCCTACCTGCGCCTCAGCCGCGCGGATCGGCCAATTGGCACGTGGTTGCTGTTGATCCCGTGCTGGTGGGGACTGGCGCTGGCAATCCTCAGCGACGGAAACCCAAGATGGGAGGATCTGTGGATCGCAATCGGCTGCGCGATCGGAGCTTTCCTGATGCGCGGCGCAGGTTGTACCTGGAACGATATCACTGACCGGGAATTCGACGGTCAGGTCGAGCGCACCCGATCTCGCCCAATCCCGTCCGGACAAGTCAGCGTACGTCAGGCCGTGATTTGGATGGGGTTGCAATGCCTGCTGGCGTTGGCGATTCTGCTGACCTTCAATCAGGCCGCTATTGCAATGGGTGTGCTGTCACTCTTGCCGGTCACGATCTATCCCTTTGCCAAGCGGTTCACCTGGTGGCCTCAGGTGTTTCTGGGACTAGCATTCAACTGGGGCATCCTGCTGGCTTGGGCTGCCCACACGGGAACCGTGGGTGCGCCTGCAATCATTCTGTATTTGGCGGGTATCGCGTGGACGCTGTTCTACGACACAATCTACGCCCACCAGGATGCCGAAGATGACGAACTTATCGGGATCAAATCCACAGCCCGCCTGTTTGGCACCAACACCGCGCAATGGCTGAAGTATTTTCTTGTGGCAACAGTCGCGCTGATGGGGCTGGCCGTTATCGACGCGGCAACCACGCAGGCTTCGGTCATCGCACTGGTCGTGGCGCTTGGCGGCCCTTGGGCAATGGGTTGGCACATGGCATGGCAGTTGCGCGGTCTGGATATCGAGGACAACGCCAAACTGCTGCAATTGTTCCGCGCCAACCGCGATACCGGCCTCATTCCGCTGATCTTCCTTTGCGTCGCCCTGTTGCTCTGATTGCACCTCGGCTTGGGCCTCTGTAAGAGTTCTGCACACTCACCCGAGGAGTCGATTGACCGCACATGCGTCTGCCTTATTTCTTCGTCGTTGCCCTTGTATTTCTCGTGTCGGCCGGGTTGTCCCTGCTTGCGGCCAGCTTTGCTGTGACAAAGGTCGAAGAAGCATCCGAATTTGCCGTCCGTCGTGCACTGGATCTGAAAGGCCACGACTGGGCCGAGGTACAGTCAGACGGTCTGCGCGTGGTTCTGACCGGCACCGCCACAGATGAGGCCATGCGTTTCAACGCGCTGACGGCGGCAGGCACTGAGGTCGATACGTCTCGCGTTATCGACGAAATGGAGGTTGCCCCGACAACACAGCTGGCAGCCCCGCGCTTTTCGGCTGAAATCCTGCGCAATGACAGTGGAATTTCAGTTATCGGTCTGATTCCGGTCAGCGAAGACCGCGAGGTGTTGACGGATCGGCTGCGCGATTTGGATGGCGGACCAGTATCTGACCTGATGGAAACCGCCGACTATCCCAAGCCCAAAGGGTGGGATGATGCCATATCCTATGCGGTCGAGGCGCTGTCCCGACTGCCACGAGCCAAGATTTCCGCCAGCCCCGGCCTAGTGAAGATCACGGCAATTGCAGACAGCCAGCAGGAAAAGGAACGGTTGGAGCAGGAACTGACCCGCACCGCGCCGCCCAGTCTGCGCATCGGCCTTTCAATCTCGGCACCGCGCCCCGTCATTACTCCGTTCACCCTGCGCTATCTGATCGACGAAAATGGTGGGCAATTCGATGCCTGCTCGGCCCAGGACGAAAAAGCCCGCGATAAGATCATCGCTGCTGCGCAAAATGCGGGTCTGACCGGCCCCTATTCCTGCACCATCGGTCTGGGTGAGCCGTCGCCCCGCTGGCCTGACGCCGCCGCGCTGAGCATTCGGGCGCTGTCAGAGATCGGCCAGGGAACAGTCACCATTTCCGATGCGGACATAACCCTGGTTGCGGCTGAAGGCACCGACACCATGGTGTTCGACAGAACGGTCGGGGAATTGGAAAACGCGCTGCCCGAGGTGTTTGTCCTGCATGCTGTTCTTCCGGAACCTGAGACAGAAAAGCAATCTGGCCCGCCGGAATTCTCAGCCACACGCAGTCCGGAAGGTCTGGTGCAGATGCGCGGCCGGCTTAGCGACGAAACAACGCGCGATATGGTCGACAGCTATGCCCGCGCCGCTTTTGGATTCGAGCATGTGCATACCGCTACCCGCATCGCCCCGGACCTGCCCGCCGATTGGCCTATCCGCGTCCTGAGCGGGCTGGAAGCTTTGTCCCAATTGCATAATGGGGCGTTGACCGTAACTCCGGACGAGGTGGTTCTGACCGGTGTCAGCCACGACCCAAAAACCCGAGCCTATGTTGCGGGCTTCCTGTCGGAAAAACTGGGCGAGGCACAGGACTATACCCTGTCGATCACCTATCAGGAGCCACCCGAGCCAGCAGACAAGCTGCCTGATCCCGAGGTTTGTGAGGAACGCATCGCCGAAGTTCAGGCGCGCACCAAGATTGCCTTTGAACCGGGATCATCCACCGTTGCCGCGGATTCACGCGATACAGTAAACCAGATAGCTGATATCCTGCGCGAATGCGGCCCTATCCGGCTGGAAATTCAGGGCCATACCGACAGTCAGGGCCGTGAAGAGATGAACCAGCAGCTCAGCCAGTCGCGGGCGCAGTCCGTCCTGAACGAACTGCGCGGACGGCGTGTGCCAACAGCCAGCTACACCGCCGTCGGCTATGGTGAGACCCAGCCAATTGCCGACAATGGTACCGAAGAAGGCCGCGAGGAAAACCGACGCATCGAATTCCGCCTGATCCGGCCCGAACCCGTCGCAAATTCCCAGACAACTCTGGAAGCGATGGAAGAAGAATCAGAGACGTCACAAGACGCAGAGCCAGACGCCGAAGCATCGGACGCGGACTCAGGGGACCAGTAAGTTGAACAGAATCGAATTCATCATCGCCACCGCCATCATCCTGTTTGCAGCTTTCTGCATGGGGTGGTTTGCCAACTGGCTTGCACATCGCCTGTCACGCGTTCGCCAAAGCGACGTGGCCGATCTGGACCGCATGAGCCAGGAACTGCACGAGGCCGAGGAAACCCGCGATCAAGCGATCACTTACCTGCAGCAGCGCGAGGCGGAGCTGACCAACCAGCTGACCCAGACCGAAGCGGAACTGGCTGCAGCAATGGATGGCCTGCGCGCAGCACGGCAAGAGGCCGAAGAACTGCGCGGCCGCATTAACAACGCTGATTGATCCTAACCGCCTTAGGCGGCCAAAGGTCAGCTTGGGCAGATTAAGTCGTCGGCACAAATCGGCCGATCAAAGGCGAGTGTCTTCAACCTCAACAACAAATTCAATAGTATGAATTGGTGGGTTTTGCCTGCGCGCATCACTGTCCACTACCCTGAAAATTGGAGTGTACTATGAATTTCAAGTCATCATTAACTACTGCTGCAACTCTAAGCATCTTCACCGCTGCCACCGCTTGGGCGTCAAGTGACGTGATCCCGTCCGAGAATGACACCTTCACCAACTGGGGTGAAGAATCCGGCTGGACCATCTTTGTGGATGACACCCGCGGGTCCTGCCTGATCGAGCGTATGGACGAAAACCAGAACGTCGTTCAGATGGGCCTGACCAAAGACCACGAGATGGGTTATCTCGGCGTATTCACCAAGAATGACATTGGCCTGAAGGGTAAGAAGGAAAAGATATTCCTGTCACTTGACGGCAATGTTTACGAAGCAGAAGCCCACAAGAAGACCAAACATCTCGCCGAGGGATATACCGGAGGATACATCCTCGCGAACAACGCTCAGTTTGTGGACGACGTCATGAACAAATACGAAATGACCGTGTTTCCGGAAAAAGAGTTTGCATTCACCGTTAGCCTTGATGGCACCAAAAAGGCCATCGAAGCAGCACGACAGTGCAATACCGAGCAAAGCGCCTAACCTGATTTGAACAACCCCGGCACCTGTTGACCCGGTGCCGGGCAACGCACTTACCACCGGGTCAGTGCGTCTTCGTCCTCATCCTTGGCATCGACCCATTCCGCGCCGGAAGACGTGATTTCCTTTTTCCAGAACGGGGCGCGGGATTTCAGATAATCCATCAGATACTCGGCCGCCTCGAACGCGTCCTTGCGGTGCCGCGCAGCCGTGGCCACCATCATGATCCGATCACCGGGGGCCAGACGCCCGTGCCGGTGGATCACCAGTACGTCGCCCAATGACCAGCGCTGCTGCGCCTCTTCGGCGATTTTGGTCAGGGCGCGTTCGGTCATACCGGGATAATGTTCGATCTCCATCACATCCAGATCGCCAGACGCCAGATCACGTACTATGCCGGTGAAGGTCACGATGGCACCATTGGCGTCGTCTCCAGCAGCAAAGGCATTGGCCTCCGCACCCAGATCAAACTCTTCTTCCTGAACCGCGATACGCATGGTCTCAGCCGCCGGTCATCGGCGGGAAAAAGGCCACTTCGCGCACGCCCGTAAGCGATGCATCGAAATCCGACAGTTCCTGATCCAGCGCAACACGCAACGCAGACAGGTCAGCGAAAGCCGCAGCGTAACGGTCTTCGCGTGCGCTCAGCTCGGCCACCAGATCGGACACGGTTGCGGCCTCTGTCTCGATCCGCTCTTTCGGCAGGCCGATCCGTTCGCGCACCCATGCAAAATACAGCACATCCATCCCTTAGCTCTCCTTCAGATGGGGCATGGCTTTACGTAGGTAGTCATAGCCGGTGATCAATGTCAGAGCCGCAGCAATCCACAGCAACCACAGCCCTATCCGTCCAGCCCAGAACATCCCCTCGAGGTGCCAGCGCATGTGATTCAGGTCTTCCAACTGTCCGGTCAAAACCAAATCCATCGTAGCGGCATCCATGCCGAACGTCGCCATCACGAAATAGTGCTCGAAAATCCCCTGCGAAAACAGAATGGCAATCGCCACCATCTGCGCGGTCGTTTTCCATTTCGCCAGTTTGGTTACTTTCAGCGTTCCGGCCGTATCGCCCAGATATTCGCGTAGGCCCGAGACGAAAACCTCTCGAAACAGGATTACCGTTGCAGGCAGCACCAGCCAGGGTGTCCAGTGTTCGGTCGAATAACCGACAAGGATCATCAGCGCGATCACGACCATCGCTTTGTCGGCAATCGGGTCCAGCATCGCGCCCATCTTGGTTTCCTGCTTCCATGCACGCGCTAGGTATCCATCGAACCAGTCGGTTATGGCGGCCGACAGGAACAGGATCAACGCAAACCAATCCGCGTAGGGTCTGGTGAAATACAAAAACATTACGGCCAGACCGGGTGCGGCCAGCAAGCGCAGGACAGTCAGGATATTTGGCAGGTTCCACTTCATGCAGCGGACCCTACATTGCTGGTCCGGGACAGAAAAGACAGGGCGGAAAAAAACTGCACCGATCACAGAGGCTTGGTCAAAGCGCCGCAGCCGTGGTCGGCATTTGTTATTGGCCTTGGCCTCGAACCAGATTGTCGTCAGATTGCGAGGCAAATCAGGCCAGGGGCGCGCGACCGGAATGACTACCCAAATACAAACGGACCCACGGTCAAACCTGATCGGCAGCGCCTGGATGATTGGTGCCATGGCTTGTTTTGCGTTGGAAGACGCATTGCTGAAGGCGGCCGCGGTCGCATTGCCCATCTGGCAGATTCTGGTTCTGTTCGGCGCTGGCGGAGCGGTGATCTTTGCCTGTGTCGCTGCGGCGCGAGGGACACGCCTTTTGCAGCCCGACGTGCTGTCGCCGGCGATGAAGATCCGCGCCGTGTTCGAAATTCTCGGACGGTTGTTCTATGTGCTGGCCATCACATTGACCCCCCTTTCCTCAGCCACTGTTATCCTCCAGGCCACCCCGCTTGTGGTCGTCGCCTGCGCCGCACTTCTGTTTGGCGAGATGGTCGGTTGGCGGCGATGGAGCGCAATTTTTGTCGGCCTGGTCGGCGTTGTGATCATCATCCAGCCGACCGGAGACAGTTTTACCGCATTGTCCCTGTTGGCCGTGCTTGGGATGTTGGGATTTGCTGGTCGCGATCTGGCCAGTCGCGCCGCCCCGGCCAGCCTTGGAACCGAAGTGCTTGGTTTTTATGGTTTCGTCTGCGTGGTCATTGCCGGGTTCGCCTACAGCTTTTGGGAACAGGCCCCGATCGCGCCTGTGTCCTTACACACAAGCCTCCACGTGTCCGGAGCCGTAGGCCTTGGCGCAATCGCATATGCGTCTTTGATGAAGGCCATGCGGACTGGAGAGGTCGCGGCCGTCACGCCGTTCCGCTACACCCGACTGCTGTTCGGCGTCGCCCTGGGTGTGATCTTCTTCGGCGAAGATCTGGATCAGACCATGTGGATCGGTAGTGCACTGATCGTGGCCTCGGGGCTGTACATCCTATGGCGTGGTCGCCAGACCTAGCCCTTATCGTGGAAGAAATCGTAAACCTTCTGCGCCAGTCCGGCTGAGATCCCCTCAACCGCTTTTAGATCCGCCAGATTGGCGCGGCTGACGGCTTTGGCGCTGCCGAAATGCGTCAACAACGCGCGTTTTCGCGCTGCGCCCACGCCGGGGATTTCGTCCAGCGGCGTCACGCCGACCGCCTTGGCCCGTTTCGCACGGTGCGTTCCAATGGCAAACCGGTGCGCCTCATCCCGCAGGCGCTGAATGAAATACAGCACAGGATCGTTGCGTTTCAGCGCGAAGGCGTGCTGGCCGATACGGTGGAATTCTTCCTTGCCGTGGTCACGGTCGACCCCTTTGGCGACACCGACCATGGGGATGTCCTCTACCCCATACTCGACCATGATCTCATGCACGGCACTGACCTGCCCCGCGCCGCCGTCGATCAGCAGAAGGTCGGGCCAGTGGCCCTTGTCGCGGTCGGGGTCTTCCTTTTGCAATCGGGTGAACCGGCGGGTCAGAACCTCTTTCATCATGCCAAAGTCATCTCCGGGGGTCAGGTCATCGCCCCGGATGTTGAACTTGCGATAGGCATTTTTCATGAACCCTTCCGGGCCTGCCACGATCATGCCGCCAACGGCATTTGTTCCCTGGATATGAGAGTTGTCGTAAACTTCGATCCTGTTAGGGGGGCTATCCAGATCAAACGCCTCGGCCACGCCGCGCAACAGTTTGGCCTGCGTTGCGCTTTCAGACATCCGCCGCGCTAAGGATTCCCTTGCATTGCGCAAGGCACCTGCGATCAGTTCCTGTTTCTCACCGCGCTGGGGAACCAGGATTTCGACCTTGCGCCCCGCCTTTTCGCTCAGCGCCTCTTGCATCAGGTCGGCATTGTCGATGGCATCCGACAGGATCAGTTGCCTGGGCGGTTCCTTGTTGTCGTAGAACTGGCCAATGAACGCCTCCATCACCTCGGCCGGTGAAACATCCGCCCCAACCCGAGGATAGAAATCCTTGTTGCCCCAGTTCTGGTTCGCCCGGATGAAAAACACCTGCACACAGGCCTGCCCGCTGTCCATGTAAAGACCGATCACGTCTGCCTCGGCCACACCGCGTGGATTAATGCCCTGAGAGGTCTGCACCTGCGTCAGCGCCCGGATACGGTCGCGCAGACCGGCGGCGCGCTCGAACTCCATAGCCTCGGAGGCGGCCATCATTTGCTCGGCCAATTCTTCCTGCACTTTGGTCGAGCGACCGGAAAGGAACCGCTCGGCATCCTTGACGCTTTCGCGGTAACCCTCCTCCGAGATCAGTCCGACGCAGGGCCCTGAACACCGTTTGATCTGATACAGCAGGCATGGCCGCGTACGACTGTCGAACATGGAATCCGAGCAATTGCGCAGCAGGAACGCTTTTTGAAGCTGATTCAGCGTCCGGTTTACCGCGCCGGCGCTGGCAAAGGGTCCGAAATAAGCCCCCTTTTCCTTCTTCGCCCCGCGATGCTTTTTGATCTGCGGAAAGGCATGATCCTTGGCGACAAGAATGTTGGGAAAGCTTTTGTCGTCCCGCAGCAGAACATTGTATTTGGGCTTGAGCTGTTTGATCAGGTTCTGCTCAAGCAGCAGCGCCTCGGTCTCTGTCCTTGTAGTCAGGAACATCATCGACGACGTCGCGGCGATCATCCGTTCGATCCGCCCGGAATGGCCGGGCCGCGCGTAGTTCGACACCCGCGCCTTCAGGTTTCGCGCCTTGCCCACATACAGCACTCGGCTGTCGCCATCCAACATCCGATACACACCGGGTGAGCTGTCCAGCGTCTTCACATAGCGTTGAATACACGCATAGCCGGTCTGTTGTGTATCGGGTGTGGATTCGCTGTCGGTTTTCATATGTCAGAAATATGATTCTCTGGGCATAGCTGCAATCTTGCGGGCTTCAAATCAAGAGAAAACAAATCCACGGATTCTGTGGATAACCATGAAGATAAGTTTCTCAGCTTGGCGAATTCCCCTTAATTCATTAAGAAAACCTTGATTTGCACAAAAATTGGGCAGATATGTAACTATTTGTTTTTATTTAAAATAATTTCATTCACAAGGCAAGTGTATGAAAAAAAAGACAATTTTGTAACGTGCAGGTAACAGGATCGAGAGCGGTGCAAAACTTGCAGCGATTTTACCTATTCAAGGCCCACGACGTCTGGCGTTTTCCAACCCAGATGCTGACCACCATCCACGCACAAAAGCTGACCAGTGACAGAGTGTGCGTCCAGAAAATACCCCAAAGCGGCGGTGATATCCGACTGGTTTGCCCCCCGTTTCAAAACCGTATTTGCCCGCTGCGCCTTGAAGTGGTCTTCGCTTTGCCGATGGCCTTGCATCGTGGGGCCCGGCCCGATTGCGTTGACCCGTATCGCCGGCGTCAGAGCCTGCGCCGAGGTGCGGGTCAGCGCCCACAAACCCATCTTGGCGATCGTGTATGTCATGAATTCCGGCGTCAGCTTGCGAACGCGCATGTCGACCATGTTCACGATCAGACCGGTGGCAACTGGCTCACCCGCCTCGTCCGTTTCCTCCTTTAGCCCCTGGGCGGCCATGGCCTGCGTCAAAACGAAGGGCGCGCGCAAATTGCTATCGAGGTGCCTGTCCCAGCTTTGCCGCGTGGCCGAGTGGATATTGTCGTATTCAAAGATCGACGCGTTATTCACCAGACAGGTGATCGGCCCGCCCAGCGCGTCTGCCGCGCGGGGCAGCAAGGTTTGGACCTGCGCCTCGTCCAGCAGATCCGCCTGCAGAGCGACCGCTTTGCGCCCAAGCGCCTGTACCTCGGCCACGGTGACCAAAGCGGGCTGCTCTGACGTTGCATAGTGCACGGCAACGTCATACCCCCGCCCGGCCAGATACAGGGCCATTGCCCGACCAAGTCGAATTCCGGCACCAGTCACCAAGGCTCGGGTCATGGATCTCCCCCTATGTCAGATCACGCCAGCAGGGAAACGATGTATACGGCGTACAGCAACGTCAACACAAAGCCCCAGACACGTGTGATATCTTTTTTTAAGAACACGAACGGGATCAGCAACAGCGATGCGCCCAGCATGACCCAAAGATCGAACTGCAGGAATTCCGGGTCCACAGGGATTCGCCCAAACCACGTGGCGATGCCGACAATTGCCAGCAGGTTGAACATGTTCGAGCCGATCACGTTTCCCAAGGCGACATCAGCCTGCCGGCGCAGCGCTGCCATCACGGTCGTCGCCAGTTCCGGCAGAGAAGTACCTACAGCGACCAGTGTCAAGCCAATCACGGTTTCGCTGACACCATAAGTGCGGGCAATGATCGTTGCGTTGTCGACCAGCAGGTGCGCGCCCATCGGCAAACCGATCAGGCCAAGGACCAGATAGATCGACAACTTCCAATACGGCATGTCCGGGTCGGCCTCTTCGAGACCTTCCAATTCTTCCAGTTCGTCCTCTTCCGCGCAGGCCGCGCCGCAGGCTTTGCGATGGGCATGTGCCTCGTGAAACGCATTCCAAAGGACCAATGCCAATCCCGCCAGCAGGATGGCACCGCTGGTCAGGTTAAATACGCCGCAGAATGCCAACCCGATGAACAACACCGTCGCCAACAGCATGAAGACATAGTTCTTTCGGCTGTCACACTCGCTGGTGTGCAGCGTGGCCAGCAATGCCGGCAAACCCAGAACCAGCAGGACATTCGCCGTGTTCGAGCCAACCACGTTACCCAAAGCAATCCCGGGCGCATTTTCCTTGATCGCGCTGATCGCAATCAAAAGCTCGGGGGCTGAGGTGCCGAAAGCCACAATTGTCAGGCTGACAATCAGGGCTGGAACCCCAAGACGCAGGCTCAGGTTCACCGCCCCGCGTACCAGTGCATCACCCGCCAAAAGCAGGATCAGCAATCCAAGGCCGGATAACAGCCATGCCGTCATGTACGGCCTCCTTTTTCGCAGGCACAGGGGCCTTTACCGATCCTGAACCGTCCACAGCGCGGACATCTTGCAGATTGCAGCTTTTTCTGCCCCGGAAAGCGCAGCTTGCCGAACATTGCCAGGACGCCCATGGCAATCAGAAACAGGGTGACAATCTTGATAATCACGTCACAAACCGAAACGCGCGTAGGCCGCCCGCTCCTCAAGCCCGGCCACGGCGTCCTGCGCCAGAGAGGCCCCGAACCGCGTCCAGATCGGTTTGCGCAGCCCATAACGACGGAATTTCACCTTTTCGCCGAACCGTTCCTGCAACTTCGGTTTCAGATGCGCGACGCCTTCAATCAGTCCCAGTTCCTGAGCACGTCTGGCCAGCCAAACCTCGCCCGTGAACAGATCCGCGCTTTGATCCAGCTTGTCGCCGCGGCGGGCTTTGACATGCTCAATGAAGTTCTTATGGATGTCGCCCAAAAGACCCTGCAGCCGCGCGACGTCCTCTTCTTTTTCCGGCGCGAACGGGTCGAGCATTGATTTCGATTTGCCCGCCGTATGGACGCGCCTTTCGATGCCTTGCCGCGCCAGGAAGATATGCGCGCCAAATCCGGCAGAGATGACTCCGATCGACCCCAGAACCGAACTGTCATCAGCCCAGATCTCGTCGGCCGCAGCAGCCAGCCAATAGCCGCCGGATGCCGCAACATCCTCGACAAAGGCAATGACGGGAACCTCAAGCTCTTCCGACAGCCGCCGGATGCGTGCCCCGATCAGAGAGCTTTGGACCGGCGAACCGCCGGGCGAGTTGATCTCAAGCGCCACGGCCGCAGGCTTACCTTTACGAAACGCCTTTTCCAGAACAGGGGCCAGTGCGGTGTCGTTCAACGACCCGCGCCCCGCCATTCCGATGGCGCCCGACAAACGGACCACGGCCACGAGGGGCTGTTTTTTGACAAACGGCAGGCTGAGTTTCATGGGTGCCGATGTAGAGTGCGGCTGGCCCCTAAACAAGGGACCGTTCAAGCCTTAGACGCGACGTGAACCAAATTCCCACACATGGCGGGCAAAAATGCAACGCCCCGGGCTAATCAATACACTAGCTGCGAATGCGCCAGCCTGTTTTGAAGATCCACCCGATCACCGCCAGACAAATCCCGGTGAAGGCCAGAATCGCCAACAGGCTAAAACCGATAGGGACATCTGCCAGCCCATAGAAGGACCAGCGGAACCCGGAAATCAGGTAAACGACCGGATTGAACAAAGTGATCGTCTGCCAGAGCGGCGGCAGCATCGAGATTGAATAGAAAGTTCCACCCAGAAAGATCAGCGGTGTCACCACCAGCTGAGGAACCAGCGACATCTGTTCAAAATTGCTAGCCCAGATGCCGATGATAAAGCCCAGCAGCGAGAAACTGAGGCATGACAGGATCAGGAAGGCTGCCATGGCAAAGGGGTGTTCGATGCGTATGTCCACAAAAAACGTGGCCGTAACCAGGATCACCAGCCCGACAAACAACGACTTTGTGGCGGCGGCACCAACATAGCCGATCACGATCTCGATAAAGTTCACCGGAGCGGACAATAACTCGTAGATCGTGCCCAGAAACTTGGGAAAATATATGCCGAATGAGGCGTTGGATATTGCCAGCATCACAACCGACAGCATGATCAGCCCCGGCACGATGAATGCCCCGTATGATACGCCTTCGACCTCTTGAATGCGGCTGCCGATAGCGGTGCCGAAGACCACGAAGTACAGCGAGGTCGACAGAACAGGCGACAAGAAGCTCTGCGCCAGAGTGCGGAAGAACCGGGCCATCTCAAACCGGTAGATGGCGGCAATGGCGGACCAGTTCATGCGGGTTCTCCGGACACAAGGTTCACGAAAATCTCTTCCAGGCTCGACTGGCGGGTTTGCACGTCGCGCAACACCAGCCCCGCCTGCGCCACATCGTTCAGCAACGTAGTGATACCGGTGCGATCCGCGTGCGTGTCATAGGTATAAACCAGCGCGTCACCATTGCCGTTCAGAGTCAGGTTATGCGCGGCCAGACAATCGGGAATGGTCGAGATCGGTTCGGTCAGCATGACCTCGATCTGCTTCTTTCCCATCTGGGCCATCAGGGTGTCCTTGTCCTGAACCAAAAGCAGCTCACCCTTATCGATCACACCGACCCGGTCGGCGATGGCCTCGGCCTCTTCGATGTAATGCGTGGTCAGGATGATGGTGACCCCGGCCTGTTTCAGTTCGGCCACGATCTCCCACATGTCCTTGCGCAATTCGACATCAACACCGGCGGTCGGCTCATCCAAGAACAGTACACGCGGCTCATGCGCCAGAGCCTTGGCAATCAGCACGCGGCGTTTCATGCCGCCGGACAACTCCTTGATCGCATTCTTACGCTTGTCCCACAGCGACAGCTTGCGCAGGATCTCTTCGATCCGCGCATTGTCGCTGCCATGCCCGAACAGGCCACGCGAGAACCGAACCGTGTTCCAGACCTTCTCGAACGGCTCAAGCGCGATTTCCTGAGGCACAAGTCCGATCATCTTGCGCGCCGCGCGGAACTCGTTCTGGATGTCATAACCGCCCACCGTAACCGTGCCCGAAGTAGGCGTCGTAATACCGCAAATCGTTGAAATCAAAGTCGTCTTGCCTGCCCCGTTCGGCCCAAGCAACGCCAGAATTTCACCCTGCTCGATATCCAAGGACACGCCTTTGAGCGCCTCGAATCCGTCGGCGTAGGACTTTCGCAAATCCCTGATGGACACAATGGTTGTCATGCACTTTCCCTGTTCTGGCGGGCACATTACCCCGGCACACCAACACATAACAGGTCAATTTCGCACATTGTTCTGCGCTTTTTTGTGGGAAAACGCCGCTTCAGTCTCGGCCGTTTTGCTGCATCTCGGCAATGCGTTTTTGAACCAGTTCAACGTGCAACCGGGCATCGTATTGCCCTTGCCGATAAGCCGCGGGCAATCGCAATGTGGCCAGGCGTTCATCCAAAGCGCTCAGGTGTGACTGCATCTCGCGCAGTTCATTGGTGTCGGGGTTGCTGGCCAGTTCCTGCTCGATTTCCCGAATCTCGGGGTAGTGCTGCCAGACCCGCCACCGCATCGCGTAGGCATAGGCCAAGGGCACAAGCCGTATCAGAGGGACGACTATGAAGAAGAACGGCAGCAACAACAAAAGAACACGATTGATCTGCGCTGCGATCCAATAAGGCAGCCAGTTGTGCCATGTTGAAGGACCATCTAGGATCAGTTGCCGGGCTGTATTGCTGATGGTCATGCCCGCCCCCTCGATGTTGGGAAACGCCCCGGGATCAGAAAGGATGCCGCGCGCGCCGTGCAGTTCAAGCGCCGCCGTCGTCAGGCGGTTGATCTGCGCGGGATGTAAATCCGGGCGCACCACCAGGCGGGCTTCGATGGCGATCAGCTCGACCGGTCGGGGCGGCAGAACCGGATCCAGCGACATGCCTCCAGCCGGAACCGTTACGACCGTTGCATATTCCAGACGACGTGAGATCGCCTGTACATGGTCCAGAGCCAGCACGCGCAACCCCGGTTCGTCGTAAGCAGCCTTCAGGTAAGGGGCTTCGATCGGGGCGACATAGACAGCGATATCCAACTCTCCGGCCAGCAAAGCCGCCGCCGCGTCGGCATAGGGAATCGAGAAATGCGTGTTGTCCGCCTCAGTCAAACCCACGGCCCTTTCGAAATCCCGAAACGCCGCAGCCGTGCCGGATCCCGGTGCGCCGCTGTTGATCCGCAACCCGGACCAAAGCGCCGGGTTTGGCGGGATGGCAGCGGCTTCGTTCACCAAAAAGATGATGGGTTCAAAAAACACAGCACCGACGGCCTCGGCCTTCGCGGGGTCCACCCGGATGCCGCCCTGCAGAAACGCAGCATCGACATCGCCCGCGTTCAACAGTTCTGCATTCTCGACCGAACCGGCGGTTTCGAGAATGTCCAGCCGAATGTCGTCCCGCGCCAGAATCTCGGCATAGTCCTGCGCCACGGTTTCATAAGCACCACCGGCCGGTCCCGCCGCCAACAGAAAACTGCCCGGAGGGTGCAGTCGCGCCAAAACACCTGCCAAAACAGCCAGCGCAACGGCGCTGCCAAAAAGGATCCACAACCGCATCCGGGCCTCACTCTCCATCCGGCGTCGAACGCTAATGACCGTGCGTCATTCTGGCAAGGCGGCATAATCCGACCTTGCCATTCGCCCACAACCCCGAAACCCTGCGCCGGCAGGAGGACCGCGATGCTCAACGGAATTCAGGTAATTGAAATCGAGGGATTGGGGCCCGGCCCTTTCGCAGCCATGTTGCTGGCCGATCTGGGTGCGGATGTCATCACGATCCACCGCAGAGGCCAGCCCGCCGTGCCGGGCATGCCGGAACAATCCGTCCTGGATCGTGGCAAACGCTCGATTGCCCTGAACTTGAAGGAATCAGCGGATCTGGAGATCGCCAAACGCCTGATCGCCTCGGCCGATGCCCTGATCGAAGGGTTCCGCCCCGGTGTGATGGAGAAGCTGGGGCTGGGCCCGGATATCTTCAAGGATAGTAACCCAAGGCTGGTCTACGGCCGCATGACAGGATGGGGACAAGACAGCCCGCTGTCCGAAACCGCAGGGCATGATCTGAACTACATCTCGCTGTCCGGCGCGCTCTGGTATGCGTCCGGTCCCGACCAGCCCCCCCAGACCCCGGCGACATTGGTCGGCGATATCGGCGGCGGGGCGATGTATCTGGTTGCGGGAATTCTTGCCGGTCTTTTGAACGCACAGCGAACGGGTCAAGGCACGGTCGTCGACGCCGCCATATATGATGGCTCGGCCCATATGATGAACCTGTTGATGAGCATGCGCCAAACCGGAAACCTGTCAGAGTCGCGTGGGCAAAGCCTGCTGGACGGCCCCCATTGGAGCCGGACCTACAAATGCGCCGACGGAAGGTTCGTGACCGTTCAGTGCCTGGAACCCAAATTCTACGCCGAATTTCTGCAGAAACTGGGGCTGTCGGACGATCCCTATTTCCAAAAACAGTACGTCCCGGCGCTCTGGCCCGAGCTTACGCACCGCCTGACTGAAGTTTTCGCCACCAAACCCCGCGACCACTGGGCCGCCTTGTTCGAAGGGTCGGATGCTTGCGTCGCGCCAGTTCTAAGCCCGCAAGAGGCGCAGGCGCATCAAATGAACGCCGCGCGCCAAACATGGGTCGACCACGACGGGACATTTCAGGCAGCCGCTGCGCCCCGCTTTTCCACCGCAATGTGGCAGCCGAAACCCAGCCCCCAACGCGGCGAGCACACAGAGGACATTCTGGACGAACTCAACGCAAAGCTACCGCCCGCCTCTTCACCTGGCTGAAAGTATCTCGGGGATGAATTGGCCACATGCCAAGAAGGGGGCTGGCCCCCTCCCCTTTAGCGTCCGCGCACAGTGTCGATCATCAGTTGCACGTTCTCCGGATCTGCATCCGGGGTAATCCCATGACCCAGATTGAAAATATGCGGCCCTTTCGAGAATGCCTCAACGATCCGGCGTGTCTCGTCCACCAGAGCCTGCCCACCCGTGACCATGTGTGACGAGGCCAGATTACCCTGAACACAGCCATCCACCTGAACATGATCGGCGGCCCATTCGGGTGATACCGAATTGTCCAGCGCGACGCAGTCCACGCCGGTGGCCTTGGCAAAACCGATATAGCCATCGCCCGCCTCACGCGGGAAGCCGATCACCGGGATGCCGGGATGACGCTGCTTGATGGCTTGCGTGATCACACGGCAAGGCTCGACCGCGTATTTCTGAAACGCCTCGCCCTTCAGCGACCCGGCCCAGCTGTCGAAGATTTTGACAACTTCGGCGCCAGCTTCAATCTGGGCGGAAAGGTACTCGATCGTTGCCAGTGTGATCCGGTCCAGCAGAGCCTCGAACAAGGCCGTGTTCTCTTCGCGCAAGGCATGGGCCGGACCCTGATCCGGTGTTCCGCGCCCGGCAATCATGTAGGTCGCCACAGTCCAAGGCGCGCCCGCGAAGCCGATCAGCGTCGTCTCAGATGGCAACTCGCGCGACAGGATCCGCACGGTTTCGTAAACGGGCGACAGGGTTTCGTGGATATCCGCAACCGGCTTCAGCGCGTCAAATTCGGACTGCTGCGTGATCGTCGACAGACGCGGCCCCTCCCCCGTGACAAACCACAGGTCAGCGCCCAGCGCCTGCGGCACCAGAAGGATATCGGCAAACAGAATCGCCGCGTCAAAGCCATATCGGCGGATCGGCTGCAACGTGACTTCGGCGGCCAGCTCGGGGTTGTAGCACAACGACAGGAAGTCGCCGGCCTGCGCCCGTGTCGCGCGATATTCTGGCAGATACCGCCCGGCTTGGCGCATCATCCAGATCGGCGGCACATCCTGTACTTCACCCGCCAGCGCCCGCAGCAGTTTCTTTGTCTCGGCCATCTTTGTCCCCAATCGTCTGGTTTGCGGCAAACGGGTCTGCCTTCGGCGGCAATTTGTCAAGGTCTGCCCCCATTGTCAGGGCAATGTGACGCGACTAAAGCTGTGCACATGACACTGACCCTGCCAACCCCCGCATCACCGCTCAAGATCGGCACTCGTGGTTCACCGCTGGCGCTGGCGCAAGCTTATGAAACCCGTGAACGGCTGGGCAAAGCCTTTGATCTGCCCGAAGAGGCGTTCAACATCGTGGTGATCAAGACCACCGGCGACAACCGCGCCATGATCGACGCGGATCGCCCGTTGAAGGAAATCGGCAACAAGGGCCTGTTCACCAAGGAAATCGAAGAGGCGATGCTGAGCGGCGAGATCGATATCGCCGTACACTCAACCAAGGACATGCCCGTGGAACAGCCCGCCGGGTTGGTTCTGGACACGTTCCTTCCGCGCGAAGATGTGCGCGACGCCTTCATTTCGCCAAACTTGAGATCGATCCACGATCTGTCGCAAGGCGCGGTGGTCGGCACCTCGTCATTGCGTCGCCGGGCACAATTGCTGAACCGGCGTCCCGATCTGAAGGTCGTTGAGTTCCGCGGCAACGTGCAGACGCGCCTCAAAAAGCTGGCCGATGGTGTAGCGGACTGCACGTTCCTGGCCATGGCGGGCATCCGGCGCCTGAACATGGACGATGTCCCCGCGACCGCGATCGCCCCTGAGGATATGTTGCCCGCAATCGCACAGGGCACGATCGGCATTGAACGGCGAAGCGACGATACCCGCGCCGCCGAAATGCTTGAAGCGATCCATGACAACGAAACCGGATATCGGCTGGCGGCCGAACGGGCGCTGCTGGCAGCTTTGGACGGATCCTGTGAAACCCCCATCGCGGGTTTGGCAGAAATACGGGACGGCCAATTGCGTCTGCGTGGGGAAGTACTGCGCCCCGACGGATCCGAGGCAATTTCCGAAGAGGCCAAAGGTGCCATCGCAGACGGCGCTCAGATGGGTCGCGCCATGGCAGAAACCTTGCTGAAACAGGCAGGCCCGGGGTTCTTCGATTGGAGAAACTAAAAAATTTATGAAATGTGAACTACTTCACTGTGGGTGAGCCAATAATCATGCATGACTAAGGCACACCGATTGAGAAGTCGGGTCGATCTCGAAAATGTCGAAAGTTTTTTAGTTCGTTCTTTTTTTGTAAGTGGTATTCGAGGGGGCGAGACCTGACCCTGAAATCCGATCAGTTAGGGCCGCTGTCAGCAATGACAGCGGCCCGCTTAATTTTACCCCCTGACACTCTTCAGGCGCTGATCGCCTGAACTGCTTTTTCGACGGCCAGTCGCGTCTGGTCCAGATCAGCTTCGGTCACGGCCAGCGACGGATAAAGCTTGCCCGGTGCTTTGAACACTCCGTTGGCCCGTAGGATGTTGTTGTAGAGCGCATTGCGCTGAGGATCGTCGTGTTTTGCGCTGCGATAATCACGACAATCTCTGTCGGTGAAATAGACGTCGAATAAGGTTTCGTCGCCGCAGATCTGATGTGGAATGCCTGCCTTGGTCAGCGCGTCCACCTGCATCTGCTGTAACTGCGATCCGATCCCGCGCAGGCGATCATAGACACCATCGCGCCGCAGGATCTCCATGGTCTTTAATCCGGCGACCGAGGCGACAGGATTGCCAGACAAAGTCCCCAGCTGCATCAGCCAGCCTTCCTCGCCTACTTGCGCCTTGTCGAAATGCTTCATGATCTCGGCACTTGCGCCGGTCGCCGCCAGAGGGAAGCCGCCGCCCGTAATTTTGCCCAAAGTGCAGATATCAGGCGTCACGCCATACTTCTCTTGCGCACCACCATATGCGAGGCGGAATCCAGTAACGATTTCATCGAAAATGAGCAGGACATTGTGTTTGTCGCAAAGTTCCCTCAACCCCTGAAGGTATCCGGGCGCCGGAGGGATGATACGCTGCAACGGCTCGACCATGATCGCGGCAATGTCGTCGTGTTCATCCAGCAGATTGGCGACAGCTTCCAGATCATTGAACGGTGCGATCAGCATCTGCTCGGCCACGCCTTCGGGGATGCCAGCGCTGTCCGGAACCGCCTGAGGGAAGTTGACATTACGGCTTGGGGCAAGACTCATCTGTGCCTCGGCGCTCATACCGTGATAACCGCCTTCGAATTTCAGGATCTTGTTGCGCCCTGTATAGGCCCGCGCCAAACGGATCGCGTACATGTCCGCCTCACCGCCCGAGGCCACGAAGCGGACCTGCTCGCAACACGGTACAGCATCGATGATGGCCTCAGCCAGTTCGATGCCCCTGGCGTTGTTGGCAAAGAACGTCATGCCCTTGGGCAGTTGTTCCAAAACGGCTTCCATGACTTCGGGATGGCCATGGCCCAGCAACATCGGGCCAGAGCCGATCAGGTAGTCGATGTACTCATAGCCATCCTCATCCCAGACATGGCTGCCTTCACCACGGGAAATGATGATGCCCGGGTCGAAATTGCCAAACCCTCCGGCGGGCAGAACCTCGTTTGCGCGGGTAATCCATTCGGATTGGGTGTTGATTTTCAGCATGTCAAACGATCTCCAATATTGGCAGGCCAAGCACTCCGGGGTCTGGCACAACACCTAACCCCGGACCTTCGGGCGGGGCAATCCGGCCGTTGTCACGGTTTGGTGCATCCGGGCAGACGCGTGGGGATACATAAGAGGACAGGTCACAGGTGTTCATCAACGACCCGTGCGGGGTCGAGGCCGCAAAGTGCAACGATGCGGCTGTGACGATGTCCGAACCCCAGGTGCATTCGGCACAAATCTCAGCGCCCAGATGCACGGTCAGATCCCGCGCGCGGCGCATGGCTGACAAGCCGCCGAACTTCGACAGTTTCAGGGCGACGGCATCCATGCAGCCCAGTTCATGCGCCCTTAGCAGCGAGGCCAGATCATGCGCGTTTTCATCGATCTTCATCGGCAGGCCGGTTGCCTGCCGCACGGCGGCACAGTCCTCAAGCGTTTTGCAGGGCTGTTCCAGCATCACATCCAGATGCGCCACCGCCCTGCCCGTTCTCGTTGCCTGCAACCGCGAGGCACCGCAATTCCAGTCGCCATAAACCAGCGGCCCCGGTCCCACAGCCTCGCGTACCTTGGTCAGCCGTTCCGCATCGGCCTGCCAGTTGCCTTCAACCCCCAGCTTGACCTGAAACTGACGAATGCCGGTCTGATAGGCCGTCTTTGCGATCCGCGCCATGTCGTCCGGTGCGATACAAGTGATCGAGTGATAGAGCGGCATATCCTTCCGCGTCCGCCCGCCCAGCAGCGCATAAACCGGCTGACCCGAGGCCTGCCCGAACAGGTCCCAAAGGGCGATATCCACCATGGACTTGGCATAGCGGTGCCCAAGCAAAAACCCGTCCAACTTGCGCATCGGTGCATCGACACCAAAGGGCGCCATGCCAAGGATTTCCGGCCCCATTTCGGCAATAGCTGCCGGAACGCCACCGGCGTAGGCGGGCAGGTAATGCGGGATCGGGCAGACCTCGCCCCAGCCCCTCAGACCAGTATCGGTTTCGAGGCACAGAATGTGGCTTTTGACCGTCGCGCAGGTCTTACCTTCGGCCATGTGATAGGTCTCGTGACTGGTCAGGTCGACCGACCAGAGCGTAATTTTGTTGATCCTCATTGGTAGACCCCAACCGGATCGCCCAGCGCATCCTCGTCAGGATGCACGCCAAGCCCCGGCGTTTCCGGCAGATGCAAGTGGCCGTCGACATTGCGCGGACCTCGCCCGCCCGCGATATCGACAGTGATCATGTCCTGACACGCCCAGACCGCGTGACAATTGTCGTCTGGGATCGTCGCCGCCAGATGCAGCGCCTCGGTATCGGCCAGAACCGATCCGCCTGTGGCCATCACGAACATGTCGATACCATGCGCCAGCGCGATATCCCGCATTCGGGCTGCTTTGGTCAGCCCGCCAACGCGGTTCAGCTTGATCCCGAAGACTTCGGCCAACCCGTCGCGGGCAATACGCGCAGCGTCCTGCAGTGTCACAAGGCTCTCGTCGACAGATACAGGCGAGGCATGTCGGCCGGAAATGGCGGCGATGTCATCCAGCGACTCGCCGGGTTGCTCGAATGTGACGTTCAGGTCTTCACAGGCGCTCATAACGCGCAGGGCCTGTTGC
Organism: Ruegeria sp. CE8; assembly: GCF_056537465.1. Classification (NCBI taxonomy): domain Bacteria; kingdom Pseudomonadati; phylum Pseudomonadota; class Alphaproteobacteria; order Rhodobacterales; family Roseobacteraceae; genus Ruegeria; species Ruegeria sp. CE8. The sequence continues at coordinate 291,062 of NZ_JBQFRP010000004.1, forward strand.
CGGGTCCAGCCACGGTTGACGTCATAGAGGACAATCTCACCCGGTCGCCGGATGCTTTCGACGTCACGTACGCGGGCGATATCTCGTTCCACATCGCCGCCGATCTTCACCGAATGGGCGACATAGCCGCGGCTGCGATACCGCTCCATCACTTCGCGCGTTTCCTCGACGCTTTTGGCCCCGACCGACGAGGCGATCGGGCGCGGAGTCCGCGACCCGCCGCCCATCAGATCGGCAATCGGCATTCCCGCCGCTTGCCCTGCAATATCCCAGCAGGCCATGTCGATGGGGCTTTTGGCGTAGAGGTGGCCGGGCAGAGCGATATCCATCGCACGTTCGACATCCAGCACCCGACGCGGATCAAGGCCCAGAATGAACGGAGCCATCGTCTGAATCCCGGCGCGAATACCCGGGCCATGCGCGGGCACATAGGTATGCCCCCACGGAGTACCTTCGCCCCAGCCGGTCAGGCCGCTATCCGTTTCGACCTTGACCAGCGTTGCGTCGAGCACTTCGAACTTCAACCGGCCACCAGACAACCAATACGGATGCTCGAGCGGCAGATCGACATGATAGACTGAGATTCGGGTAATTTTCATTTCAGTTCCACTTCAACAAAGGACATCGGTTCGTCCCCGGCATTGATCACGTTGTGCTCGACACCCTCGTCACGGCGATAGGCGGTTCCCGCTGGAACTGTTACGTCTTTGACAGAGCCGTCGGGCAATTCCAGCTGCATATGACAATCGGTGATTGCCGTGATGACGTAATCCATCACGTGACGGTGCCATCCCGTTTCAGCATCGGGCGCAAAGTCAAATCGCGTCACCCGAACGCGGGCGTCATCGATCATCTGGGTTGCAACGGCTTGCGGTCTCACAGGCTGAACTCCTCAATCGGCGCACCGAGGCTTTCGAAATCGGGCACTACGCCCATTCCTGGAGCATCCGGGGCATAGAGCTTGCCATTCCGCGACATTGGTCCGCCGATTCCGGTAGATCGGGTGTTGTAGTTCATCAAGTCGGTGGTGTTTTGCAGGTATTCGGGCGGCGTCGAGGCCGCAAAATGGGCGACAGCCGAGGTTGTGATTTCCCCACCCCATGTGTCTTCGCTGACCACCGGAATGCGGTTTTCGACGAGATAATCCCGCACCCGCCGCGCCTTGCTGAGCCCGCCAAGATTCGAAATCTTGAGACAGCAGATTTCGGCCCCTCGATCCGCAACGATGCGCTGCGCCATATGCATTCCGGTCAGGCATTCATCCAGCTTCATCGGTTGCTCGGCGACGCGGCGCACCTGCTGGCATTCCTCATAGGTCCGGCAGGGCTGTTCCAGGATGTAATCCAGATCCCGCGTTGCCCGCGCCACCCGGATCGCGTTGTCGACGCGCCAGCCCTGATTGGCATCGGCCATCGCCTTCTCACCCGGATTTAGCAGCGGGACGGTTGTACGAATGCGGTCAATGTCGGTGGCCCAGTCACCCCCGACTTTCACCTGAAACTGCCGATACCCCTGCGCGCGGTATCGGTCCATTTCGGCCACCGTCTCATCCACCGCTTTCTGCGGCGCGACCCGGTACATCGGCGCGCCATCCGTCAGCTTGCCACCCAGCAGCATCCAGACCGGCTGATCACAGGCCTTGCCCAGAATGTCCCAGCACGCCGCATCGAACGGAGCTTTGGCATATCCGTGACCCTGCACCAGTTGGTCCATCAGTTGTTCGATCCGCCCCGCCTGCCGTGGGTCTTCGCCCAGCAACTTAGGCGCGACCAATCTGGCCAGCGCCGCGACCCCTTGTGAATGGGCAACCATGTAGTTTTCGCCACAAGGCGTGAATTCACCGCAACCCTGTAGACCGGCATCCGTGTCGATGACGACAACAGATGCAATCGCCGTTTCAATCGCGTTACCCGCACCCCAGACATAGGCCCCGCCTACATATGGAAGCCCAGTCTGATAGACACGGATACGAGTGATTTTCATGCGGCGTCCATTTTTGGCAAATCGCCCATTCCCTCACCACGCCAGAGAACGAAGGTCAGGATCGGCTGATCGGTTGTGGTCATCGCATGGCTTTGCCAACTTTCGTGATGGCGTGTCTGGTTCGGGCCGACATAGGCTTCGTTCCCTTCCACCCGAAACGTCGCTCCGCCGCCTACGATTAGGTAAAGCTCCTCTGCCTGATGGCTGTGCCAATCATAATGCAGGCCCGCCCCCCAATAGGCGACATAGCCGCGCAATTGGGTAGAGTGGAAATGCCCGGTCGGGCCGAACAACTCGTAGTAACCATAACGATTGAGAAAATCGGCTCCGACCTCTTCCTCGGTATAGGTATGCTTCCATTGAGCCAGATGCGCAGTTGCCCTGATCGCATCGGTCAAGGACTGCGTCTCACCCTCGGTCGGGAATTCCGTTTGCTGAACCAGCTCCATCGCCGGAATCTGGTTTGGGCCCAGATCCGCCGCCACAAGGTCGTCAGGCCAATCGCCAAAGGCGGAAAGCTCTGGGTGCGATTGGTGCAGCCGCCGGGCAGCCTCAAGAACGTCGTCCAGTGTCATGGGGTCACCACGATGTTGCCGGTGTGTTGTTTGGCAATGAACGCGGCCTGAGCCTCACGCAGTTCCTCCAGGGGAAAGGTGGCGGCAAGCGCAGGCCTAATCTCTCCGGCCTCGATGTATTTCACAAGGTTCCGCATGACTTGCGGATCAATCACGGTCGAGCCGGTGAAGGTCAGGTCGCGTAGATAGAACGTTCGCAGGTCGAACTCGACAATCGGTCCGGCGATCGCACCCGAACATGTATACCGGCCACCACGTTCCAGAATGTCGATCAGGTTCGGCCAGTAAGGCCCACCCACAACATCAGCAACGACCGTGATCTTCTCGTCGCCTAGCGCTGCCCGCAGGTTTTCCGGCGCACGCGGTAGGATCACATCAGGGCCAAGTTCGGCCACATCCGCATGCTTTGCCTCAGACGCCATCGCGATCACGCGAGCGCCCCGGCGTTTGGCCAGTTGCACCAATGCGCCACCGACCCCTCCCGACGATCCGGGCACCAGAACAGTGTCGGCGTCGGTTACGTTGGCGCGGGTCAACATGCCCTCGGCCGTCGAATAGGAGCACGAGAACGTGGCAAGTTCGGCGTCCGACAGGTCGGACTGGATCGGAACGGCATTAACCGCCAGAGTCGTAGCATATTCGGCGAACCCGCCGTCTCTCTCCGAGCCGAAATAACCCGTCTTATCCTTGTTGCCCGGGTCCGCCGGGTTACGCAGCCACCCATCGGTGATAACACGCTCGCCGATCATCCTTGGATCGACACCTTCGCCTACGGCCACGATGTGACCGCAGATATCGGCTCCCTGAATGCGAGGGAAAGTGATTGGGTTGCCGCCCCAAGTGGGGTCCTCTTCGCCAACCTCTTCGAACGCTGCGCCGGTGGTCGCGTCGGTGACGGTCTTGGAATACCAGCCCGATCGCGTATTCACGTCCGTGTTGTTCAGGCCGCAAGCCGCAACCTTGATCAGCACCTCTCCGGCGGCGGGTTCGGGGCGCGGCCAGTCCTCGTGCAATACCATCTGTTCCAGTCCGCCATGGCCCATCGTGACCATGGCTTTCATTTTGTCGGGCAAGCTCATTATGCAGTCTCCAGAATGGCGTCAGTACGTGGCAGCAGGCTCTCGGGATCATAGGCTGGTTCGCCCAGAACGCGGGCTGCGCGCGGTTTGCCGTGAATTACAACTTGCAACTCGGTCCCGGCAGTGGCCGCCTCGGGTTTGATGTAGGCAAAGGCGAGGATCTTGCCGACTGTAGGGCCATAAGCCACCGAGGCGGTCGAGCCCACGACCTTCCCGTTTAACATGACAGCTTCGCCACCATGCCCGTCAATCTCACCATCCGGCTCGATCTCGAGGTAAGCACACACCCATGGCAGATCAGTGTTCAGGGTCTTGTCCTTGCCCAGAAACTCCTTGTCGGTACGGGCAAAACGCAGCACGTCGGCTTCGGCCAAGGTAACCTCGTTGGTCAACTCGCCCGCGCCTTTGAAACCCTTCTCCATGCGCATCACGTTCATGGCAAAGCTGCCGTAGTCGGTGATGCCGTGCGGCTCACCCGCTGCCCAAAGCGCGTTGTAGACATCGAGGCAGGCGGCGTTGGGCATGTGCAGTTCCCAGCCCAACTCACCGGCATAGGACATGCGGAAGGCCCAGACGTTGTGGCCCGCGATGGTGATTTCCTGCGCGGACAGCCAGCGGAACCCGGCATTGGTCAGATCGGCATCGGTGCAACGCGCCAGTACATCCCGCGAGCGGGGGCCGTTCAGCGTAAGGGCTGACCAATCCGCCGACAGGGCCGTGATCTGAACATCCTCATCCGCGCGCTGATGCGCCAGATGATCCAGCAGGCGCTGTTCGAAGAAGGCCGCGCAGACCAGATAGAACCGATCCTCAGCCATGCGGACAATCGTTGTCTCCAACTCGATCCGGCCACGGCGGTTCAGCATGTGGGTCAGGGTGATCGAGCCGACCTTCTGCGGCATCCGGTTGGCGGTCAAACGATCCAGCAGGGTATAGGCGTCCGGTCCCGAAACCTCGACCTTAGTGAAGGCGGTAACGTCCATGATGCCGACGCTCTCACGCACTGCTTTGACCTCAGCCGCGACCATGTCGTCAGCAGGGGTACGGCGGAAGGAATAGTGATCGCGCTGCTCTACTCCGTCCCGCGCAAACCATCGCGGACGTTCGAAGCCATAAACCTCTTCATGCACCGCACCCTTGGATTTGAGCAGCTCGTACAGTGGGGACGGTTTGATCGGACGCCCTTCCAAACGGTTGAAATGCGGGAACGGGATCTCGTGGCGCAGGCAGTAGTCTTCCTCGGCCTTGATCACCTGCCAGTCCTTGGTGGCATAGCTGCCGAAACGGCGGGGATCGAACTCGCGCATCGAGATATCCGCTGCGCCATGCACCATCCAACGTGCCAGCTCGCGGGTCAGACCCGGCCCCCAACCGATGCCGATCTGCGTCCCGCAGCAGCACCAATAGTTGCGAACGCCCGGCGCGGGACCGATCAGAGGGTTGCCATCTGGTGGATGCGAAATCGCCCCATGTACGTCGCGCTGAATGCCGAGTTCCGCAAAGATCGGCATCCGGTTCAGGCTTTCCTCAAGCCACGGCATCACCCGGTCGTAATCCGCATCGAACAGCCAGTTCTCGTATTCCCAGGGGCAGTGATCATGCCAGACCGAGTTCGGGTTCTCCTTCTCGTAAATCCCGATCAGCCCGCGCTGCTGCTCCATCCGTATGTAGCCCGAGACCTTGCGGTCATCGCGGATAACCGGCAGTTCCTTGTCCAGATTCTGAAACTCGGGCACCGGCTCGGTCACAAAATAATGGTGCGTCATCGAGGTCATCGGCAATTGCAGCCCGGACCATTCGCCCATCTGACGCGCATAGGTGCCGCCAGCGTTCACCACATGCTCGCAGGTGATGGTGCCCATCTCGGTTTCGACCACCCACTCGCCGTTGTCGGCCTGCGTGATGTTGGTGGCGCGGCAATTGCGGAAGATGTTGACACCTTTTTGACGCGCGCCTGCAGCCATCGCCATGGTCACGTTGGTCGGATCGACATGCCCGTCATCCGGAGTGTGCAACGCACCCAGAACACCTTCGAGATTGTAGTACGGGTGCAGCTCGGCCACCTTCTCAGGGCCGACGAGTTCGATATTAAAGCCCAGCGACCGGCCCACCGACAAGGTGTGACGCAGCCAGTCCATCTCATCCTCGGTATAGGCCAGACGGAACGAACCACAGCCATGCCATGTGACGGGCTGGCCGGTTTCAGCCTCCAACTGACCAGAGTACAGACCGATGTTGTAGTCCACACATTTGCCCAATCCAAAACTGGACGTCGAATGCGTGATCTGGCCCGCCGCGTGCCAGGTGCTGCCGCTGGTCAGCTCAGCCTTTTCCAGCAGGACGGTATCGTCGCCCCACCCTTCATGCGCCAGATGATAGGCCAGACCGACCCCCATGACACCTCCGCCCACGATGACCACGCGGGCATGTGACGGCAGATTCTTCTCGGACATGATTTTTCCTCTTCCCGAGTCGCGTTTCTGCTCGACAGGCTAATTCCACAAATGTACCATCGTCAATCATGAATGACACAAATGTATCATCTGCTGTCCTCGACCGCCTGAGTCAGGAGTGGGATGCCCTCACACCCGAGGCGCAAAAAGCGGCGCGTTACGTTCTGGAAAACCCAACGGATGTTGGGGTTTCGACGGTGCGCGAGATCGCCGAAGCGGCCAAGGTCAAACCCAACACTTTCGTGCGCATGGCGCGGCAGGTGGGGTTCGATGGATACGAGGATTTCCGCGCCCCGTTCCGCGATGCGATTCGGAAAGGGGGCTTGTCGTTTCCTGACCGCGCCCGTTGGTTGCAGGATATTGGCAAGTCGGGGGAACTGGGTGGCCTCTATGCCGATATGATCGGCGCCGCGATCCGAAATATCGAGGAAACCTTTGCCGGGATCGATGCCGATACCCTGAAGGCGGCCGCCGAAGACATCTGGAACTGCCGCCAGATTTTCACGCTGGGAGTTGGCGTCAACAACGCAAACGCGCGCAATTTCACCTATCTCGCCTCAACGGGGATGAAGCAGTTCCACGCGATCCCCCGGCCCGGCTCGACCCCGGTGGATGATCTGGCATGGGCTGACGAACAGGACGTACTGATCGCGATCACCTGCCACCCATATCGCACCGAAGTGATCGAGGCCGTGAAACTGGCCCGCGAACAGGGGCTGACGGTGATCGGTCTTTCCGACAGCCCGGCCAGCCCGATCATCCTGAACGCGCATCACGGCTTTGTCGTCGCCGCCGACACGCCGCAATTCTTTCCGTCATCCGTCTCGACTATCGCGTTGCTGGAAACGCTGCTGTCTTTCGTGATCGCAGTATCCAGCGATGAGATCGTCGAGCGGGTGGAACGGTTTCACCAACGCAGACACCAACTTGGCCTCTACGCGGAGGAGCCCGAATGAACGCACCCCTGACCCACTCATTGGATGCCCGATACTATACCGACCCTGCAATTTTCGAGCAGGAGATGCAGGGCCTTCTGGCCCGAACGTGGCAGTTTGCAGGCCATGTCGCACAGGTCCGGGAAACGGGGGATTACTTCGCTTTTGAAATCGCCGGGCAGAATCTTTTTTGCATTCGCGGCCGCGACGGCGAAATCCGCACCTTCTACAACGTCTGCCAGCACCGCGCGCATGAAATGGTGACCGGCGCGGGCAACACGCGCGTCGTCGTCTGCCCTTACCATGCCTGGACCTACGAGCTGTCCGGTCAATTGCGCGCCGGTCCCAACATCAAATCCGTCCCCGGTTTCGACCGCAACGCGATCTGTCTGACCTCAGTCCGTACCGAGGTCTTCAACGGTTTCATCTTCGTCAACCTCGACGATGACGCCGCCCCGATGGATGAATGGTACCCCGGCGTGCGCGAGGAAATCCGTGCCTTCGTCCCGCATATCGATGATCTGGAACCGCTCGAATGGGTCGAGATTCCTGAGAATTGCAACTGGAAGGTCAGTGTTGAGAACTACTCGGAGTGCTATCACTGCCCGACCAACCACCCGACCTTTGCCGAAGGCGTGGTCAAACCCGAGACCTATGACATTCAACCCGACGCAGGCGGCGGTTACGTCCTGCGCCACACGACCGAGTGCCAAAGCCTCGACAAGATGACCTATCCGATCGATCTGTCGGTTCCGCATGCGGGCGACTATCAGTCGTGGTTTCTGTGGCCGATGTTCTCGTTCCAGTGCTACCCTGGCAATGTGCTGAACACCTATCACTGGCGCGCGGGTGACGCCGACCACTGCACCGTCTGGCGCGGCTGGTACACTGAGGGCGGCTCGGAAAGCGCGGTGATCCGGCAACTGGCGGTACAGGACCGTGAAACAACGGTCGAGGAAGACATCCGTCTGGTCGAAAGTGTCCACCGCGGCCTGAAATCCCGCGGCTATCGCCCCGGGCCGCTGGTTCTGGACCCCGGCTGCGGCGTGATGTCGGAACACTCGATTGCTCGTTTGCAGCAATGGATGCGCGAGGCCGTGGATTAATGACCGAGGTGGCACACCCATGCTGATGCCCGAGGATTGGCGCCCGGAACACAAGCTATTCCCGCATCAGGTTGGCTTTACCAGCCCGCCTTTTGATTTCGATGCGGCGCCGTCAGACTTTCTGCGAATGTGCCCCGAAACGGTCGGTGTACATGGCTGGATGCTGCACGTCCCGAACTACGTGCACGGGCTGGATCAGAGGAAACAGAACTTTGGCATGCTTGAGGATTTCGTTCATTGCATGTCCCGCAACGGCGTCGACGTCTGCGGTCAGGTCGGATCGAACTGGGTCCACGCCTGCGGGCTTGGCGTCGAAGGGGTACGTCAGCACTGCGCGGATCTGTCGGACAAATACGGCACACAGTTTCACATGGCCGGATACGCAATGGTCGAAGCTTTGCGCGAGATGAATGTCGAAAAGGTTGCCCTGAACGCCGCCTATCACTGGCCCGAATGGTGGCAAGGTACGGTCGGGTTTCTGAACGAGGCCGGGTTTGACGTGCTCTACGCCGGAAATTTCCATGAACAGGGATGGTTCGACAGTCAGGAAGAGGTCAATTCCTACCGCTGGGTGTTTGACGGTGATCTCGCGATGAAAAGCTTCGAATACGTGGCCGAACAGGCCCCGCAGGCCGATGCGATCCTGATCAACGGCATGTGCAATTTCCGCACCGGGCCAAATGGCCTGCCGCAGCGCCCCCTGCATCTGGCGGATACGCTTGAGACCGCGCTGGGCAAACCTGTGATCGGCCACGACATCGCGCTGTATTGGCGCATCTTTAAATCCCTGAACCTCGCGCCTGACACACCGCACGGAGAACTTCTCCGACGGCTATAGACCTCACTTCAAAGGATCATCGACATGAACAAAATCCTCGCGCTCTGGGCGGTGCCCCGCTCTACGTCCACCGCTTTTGAATGGATGATGCGACAGCGCGGAGATCTGGATTGTCTGCACGAACCCTTTGGCGAGGCCTGGTATCAGGGTGAAGATCCGCTGTGGCACAGGTTCAAACCGGGCGATGTGACGACGCCGGGCCTGACACTGGACACAGTCTGGGCCGACATTCAGGCCCGCGCGCAGAAAGGGCCGGTCTTCATCAAGGACTTCCCGCATTACATCAATCACATGTGGGACGCCGAGTTTCTGTCGCATTTCAACCACGCCTTCCTGATCCGCGATCCGGCAAAGACTGTCACCTCGATGTACAAGCAATGGCCCGACTTTGCCGAAGGTGAGGTCGGCTTTCCAGAACAGCGCGCCCTATTCGATCTGTTGACCGCACTGAATGGCACGCCCCCGCCGGTTGTCGACAGCGATGACCTGCTGGAAAACCCGTACGCTATGACTGCGCGTTTTTGCGACGCGGTCGGGATTCCGTTTTTGGAAGACGCCCTGACATGGGAGCCCGGCGGCGATCCATCCGCCCACTCCTGGTGGGATGGCGGGTCGTTCCACGCCAACCTGGCCAATTCGACGGGGTTGGCTCCGCAGCCCCGCAAACATATCTCGATCACGGACGCGCCGGATCGGGTCAAACAGGTGTACCGCCGGATGAAACCCCACTACGACCACCTGTACAAAAATCGGCTGACGGGCTGATACACCGGAGAGAAAACATGGCAGACATTTTTGACGAAGACCTGTTCCTGAAAGGTCTTGAGCAGCGCAAGAACACGCTGGGCGCGGAATATGTGGAAAAGAACCTGGCGGCGGCAGATGATTTTACCCGCCCGTTCCAAGAGGCGATGACCGCCTGGTGTTGGGGGTTTGGCTGGGGCGATGACGTGATCGACGCCAAAACGCGATCGATGATGAACCTGTCCATGATCGGGGCTCTGGGGAAAATGCATGAATGGGAGATTCACTGCAAAGGCGCGATCAACAACGGTGTTACACCCGAAGAAATCCGGGCCATCATCCACGTCGTCGGAATTTATTGCGGCGTTCCCCAAGCATTGGAGTGTTTCCGAGTCGCCCGCAAGGTTCTGGGACATACCTGAACCCGCAGAGCAACCAGTTCGGTTCAAACTTCTTTAAACAGAAAAGCGGCCTCTATAGGGCCGCTTTCATCTTTTGTGTCGCTCCGGATTCACTCGAGCGACACCCAAAGCACCTTCGCATCTTCTTCGCTGGTCGAGATACAGCCGTGCCCCATGCCGCTGTCATAATAGAGAGAGTCACCCGCCTTCATCGGCAAGGGCCGGTAATGCTCTGACACGAAAATCAGTTCGCCGCTGATCACATACATGAACTCTTCGCCTGTATGTCGGATCCATGTCTCGAATTCGGACAGGTCGCGGGCTTTGATCGTCGCGATATAGGGCAGCATCCGTTTGCTGGTCAGTTCCGAACACAGCAATTCGTGCATATAGGTCGGCGTGTTTTTGATCTCACCCTCACCTTTGGGGGTAAAATCGCGTCGGCCTGAAATCCCGGATTGACCGGACTGCAGGAACAACTGCGGCGTACTCATATCCAGTGCCTGTGTCAGACGACGGACGATATCGAAGCTGGGCCGCGTCTGGTTGTTCTCGATCTTCGAAAGGGTGGACCGCCCGATTCCTGCAGCGCGCCCAGCTTCCTCCAAAGTCCAGCCTTTTGCACGGCGCGCATCGCGGATGGAACGGCCCAGAGCAGCGCCTTCGTCTTGTTCTTCCAGTCCGGAAACATCGCCTCGGGTTTCGTCTCCCATATAAATCTCCCTGTTTTATCAGAGGTTACAGATTTCCCCAGGCACAAACAACTTCACAAATGTGAGAAATATGTTGCTTCAACTGTACGATTTCCACTATAGGAAACAAAATTTCGTACTGAGGATTCGGTGCTGGAGGAGGAAATCATGTTCAAAACGTCGCTTACCGAAGCTGATCCGGTTATCGCAGCGTCAATTGCGCGCGAAGGCAAACGCCAGGCCGAACAGATCGAATTGATTGCGTCCGAAAACATCGTGTCGCAGGCTGTGATCGACGCGCAGGGCTCTGTCCTGACCAACAAATACGCCGAAGGTTATCCCGGTCGCCGCTACTATGGTGGCTGCGAATACGTGGATGAGGTCGAGTCCGAAGCCATTGATCGTTTGAAAAAACTGTTTGGTTGCGAATACGCAAACGTTCAGCCGCATTCCGGCGCGCAGGCCAACGGAGCGGTCAAGCTGGCGCTGCTCAGCCCCGGTGATACGATCCTGGGCATGTCGCTGGATGCAGGCGGCCACCTGACCCACGGTGCCAAACCCGCTCAATCCGGCAAATGGTTCCGCCCGGTCCAGTACGGGCTGACCGACGCCGGGCTGATCGACTACGATCAGGTTGAAGCGCTGGCAAAGGCCGAAAAGCCGCAATTGATCATCGCCGGCGCGTCGGCCTATTCACAAAAAATCGACTTTGCCCGTTTCCGCGCTATCGCAGACGAAGTTGGCGCATGGCTGCTGGCCGACATGGCCCATATCGCCGGTCTGGTCGCAACTGGCCTGCACCCCTCGCCTGTCGGCCACGCGCATGTGGTCACGTCTACCACGCACAAGACACTGCGCGGTCCGCGTGGTGGGATCATCCTGACCAATGACGAGGCGCTGGCGAAAAAGATCAACTCCGCTGTGTTCCCCGGTCTTCAGGGTGGCCCGCTGATGCACGTGATCGCCGGCAAGGCCGTTGCATTTGGTGAGGCGCTGAAGCCGGAATTCAAAGACTACATGCAGCGAGTCGTGGACAGCGCATCCGCTCTGGCGAACGTAATGATGGCTCGCGGTTGTGACATCGTCTCTGGTGGCACTGAAAACCACCTGATGCTGGTCGACCTGCGCCCGCTGGGCGTGACCGGCAAAGACGCCGAGGCCGCGCTGGAGCGTGCCGGGTTCACCTGCAACAAGAACAGCGTACCGGGCGATCCGGAAAAGCCAACCGTGACGAGCGGTGTCAGGCTGGGAACGGCTGCGGGCTGTAGCCGCGGGTTCGGACCGGAAGAGTTTAAGCAGATCGGTCACCTGATCGGCGATGTGCTGGACGCTCTGGCCCAGTCGCCTGAAGGCGACCCGACTGTCGAAGCTGAAACTCGTGAAAAAGTCCGCGCGCTCTGCGCCAGCCATCCGATCTACTGAAAGAACACCCATGAGCATCTATGACCTCATCGTCATCGGCGGCGGCCCCGGCGGATACGTCGCTGCAATCCGCGCGGCCCAACTGGGCATGAAAGTGGCCTGCGTCGAAGGACGCGGCGCGCTTGGCGGAACCTGTCTGAATGTGGGGTGCATACCCTCCAAAGCGTTGCTGACCTCCTCGGCCAAATATGCCGAGCTTGCACACCTCTCCTCCCATGGCATTGCCGTCGAGGGGGCCAGCATCGACGTGAGCTCGATGATGGGGCGCAAGGACAAGATCGTTGGCGATCTGACCAAGGGAATTGCCTTCTTGTTCAAGAAGAACGGTGTCGATCTGATCGAAGGCTGGGCCAGCATCCCTGCGAATGGGCAGGTCAAGGTCGGTGACGAAGTCTACGAGGCAAAGAACATCCTGATCGCGACCGGTTCCGAACCCACGCCGCTGAACGGAATCGAAATTGACGAACAGGACATCCTCAGCTCGACCGGCGCAATCGCGCTGGACATGGTACCTGAGCATCTGGTCGTCGTTGGTGCTGGGGTTATTGGGCTTGAGCTTGGGCAGGTGTGGTCTCGGCTGGGTGCCAAGGTCACGGTCGTTGAATATCTCGACCGTGTTCTGCCCGGAATCGATGGCGAGATCGCCAAACTCGCACAGCGTGCCCTATCCAAGCGTGGGCTGAAGTTCCAACTGGGCCGAGCATTGAAATCGGTAACCAATACCGACGCAGGCTTGACGCTCACACTGGATCGGGTCGGCAAAGACAAGGAAGAGGTGATCGAGGCCGACAAGGTCCTGATCGCCGTCGGCCGCCGGCCCGTGACGCGCGGGCTGGGGCTGGAAGATCTGGGGATAACCCTGGACCCGCGCGGATTTATCCAGGTGGACGACACGTTCTGCACATCCGTTCCCGGCGTCTATGCGATTGGCGATTGCGTGCCCGGCCCGATGCTGGCGCACAAAGCCGAAGAAGACGGCGTCGCCTGTGTCGAAATGCTGGCAGGTGGCGCGGGGCACGTCGATTACAACACCGTACCGGGCGTTGTTTATACCGACCCTGAGGTCGCCTCGGTCGGCCAGACGGAAGAGACTCTGAAAGAGGCCGGAACCGAGTATACTGTTGGCAAATTTGCATTTATGGCCAATTCGCGCGCGCGTTCGACCGGTGAAACCGACGGCGCAGTCAAAGTGCTGGCGGGAACAGATGGCCAGATTTTGGGGGCACATATTTGTGGTGCCCATGGCGGTGATCTGATTGCGGAACTGGTTCTGGCCATGACCAAAGGCGCAACTGTCGCCGAGGTCGCCGCAACTTGTCATGCGCACCCGGCGATGGGCGAGGCGGTCAAAGAAGCCTGCCTCGATGCCATGGGCCGCGCAATCCACGCCTAAGTAAGGACAGCCAGATGACCATCCAGCTTCGACCCCGCCACCCGGAAAAAGCCAAAAAGGCCGACAGTGTCATCCCACGCAAACCGAAGTGGATCAGAAAGAAAAAGGTCGAAGGGTCCGAGTATTACGAAACCCGCCGCCTGATGCGCGACCACAATCTGGCGACGGTCTGCGAAGAGGCTGCATGCCCGAACATCGGTGAATGCTGGTCCAAGCGCCACGCTACAATGATGATCATGGGCGAGGTCTGCACGCGGGGCTGTTCCTTCTGCAACGTGGCGACGGGCCGTCCGGACGAGTTGGATGTTTTCGAACCGGGCCGTGTCGCTGCAGCGGTGAAAAAGCTGGGCCTGCGCCATGTGGTCATCACTTCGGTCGACCGCGATGATCTGGCCGATGGCGGGGCGGATCATATCGCCCAGACGATCCGTGCAGTGCGGCACCAGAACCCCGGCACTACGGTCGAGGTTCTGACCCCTGACTTTCTGGGCAAAGGTAAAGCTGCGGATGTGGTTTTCGAAGCCGCCCCGGATGTGTTCAATCACAATCTGGAAACCGTTCCGCATCTCTATCCAAGCGTGCGACCCGGCGCGCGGTATTACACGTCCCTGCGGCTGCTGGACGATGCAAAACGCGCCAATCCCGAGATTTTCACTAAGTCCGGCCTGATGGTTGGTTTGGGCGAAAGCCTGAGCGATGTCCGTCAGGTGATGGACGACCTGCGCGCGGCACAGGTCGATTTCCTGACTGTCGGCCAATACCTGCAGCCAACCCCGAAACATCACCCGATCGATCGTTTCTGGACACCGGAGGAGTTCGCCCAACTGGAGCAAATCGCACGTTCCAAGGGCTTTTTGCACGTGTCGGCCACACCGCTGACCCGTTCCTCGTTCCACGCGGACGAAGACTTTGCCGCCCTCAAGCAGGCCCGCCAGCGGGCTCTCGCGACCGGGGCATAACCTAACGCAAATGGGAGGGATACCATGGAAGCGTTAAATTCAATCGTAGGGGCCATAAATGGCGTCGTATGGGGGCCGCTGATGCTGGTTCTCATTCTTGGCGTCGGCTTCTTCCTGCAGGTCGGCCTGAAATTCATGCCGATCCTGCGCATTGGCACAGGTTTCAGCCTGTTGTTCAAAGGCCGCGAAGGTCAGGGCGAAGGGCAGATCAGCCCGTTCAACGCGCTGATGACTTCGCTGTCGGCGACCATCGGTACGGGTAACATCGCCGGTGTGGCCACTGCTGTCTTCCTGGGCGGTCCGGGCGCCTTGTTCTGGATGTGGATGACCGCCCTGGTGGGCATGGCCACCAAATATGCCGAAGCCGTCTGCGCGGTGAAATACCGTGAAAAGGACGAGTTGGGCAACTTCGTCGGCGGCCCGATGTATTACATCAAGAACGGCCTCGGCGCGAAATGGGCATGGCTGGGCGTTGCATTTGCCCTGTTTGGCGCAATCGCGGCCTTCGGCATCGGCAACGGCGTACAGGCCAACGGTGTTGCTCAGGTTCTGGAATCGAACTTCGGCGTGAACACCTCGATCACCGGCGTTATTCTGATGGTTCTGACTGCAGCCGTTATTCTGGGTGGCATCACCCGCATCGGTGCGGTTGCCGGTAAACTGGTTCCGGCCATGGCGATCGCATACATTGTCGCTGGTCTTCTGGTTCTGATCATCAACATCGGCGAGATTGGCAATGCCCTGTCGCTGGTCTTCACCTATGCCTTCACCCCGTCCGCCGCCGAAGGTGGTTTCGCGGGCGCAGCCGTCTGGGCCGCAATCCGCTTTGGTGTGGCGCGTGGCGTCTTCTCGAACGAAGCCGGTCTGGGTTCAGCTCCGATCGCACATGCGGCAGCCGAGACCAAAGGTCCGGTCAACCAGGGCCTTATCGCGATGCTGGGTACGTTCATCGACACCATCATCGTCTGCTCGATCACCGGTCTGGCGATCATCTCTTCGGGCGCGTGGACATCAGGTGAATCGGGCGCGGCACTGACCTCGCTGGCCTTTGCAAACTCACTGCCGGGCGGCGGTCACCTGATCGCAATCGCGCTGTCGATCTTTGCCTTCACCACCATCCTGGGCTGGTCGTTCTACGGCGAGAAATGTGTGGAGTTCCTGCTGGGCGTCAAATCCCTGCTCCCCTACCGCGTGCTGTGGATCGTTGCGATCTACTTCGGCGCAACCGCGGATCTGGGCTTCATCTGGCTACTGGCGGATACGCTGAACGCCATGATGGCCATCCCGAACCTGATCGCTCTGGCCCTGCTGAGCCCGATCGTCTTCAAACTGACGAAAGAGTTCTTCGCCTCGGGCGGCAAGTCCGAAGAGCCGGGCGGCTCACCTGCCGAATAATCCGGCCTTTAGAAAAAACGGGGGGCCAACCCGGTCCCCCGCCTTTGAAACAGAATTCCATATCTCGAGGAGAGACGTGATGGCCACGAAAATCCTGCTGCCAATTGACCACACCGACGAACGCTCGTGGAAACTGGCCCTGCCGACCGCATTGGAACAGGCAAAATTCTACGGTGCTGAACTGCATGCGGTCGCCGTCATCCCCGAGATCATCCAGCTGCCGAACCTGCCCGCCAACTATGGCGCAGGCGCGAAAGACCACGTGCGCAATGCGGTTCAGGCCATTCTGGATCACGGCAATGCCTCTGACATTGCAATTCACGTCGAAGAAGGCAGCGTTTATCGCGAAATCCTGAAGCTGGCCTATAAGGACGGCTTTGATCTGATCGTCATGGCGTCGACCAAAGGCGATTTCCCGAACTACGAGATTGGCCCGAACCTCGCCCGTGTCGTGCGTAACGCGCATTGCACCGTCATGGTTGTTCGTGACCAGTCCCGCTGATTGAAAGGTTGAGAAAATGACCGCATTGAAACGCACGCCCCTTTACGACTTACACGTTGAGTTGGGAGGTAAGTTGGTTGATTTTGCTGGGTGGGAGATGCCTGTTCAGTATCCGTTGGGGATTATGGGAGA